>JAUPKJ010000231.1 GCA_030837505.1 Actinomycetota bacterium
CGATGGAGAGTCGTTCCGGTCCGCACAGGGGGGAGCCGGCACCGGGACAGTTGGCCTCGTTGACACACCCGGCGTCCCGCTCCGGCTCGGGTTCGGGCTCCGGCTCGGGTTCGGGCTCCGGTTCGGGCTCGGGTTCCGCCTCGGGCTCCGGCTCAGGTTCGGGTTCGGGCTCAGGTTCGGGTTCGGGCTCAGGTTCGGGTTCGGGCTCCGGCTCCGCCTCAGGTTCGGGCTCCGGTTCGGGTTCGGGCTCCGGTTCCGGTTCCGGCTCGGGCTCAACCTCCGCCTCGGGCTCCGGTTCGGGTTCCGGCTCCGGCTCCGGCTCCGCCTTGGGTTCCGGCTCGGGAGGGGTGTCGGTGCTCAAGGGCTGATGATCGTGTTCTTCCTGCTCGGATCCGGATTGCTCCGGCTGCGAGGTCTGCGTGGCGTTCCCCTCCGCCTCGGATGCTTCAGAAGAGCCGGCGGAGGTCTCTTCGGGCTCAAGGGAGTTGCCGGTCGCGTGCTCGTCGGTGTCCGAGGGCACAGGATCGAGGGGCTGTGCCCCGGTGCGGGCAGCGGCCTGTTCGCAGCTGCCCCGGCCGTCCTCCGAGGCATGGTTCGTCCCCTCGGGGGCCAGGGGGCCTTCGGGGTCCTCCCCGGAACCGATCTTCCGCTCGTCATGGGGTTCGTGCATCGGGCTCAGCCATCCACTACCAGGACTCTGGCATGCAGGACAGCACGTTGCGAAAGCGCAGCTCGAACAGCTCGATGCAACCCGTCCTCCAAGTACAAGGTGTTTCGCCACTGCACCACGTGCGCGAACAGGTCACCGAAGAATGTCGAATCCTCCGAGAGCAAGTGCGTCAGATCCAGGGTGCTTTTGGTCGTGACCAGGTCATCCAACCGGATCTGACGCGGTGGAACGGTCGCCCACTGCCGTGGTGTCGCATACCCGTGGTCTGGGTACGGGCGGCCATCTCCCACGGCTTTGAAGATCACTCGGGTAATTCTACGGTTCGGGGCCCATCGAAGCCGCTCCGGAGGGTCCCGGCATGCCGGACGGCGTTGTCGTAGTCGCCCGAGCGGTGCGTTATGGGGTCCCCTCCGACCGGTCGCCCCCGGGATCCGACCCTTGGCGCCCCCGCGGCGGACGACGGGAGTCCCCTGCGACCGCACCCCCCTGCTCCGGATCGTCTGAGGGTCCGCAGACGTCGAGAGCCGGACGTGACGATCGAAGTCACGCCCGGCTCCCGGACCGGCGGAGGATAGGGGATTTGAACCCCTGAGGGTGTTAACCCAACACGATTTCCAATCGTGCGCCCTAGGCCACTAGGCGAATCCTCCACGGGGGAGTCTATCGAACCGATCCCAGTGCTTGCGCCCCCGTCCCCCTCGGGCGGCCGGCGGTGAGCACTTCCTCGCGGTACGGGTAGAGTGATACCCGGCTCCCCGCGTGGCGTCATCCCGCTGAACTCCCCCAGGGCCGGAAGGCAGCAAGGGTAGGTGGGCTCTGGCGGGTGCGCGGGGAGTCCTTCGCTGGGGGAGGGATCGGTACCCACTCCAGGACAGCTCTTCTAGTGAAGATGGCGTCCATCAGGATGGTTGTGCACAGCCTTGGATTGCCCGCAGCGGCGGGCCCGGAACCCGACTAGGGTTCCGACGTGTCCACAGCGCTGTACCGCAGATACCGGCCCGAGACCTTCGCCGAGGTCATCGGGCAGGAACACGTCACCAGGCCCTTGATGGCCGCGCTGTCCAAGAACCGTGTCAACCATGCCTACCTGTTCTCCGGACCCAGGGGCTGCGGCAAGACCACCAGCGCCCGGATCCTGGCCCGTTGCCTGAACTGCGAGCAGGGGCCCACGCCAGAACCCTGCGGGAAGTGTCCGTCCTGCATCGAACTGGCCAGAGGCGGTCCGGGCAGCCTCGACGTCGTCGAGATCGACGCGGCGAGCCACGGTGGGGTGGAGGACGCCCGCAGCCTGAGGGAGAGCGCGGTCTTCGCCCCCGCGAGGGACCGTTTCAAGGTCTTCATCCTCGACGAGGCCCACATGGTCTCCCCGCAGGGCTTCAACGCCCTGTTGAAGATCGTGGAGGAGCCCCCGCCTCACGTCCGTTT
Organism: Actinomycetota bacterium; assembly: GCA_030837505.1. Classification (GTDB taxonomy): domain Bacteria; phylum Actinomycetota; class Actinomycetes; order Actinomycetales; family Kineosporiaceae; genus JAUPKJ01. The sequence continues at coordinate 2,096 of JAUPKJ010000231.1, forward strand.
CGTTTTTGCCACGACCGAACCGGACAAAGTCATCGGGACCATCCGTTCCCGGACCCACCACTATCCCTTCCGCCTGGTCCCGCCCGAGCGTCTCCGTGAGTACCTGGCCGAGCTGTGCGCCAGGGAGGAAGTCCCTGTGGAGGACTCCGTGCTGCCGCTCGTCGTGCGGGCCGGAGCCGGATCGGTCCGTGACTCCCTGTCGGTCCTCGACCAGCTGATGGCTGGAACAGGCGACGAGGGACTCACCTACCAATTGGCCGTCACCCTGCTGGGCTACACCGACGCGACCCTGCTCGATTCCGTTGTCGAGGCTTTGGCAGCCGGTGACGCCGCGACGGTCTTCGGCGTCGTCGAACAAGTGATCGAGACCGGTCACGATCCCCGCAGATTCGTGGAAGACCTGCTGGAGCGGCTGCGTGACCTGGTCGTCATGGCAGCGGTCCAGGACGGCGATCACGCGGTTCATCGCTCGCTGCCCGCGGACCAGCGCGAGCGTATGCGCGCCCAGGCCGCCCGGTTCGGTCGGGCAGAACTCTCCCGGGCCGCAGATGTGGTGAATGCTGCCTTCACCGAGATGACGGGGGCGACCTCCCCCCGGCTCCACCTCGAACTCCTGTGCGCGCGGCTGCTCCTGCCCGGGGCGGACGCCGGTGAGAGCGGCTTGGGAGCCCGGATGGAGCGTTTGGAACGTCGGATCGCTCAAGGGGGCCTGTCGTCGCCGGCCCCCGTCTCCGACCTGCCCCCGGCTGCGGCCCCCCCACCCGTCCAACCCGCCCACTCCCCCCGAACCTCGCGCGGTTCGGGGCCCTCTCGCCCTCCGGGGGCCCCAGCGCCTTCGGCTGTTTCGCAGACCAGGGCGGCCCCCGCCCCGGTCCGGAACTCGGCGCTCCCGCCGTCCGAGGCCCCGCAGGGATGGCAGACCCCTGTTGCCGGGGCGGACGCGCAGTCCTCGCCTCCGCCCGGTCCACCGGCTGCGGCCCGTGGCGCAGCCACTGCGGGGCCGCCTGCCGGCGGAGGCGGCGGCGTCGACGAACTGCGTCGGCTGTGGCCGGGGATCCTCTCGACCCTCGCCGGGGTCCGCCGCACCACGTGGTCCTTGGTGTCGCATTACGCGCAGGTCGTGGACTTCGATGGCCGGACGGTGGTCCTGGGGTTCGATTCCCCCGGGCGGGCCGCGAGCTTCAGCAGAGGAGCGCACCAGGAGGTGCTGCGCCAGATCCTGTCCCAGACGTTGCGGATCGAGTGCGCGCTCCACGTGGTCAGCGACGGTGGCCCCCCTACCGGTCCGGGCGGTCCCGGTCCCGGTCCTTCCGGTCCCGGTCCCGGTTCCGGTCCTTCCGGTCCTCCGGCGGGTCCCGTGCCGGGCCAGGGATCCTCCGGTGGCGGGGGGAACCAGCCTGCCGGACCGGCGCCGTCCCCGGGCCCTGCCCCCGAGGGGGCCCGGCCTTCCGCGACCTCCTGGGAGCCCACCGCCCCCAGCGGGTCCTCGGGACCGGTTCGGCCGGGAGAGATCCCGGCCTCGGTCCCGGTCCCGAACGTGCCGAGGCCTTCCGGACACCCCGTGGCAGGGGCTCCGGAGGCCCCCGGAACAGCTCTCGGAGGGCGGACCACCGGCGGGGGCGGACCGGACCGTGCAATGCACGAGGTCGGGGTGTCCCGGGCGGTCTCACCCGCACCGGAGGAGGACATCCCCCCGCCGGACGAGCCTCCGGCCCGCGACGAGCCCGAGGAGCAATGGCGTCCGGTCGAACCGGCTCTCACCGGAGCCGATCGCGTCAGGGCTGCTGCCGCCGGGGCCCGGAGTCCCGAGCGATCGGGGGGCCCTGGGAGCGGCTCCGGGAACGGTTCGCGCCGGGAGCCCCGGGGCGGGGTCGGTCGGCCGCTCGGGGCCTTCCGCGACGACGAAGCCAGCCGCGACGACCGGGACCTGGAGGACTCGGGCCTGGTCGGTGAGCAGGTGGTCGTCCGCTACCTCGGCGGGAGCGTCATCGCGGAGCAGAACTCATGACAACGGCACTCGAACAGATCGACACCTGGCCGGTGACGCGTGTGGGGGCCGGCCTGCTGCGGGCGGACGGCCCTGCGGAGTTCCACGGGGCCGTGGACGACCAGTTCCGGATCGCCTCCGTGACCAAACTGCTGACCGCGTACGCAGTGCTGATCGGCGTGGAGGAAGGGGCCGTGGAGCTCGACGACCACGCAGGACCCCCCGGGGCGACCGTTCGGCACCTGCTGTCCCATGCCGCCGGCTATGGATTCGAGAGCGGTTCCGGGGCGATCGCGTCGGTGGGGACCCGACGGATCTACTCCAACCAGGGGTTCGAGGTTCTGAGCTCTCATGTGGAGCGTTCCAGCCAGATCCCCTTCCCGGTCTACCTCGCCGAAGCCGTGTTCGAGCCCTTGGGGATGACCGCGACGGAACTGTCCGGTTCACCCGCCTTCGCGGCTCGCAGCACCGTCCGGGATCTCCTGCGGTTCGCCGGTGAGTTGATGCGGCCGCGTCTGGTGCATCCGGACACCCTCGCGCAAGCCGTCACGGTCCAGTTCCCCGGGCTGGGGGGAGTCCTGCCCGGGGTCGGGCGCTTCCAGCCCCTGGACTGGGGACTGGGATTCGAACGGGCCTTCTGCCTGCCCGGGCACTGGGCAGGGCAGTCCGTCGGCCCGAGAACATTCGGGCACTTCGGCGGGTCCGGTTCCTTCCTGTGGGTCGACCCCGACACGCAGACGGCGTGCACGGTCCTGGGCGATCGTGAGTTCGGACCGTGGGCGTTGGAGGCTTGGCCGGCCTTGGGCGACGCCGTCCTCTCCGCCGGCTGAGTTCGGCACCGTCCTCGGCCCGAACTGCGCCGGACCGACCGATTGGGTGACGTATCGTGGAAGATACGTGCGCTGGGTAGTCATGGGTGAGGCTCGCCGGGGGAGTGGTGCGTGCGGGCGGAGACCTCCTCGCTTCGAACCCGTAGGCTCAGAGGGTGTTCGAAGGCGTTGTCCAGGATTTGATCGACGAGCTCGGGCGGTTGCCCGGGATCGGTCCCAAGAGCGCCCAGAGGATCGCGTTCCACCTGGTGCAGTCCGACCCCGTGGACGTGCAACGCCTCATTACCGCGATGCAGGAGGTCACCCGGAAAGTGCGTTTCTGCGAAGTCTGCGGGAACGTCTCAGAGGAGGAACGGTGCAGGATCTGCCGCGATCCGCGCCGTGATCCGTCGATCCTGTGCGTCGTGGAGGAGCCCAAGGACGTGGTCGCGATCGAGAAGACCCGGGAGTTCCGGGGCCGCTACCACGTCCTGGGCGGTGCGATCAGTCCCATCGAAGGCATCGGCCCGGACGATCTCAGAATCAAGGAACTGGTCGGTCGGCTGTCCTCCGACGAGGTCACCGAAGTGATCATCGCGACGGACCCGAATCTGGAGGGGGAAGCCACGGCCACCTACCTGGCACGATGGTTGAAGCCCATGGGGGTCCGCATCACCCGGCTCGCCTCTGGGCTGCCGGTCGGGGGAGATCTCGAATACGCCGATGAGCTCACCCTGGGGCGGGCTTTCGAGGGGAGGAGACTGCTCGATGTCTGAACACGTTTCCCGGCCGGACGGACCGGATCGCGACGGCACGGACCTTCCGCCCAGAAACTTGACGTCGGAGGCCCTGGAATTGCGCAGGCTCGCGGAGGAGACCTCTGCCGCAGCCCAGAGCTACCTGGACTCCGTCACGGAGGTCGCGGCGGGTTCCTCACCCGATACCGCCATCCCCGTGCTGCTCCTGGCACTCTCCCAGACCCTTCCCATAGGAGCCAGACTCGGCGCCATCACCGACGTCGTCCCCAGCGAGCGTTTCGAACCGGACCTCGGGCCCGATCCGGACGTCGACCCGATCCGTGCGGGTCTGGCCAACCTCCTGGACGGTCTGGACGAGTACGCCGACGTCGTCGATCCCCTGACCTCCGGGGAGGTCGTCCGGGGGAGCCTTTCGGACGACCTGGCGGACATCGCCTCGGATCTCGCCCACGGCTTGCAGCACTACCGGGGCGGGCGGATCGACGAGGCGCTGTGGTGGTGGCAGTTCTCCTACCTGTCCACGTGGGGCGTTCGAGCCACCAGTTCTCTGCGAGTACTGCAGTCCGTCCTGGGACACCTGCGCCTGGACGTCGATGCCGAGACCGTCGCCGACGCCGAGTTCGAGGCCCTGCACGGAGCTTGAGACCGCCGGTGCGCGCCACCGAGTTCTCAACAGGACGTCGATACACTGAACGGCGGTCCGCTGACGAAGCGACGGAAATCGGTATTCCTGACGGTGCCGGGGTCGATGGCGCCCGAGTTGGACCGGGTCCGAGCGTCAAGACGCGAGGGCTCGGTCTCTTTCGGTGCCCGGTGCTTTCGGTGCCCGATGTTTCCGAGGTCGCTGACCGGGGCAGGGCCGTGTCGGACAACTGTGGAAAGGACGCGCCGTGGGCCTGATCGTGCAGAAGTACGGGGGATCCTCCGTCGCGGATGCCGAGGGCATCAAGCGTGTCGCCCGACGTGTCGTGGACACCAAGAAAGCCGGGAACGAGGTCGTCGTGATCGTCTCCGCGATGGGGGATGCCACCGACGACCTGTTGCAACTGGCTCACGGGGTCACCCCGGCCCCTCCACCGCGGGAAATGGACATGCTCCTGACAGCGGGTGAGCGCATCTCCGCCGCCTTGCTGGCCATGGCCACCGCGTCCCTGGGGGTTCATGCCCGGTCGTTCACCGGAAGCCAGGCCGGGGTCATCACCACTGCCCGCCACGGGGACGCGCGGATCATCGACATCACCCCCAGCCGCATTCGGTCGGCTCTCGACGAGGGCGATGTTGCGATCATCGCGGGTTTCCAGGGGGTGAGTCAGGACACCAAGGACGTCACGACCCTCGGACGGGGGGCCTCGGACACCACGGCTGTCGCTCTGGCGGCGGCCCTCGGGGCCGATGCGTGCGAGACCTACACC
>JAUPKJ010000232.1 GCA_030837505.1 Actinomycetota bacterium
CCCGTCCTGTTCCCCGACCGCCGGCCCCACGGCAACCCCGACCGGCGATCCGACGGACACCCCCACCATCGCCCCCACCGAGGACCCCGGCACCCGTCCGACCGCCCGTCCGACCGCCCGTCCGACCGCTCAGCCGACCGCCCGTCCGACCGCCCGTCCGACTGTTCAGCCGACCGCCCGTCCGACCGCCCGTCCGACTGTTCAGCCGACCGCCCAGCCGACCACGACCCGGACCGCCGTCCCCACCGTGACCTCCACGGGATCCTGACCCACCTGACCCACCTGACCCACCCGCCCGGTCCGGTCCCGCCACGACCGGAAACCGCGGACCACCCCACCCCGGAAGAGGCCCTGACATGCCGATGCCACACCCGCCACGAACCGTGGACAGGGCCGGACCGGAACGGGCGTCGGGAACAGACCTCGCGGAGGACCCCCTCCCCTACGGCACAGCGACCTGGCGGGCCTTGGGAACCTACGTCCAGCTGGTGGTTCACCCCGCCGCCACCCTGCGGGAAGCCCTCCCCCTGGCGAACACCGTCCTGGAAGCCGTCGACGCGTCCTGCAGCAGGTTCCGGGCCGACTCCGACCTGTCCCGGGTCAACCGCCGGCCAGGGACCTGGGTCGGTGTCGATCCCCTGCTCGTCGGGGTGCTCCGGACAGCGCTCGCAGCGGCGGAGGACTCCCGCGGCCTGGTCTGTCCCACCCTGGGGGTCCACCTCAGGACGTTGGGCTACGACCGGGACCTGGCCGAGGTCCGGGCGGGCGGGGGGAGCCCGGACCACGGACCCGCCGCCGTCCCCCCGCCCGTTCTCCCAGAGGCCTGGAGATCGATCGAGATCCGCGACCGGAGCGCGATCCGGATCCCCGTGGGCGTCGAACTCGACCTGGGAGCCGTCGGCAAGGCCCACGCGGCCGATTTGATCGCCGCGCGTCTGCCCGGACGGCTGGGGTGCGACGTCCTGGTGAGCCTCGGCGGTGACGTGGCGGTGGGAACCCTCGACACGAACCTGACACACCCGTGGCAGGTCGAGGTCAGCGAGGTCCCCGTCACCGGGTCCGCTACGGCCGACGGGTTTCTCCGGCAGGCGGGAACAGGGACACCGGTGGACGTCGTGCCGTTGCCCGCCGGCGGGATAGCCACCTCGACGATCCTGCGCCGCCGCTGGTCGCACGGGGGGCGACAGGCCCACCACCTTCTGGACCCCCGGACGGGACTACCGGTCCGGCCCCGTTGGAGGACGGCCTCGGTGCTGGCGGACCGGTGCTCCACCGCCAACGCCGCGAGCACGGCGGCCGTGGTGATGGGGGACCCGGCCGTGCCCTGGCTCGAGGCCCGGGGTCTGGCAGCCCGGCTCGTCGACATGCACGGCCGGGTGACCACGGTGGGCCGGTGGCCCACCGGGGAATAAGCCGGGGAATTCAGCCGGGGAGAACATGTCAGCCCAGGAGAACATGCGCGAGAGCCGGCACAGCCAGGAAAGCCAGCACCCCCACTGCGCCGGCCGCCGGAATCCACCGGAACATCCCACGGCGCCGCGCATCGGCACTGTCCGCACAGATGAACGCCAGTGAAGCAGCCATGTCGAACAGCAGAAGCCCCATGTCCTCGGGTTGCGCCTGCGAGAGGAGCACGAACGCCGCCTCACCGGCCAACAGCCCGGCGAACAGTCCGCTGACGGCGGCCCCGCACTTGCCCCCCTGGACGGAGATCTGCCCGAGAACCCCCACCACGGGGCCCACAAGGCTGCCCAGCAGAAGCAGCACGAGCATCATCAGCCCGTTGATCTGCCCTCTCTGCAGCGCGACCGAGCCATACAGCCCGAACACCGCGGCCAAGAGGAAAGCCGGCCCCCTGAACACCGCGACCCTCATGGCCCCGGATCGGCGGCCCACCCAGGCGGTCGCGGCCACCCAAAACCCCGAGTGGACGGCCAGAGGCACCAGGAAAGGCGCCTCCGGGGCAAGACTCGCAGCGATCCCTGCCGCGAAACCGCACAGAACCACGAACAGGAACGGCGGAATCGGCAGGGTCGGACGAGCAGGGGCGGGAAGATATTCCTGTTGTTGCAGCGACACCACGAACCTCAGCAGTCCTGGATGGGTTTCTTCGGGTCGGTGGGCAGCGGCTCGTTCAGCCACCCCGAGGCGGCGAGCCCTCCTGAGGCGGTGAACCGTCCTGAGGCGGCGAACCGGGGGGACCGGGTGGCGTCCCCTCACGACAGGCGCGCTCGCGCTGATGGCAGAAATGGTATCCGTCGCCCCGGAACTCCCGCCGTGGGGTGTATCGGATTCCTGGGCAGCTTTTCCGATAAGAGATCATTCGCAGGAGTTCCTCTCAGCAGCTCCCACGGGCAGGAACTCGCGTTCCCGCTCGGTGTGGGCCCTGTCGACGATCCGGCAGAGGCCCTCGGCCCAGGTCCGGGGGGACGACAGATCGAGGGTCGTCGGACCCTGCGCCGACAGGGCTGTCCAGCGATCACCCGTCGGACGCCACCCGACGCCGTCGGGGGTACTCGGCCCGGACAGGGCCCAGACCTTCCGCCCCGTCCCGGTGTTCCACAGGGACAGCGACGTCGATCGTCCGGCCCGGCCGCCCCGGATCCCGACCGCCAGGAGCCCGGCGCGGACGAAACCGCCCGGCCTGGCTCCGGCGGGGACCGCCAGCTGCCGGCCGGCCCCTGCTGCGGCGTCGAGGTCCCACAAGTCGATCCCGCTCCTGGTCAGATAGGAGACGGCCAGCACCCGCCCGTCGTCGTCGACGGCAGCCCCGGGGACGCCGTCCGTGGAACCGGCGATCCGTTCGCCCGGGGCCGGACGCTGCCGGGAGATCCGCGCACCGCGTGCGAGGTCCCACACCTCGACCGTGTCCCCCACGAGGAGAAGGACCTGGTCGGCTCTGCCGGGGCGGGCCAACAGCGCGCCCTGTTCCAGGTCGGCGGCCTGCCTTCCCGAGGCGACGGACACCGACCGGCCGACCTGCTCGCCTGTCGCCGGGTCCCAACGGGTCAGCAGCCCGCCGTGCAGCACGACGAGTCGGCCCCCGGCGTCGAGGATCGTCGTCGACGCCGTGAGCCCGGATCCCTGCCCAGAACCCTGCCCGAAACCCGGGAGGGCCCCGGGCAGCTCGATCCCGGTCCTGGCGGACAGGTCCGCGACGTCGAGGACCACGGGGCCGTCGGGCCCGGAAGCCACCAGGCCGGTCGAGTCCGCGGTGAAGAAGAGCGGCACCAGGGACGGACGGCCGCGCACCGCCGGCACCGGGAGCGAATCCGCCGACCGGCCGTCCGCCTTCGGGGACCGGCCGTCCGCCTTCAGGACCGACAGCGTGAAACCGGAAGGCCGTCGCCCGGCCGCTGCGGCGGAGGAGGCCCGGCCCACGACGGCCACGAGTGTCCCGTCCGGGCTGACGGCGGTCGCCGAGGCGTCCTGGAGCGGCCCGGCGGACCAGGATCGTCTCGTGCCGTACCGGACGAGGGCCCCGCGTGTGAACTGCAGGATCTCCGGGGACTTCCCGTCCCCGCGCAGGACCAGGAATTGGTCGGAGCGGCCGGGGGCCGCAGGGGAGGACTCCGTCCGCGCCGGCGGGGCGGCACTGCGCCACAGGGTGCCGTCGCTCAGATCGACCAGGAGACGTTCGGAGGCCGAACCGTCGGGTCGTACGATCAGGAACCGTCCGCCGGCGTCCCGTTCGGGGGGATCGGTCAGGTCGGGGCACTCGGGCAGGGAAACCAACAGTTTCCGGGCCGTCCGCCACAACGGACGCACGGTCAGGACGCCCCCGCCCTTCTGTACGCAACTCACAGCGAGGGCCCCGGCGAGGGCCGTGACCGCGCCGGCACTCTGTCGCGCCCGCACCCCGGTCCTGGTGTTGATCACAACGACACGCGAGGCGGATTCCGATCCCTCCGTCACCGTGACCAGTCCGCCGCCCCCGGAGACCCCTGCGAGGTCCCAGCCGGACCCTGCGCGGGGAACGACCTTGTGCGTGCGGCGCTGGCCGGTGGCGACGTCCCAGAGCTCCAGGGCCCGGTCCGTGGACCGGGTGCCGGTGCGTACGACCACACCGAGCACGCTGCCGTCCGGTGCGATCTGCAGCCCGGTCAGGGCGGGGACGAGCCCCGTCCGGGCCGCGGGTCTCAGTTGCCGGGCTGCGCCGCGCGAGCGCACGTCCCAGACCTGCACCCGGCCGGAACGCTGGGCGACCACGAGGAACCTGCCATCGTCGCTGAGGCGAACCCTCCACAGGTCGGCGAAGACCCCGACCTGCCAGGGTTCAGCGGCGGCCCCCTCGACCCCGGTGCGGACCCTGACCGTGCCCTGGGGATCGGAGGTCACGAACACCCCGCCCGACGCGGTCGAACTCAGCGCGGTGACGGCCTCAGGCAGGGGCGCGGACACCCTCTGCGCGTCGGCCAGCCGCAACCGCGCGGACAACAGTGCGGCGTAGGTCTCGTCCCCGGCGGGGTCCTGATCCCAGGCGTCCAGGGCCAGCCGTAGGGCGAACCCCTCGTCCTGCCCCGCCTCTTCCAGGGACCGATGGGCCAGGAGGGCCCCGGCCTGCTCCGACAGGTCGCGTTCTGCGCCGTGCAGGGACGCCCAACCGGTCCCTGCCGCACCGGACAGCACCAGGGCCAGGGCCCCGAGTACTGCTACGCCGGGGGAGGGGCGGCGGCGCCGGTGGGCCGTGGCGGTCTCGGGAACCGTGCGGTCGGCAGCGGGGGCGGGGGCGGGGGGCGTCCGGCCGGTGGGGGGAGCGGTGGGGACAGGTTGCCCGGTGGGGGGAACGGTGTCGGGGGCGGCGTCGGGCGGGGCAACGGTGCGACCGGGGGAGGGAGCGTCGGGCAGGACCCCGCCGGCTCCGCGCTGCTCCTGGTCGCCGCCCGTCTCGCAGCTCTGCGCGCGATGGGTTTCGCGGGCGTCCCGGGCACTCTGGAGGACCGGGGTGCTCTGGAGGTTCTGGAGGCCCTGGAGGTTCTGGAGGCCCTGGAGGCCCCCGAAGATCTCGTAGTCGGCGAGGGCCAGTTCTTTCCCGGGCCCACGCGCTTCCCACAGGCGCCGCAGGGCGGATTGCAGCAGCGGCATCCTGCCGGGGATCTGCTCGGAATCCTCCAGGAGCCGGTCGAGGAGGCCGTCCTCGAACCGGACCCCGCGGTCCAGGGCCGGGCGTTCCAGAGCCGTGCGCAATTGTTCGGCCGACAAGGGCGCCACGAACACGACGCCGCGTTCCAGGTCTGCGGCGATCCGGGGGACGATCAGATCGTCCAGGCAGGACGCCCGCACCGTCACCAGAAAACGGACCGGGGCGGGTCCGCCGGGCAGCGCCCCGTGGACGGCGTGGGAGAGCTCCCTGAGGACGTCCAGCAGTACCCTGGCCTCCTGCGGGGAACGGCCGACCAATTCCTCGAACTGATCGACCACGAGAACTGTTCCCGCGTCACGGGCGAGGCTCTCCGCCGTCAGACGCAGGGCCTCGGAAGCGAGCTCCTCCTCCTGCGAGAAGAGGGAAGCGGTCGTTCCCTCGGGAAGGTCGTCCACGACCGGGCCGAGCGCCTTGCTCAGGATCTCGAGAGGCGAGGCACCGGGAACGGGACTGATCAGGACGGTCCTGGAAACACGCCTTTCCAGGCTGGGAAGGACACCTGCTCGCACCACGGAGGATTTGCCGCAGAGGGCGGGGCCGGCGACGAGGACCGCCCGGCAGGAGTCCATGCGGTCCAGCACCCGGCGGACCTGTTCGTCCCGGCAGTGGAAGTCCAGGGCCGATCCTGCCGTGAAAGGGACCGGTCCGGGATAGGGGATCGAGGCGGAGCGCTCGTTCGCCGTGGTCTTCGCCGAATCCATCCGGATCGCGCTCCTCACGTCGTCACCAGCGAAAACTGCGACGTCGGGGAGCCGGGACACGCCGGCCGGACGCCGCTGCGGGGCAGTGCGCTCGGCTGCGATCCGGCCGACTCCCCGATGAGTGCGTTGCGAAGCCTCGCCGTTGTCCGGCGCTGCGGCGCTGCGGCGCTCACAATAGCCATGTCCTCGGGGCGTTCACGAGCCCCCCGTCCCTTGGTTCCCGGGAGGGCCGGACATCCATTGTGTCCGTTCGATACCTGAACACCAGTGACCGAGGGTGTTGTATTACTACCGGGAGTGTTCGAGTATTTCCGTTCTGTTCATGGATTGCTCCGTGTTTCCTGAACCGGGGGCCGGGGCGGCGTGCCGAAGCGTTGCCGAATTGTTGTCCCCGCTGCTTCCGATCGGGTCCGGGCCTGAGGGGAAATGCTGGTGGGGGCCAGGAGCGATCTGTCGTACGGGCACGAATCCCGGGGATACCGAGTGTTGCTCAGTCTTTTCCGCACCCCTGGGTGTGTACGCTAAGTGCATCAATCCTCGCTCAGGGCATCCTTCGGCGGGGGTCAGGGTTGATGTTCGGGGGTGCCGCACATGGCGGCCGACGGTCCGACGCGGACCGTACGGTGCGGTGAACACCTCGGGAGGGGTTCATGACAACCATCACGGGTGCCTGCGTGCCCGCGATCGTACCTTCACTGGTTCCGGCTCCCACCGAGGGAGTCGATGACCGTCTCCGTCCGGAGCACGGCGAAGCGGACGGGCCGGCCGGGCCGGACCTCGGGGCGGGGGATCCCGGGACCGGGACCCCCGGGGCGCACAAGCCCCGGGCCCAGAAGCCCGGGACACAGGGGCAGAGGCCCTGGGCGCGGACGTCCGGCGTCCGGTCCGGGCCACACGATCTGCGGGGGCTGCGGATCCTGCACCTGACCGACACCTATCGGGCCCCCGCCCGGCAGCGGACCACCTGGCAACCCCAGCCCTGGACCGGTTCGGGGACCCACCGTCCCCGGCCCGGAGTGCGGGCCGCGACAGGCGTCGAACGTCTCGTGGCGGCACTGGCCCACGCCCAGGCCGAACTGGGGGCCGTCGTCGCCGTCGCCGCGGCCTGGGCCACCCCCGGCCAGGACGGCCTGGTTGAGGTCGTGACCGTTCCTGCGGCTCCGCCGGCCCTCGGGGCCTTGCAGGCCTCCCGGGGCGAACGGTCCCTGCAACTGCAGCCGAGCCTGGCCGACCCGGTGACCACCTGGGGACTGCGCCGGTTCGCCGACCGTTTCGAACCCGATGTGGTGATAGCCCACTCCTGGATGCTCCTGAGCTGGCTCGCCGTCCGGCACCGCTACCTGAACACCCGTACGATCGGCTACGCCCATGACTACGGACTGTTCCGGATCCGGCGCCCCGGTCACCGGCACGTCCAGGACTGCGCCGGCCGAGGGGCCCCGGGGCCGGGGGACGGCCAGAACGAATTCCAGACCACGGCGGGGGCAGCCGCGCAGGGCGCGGGACTGGCGGCCCTGCGCCAGCGGATCCGCCGGATCGACGGACTGGCCGCCGTCAGTGCCTCGGTCGCCCGGGCCGTGGGGACCGCCCTGTGCATCGATCCACCGCACGTCGTGCCCCCGCTCATCAGCCTGCCCGAGGCGTCGTCGGCGGCTCCCCGCCCGGGTTTCCTGCCCGCGGAGCCCTTCGCGCTCTACACCGGGAGGATCGCACCCCACCGCGGAGTGGCTGCGCTCCTGGACGCCTTCGACGTCGCGAAGGATCTGTCGTTGGTCCTGCTCGGGGAGGCCCCCTCCGGGTGGCGTCCCCCCGAGGGGTCGGGGATCGTCGTCAGGCACGGGGCGAGCGCCGAGGAACGGCTGGCCGCCTGGGCGCACGCGACCGTGGGAGTTCTGCCGGGACCGGCGGGGGACCCCATGCCGCTGTCGGCCCTCGAAGCGATCCTGAGCGGTTGTCCGCTCGTGGCCGAAGGGGCCGGGGGGATCCTCGACCTGGTGGAGCAGGGGGTGACGGGCCTGCTCGTGCCCCCGGGGGACACGATCAGCCTGCTGCGGACCGCCCGCTACCTCGTCCGTGACCAGCACACGCGCGCCTGCATGGCGGCGGCGACCCGGAAAATGTCCGAGAACCTCGGGGCGGAGCGAATCATGGAAGATTGGGCCGGACTCATCGGAGCCGTCTGCGGCCCCCGGTCCGGACGTCGGAACTCCGTGATCCTCCCCTCGACGGCCAAAGATCCTGCGGTGAGAGCCTGACCTGTTCGGAACCCGCTGCTACGGGCCGCGCGCAGCGCCGCTACGGAGCTTCAGGACACGCTCTCAGCCCATGGTCAGGACTCGCAGGGGCTCGACGACCCCCACGGAACGCGCGAAGTTCGCGATCCGGGTGGCCAGCATCTCGTTGACCTCTTCGCCCTTACGGACCAGGACCATTCCCGTCATGGTGACCACGTCCTCGGCCAGGATCATCCCCGGGTGGATGTGGACGGCGCCGACCTCGCGCAGCGTCCCCTTGGCCTTCAGACCGTGGGAGGCCAGGCGCACAGCTTCCAGCACCCGCCGCGAGTACCGGTCGGTGTTCTCCAAGTAGCGCACGATCTGCCGGGGATCCTCCCCGGAATCCAGTTCGACCATGAAGGCGACGCAGGCGGCGAAGATCTCCTCGGCGTCCTCCAAGTGCCCCGTGCTCTCGAGGCGCTGGACCGTGGTCTGTTCCCCGATCCAGCGTGCGATCTCCTCCAGGCGGGGGATGCGGCTGATCAGGCGATGGGCCAGGGCCGGGTGCATCTCGAAGATCCGGCGCTCGGCGTCGGTCAGCTGCCCACCGGCCTCGACCGTCTCCAACACCTCCGTCGGGACGGCGATGCATCCGAGCTGGCTGAGATCTGCGGCGAGAGGAAGGCGCCAGTCGTCCTGCAGGTCGCGGCGCCGGGCGGTCTCGGTGACCAGGGTCCGCACCCTGGTCGTCCTGCGTCCGGCCGGGGAACTGGCCTGCGCCAGAACGTCCGCCAGGACCCCGACCGCGCCCGTCAGGGTCAGCTGCAGCAGCTCCCGTTCGGCCACGACCAGCTCGTACTGGCGTTGGGCCGCGTCCAGGGCCGCCCAGAGATCCGGGGAGCGGACGGGTTTGGTGAGGAAGCGGAAGAGGTTCGCGTTGTTGACCGCGGTGATCGTGGAGTTGAGATCGGCCTGACCGCTCAGGATCATCAGAACGGCGTCCGGGAGGACCTCGTGGGCCCGTCCCAGGAACTCCGAGCCGTCCATGCCCGGCATCATCATGTCGGAGACGATCACGGTGAAGGGCGTGTCGCTCGCGGAGGACTCCCTCAGCGCCTGGAGTCCCTCCTCGCCGGAGTTGGCGGTGAACACCTCGTACCGGCCGTGCAGGGTCCGTCTCATCGCATCGAGGATGCGCTGCTCGTCGTCCACGAGCAGTATGCGTTGTCCCATTTCAGACAGCTCCCCACTGATGTCGGGATCTCCTGGCCACACCGCCGACAGGAGGGCCGACCCCTCAATGTAGTCACCGATCGTACCGATATGACTACTCGGCGTCGTTGTGCTGTTTGATTTTCCTGGAGCTGGGGAGGGCGGATGACCGCGAAACCGGAGCCCCCGGAGGCTCCGAGGGCCTCCTCGGCCCGGGACACCCCCACCACGGACCTGCTCGAACGCCTGGGAGAACAAGGACTGGAAGAGGTCCTGCACGCCCTGAACCTGGCCATCTACTTCCTGGACGAGGCCGGCAGGATCACCTGGTGCAGCCCGGACTTCCTGAGAATGACCGGTTACTCCCTCCCGGAGGTCCTCGGACGCCCCCGCACCGACCTCATCCACGGACCCTTCCTGCACAGCGAGGGATGTCGTGAACTGCGGGAGAAACTCACCGGCGCCCAAAGGACCCGTACAGAATTCGTCACCCGTTCCCGCAGCGGGACCTCCTACTGGGTCTGCCTGGAAGCCGTCCCCAGAACCAGATCAGGACTTCCCCGCGGCCTGATCGTCGTGGAGCGCGACATCACCGAACGACGCAAGATCGAAGAACACGGCAGACAGACCCTCACCAGGGCACATTCCCTCGCCGTGGCCCTCCGTGAGGAAAAACACCTGCTGTCCACCGTCCTGGCCGGTATCCCCCACCTCGTCTGGTGGAAAGACCTCCGGCTGCGCTACGCCGGCGCCAACGCCGCCTACCTCCGAGCCCGAGGACTCGACAGCGAAGCCGCTGTGATCGATCGCTTGGAGGACCAGCTCGACGTCACGGACACCCTCGGCCGACAGCTGACAGAGCTGGAGGAGAGCGTCCTCACCGCCGGCGAACCCACCGGCGAGGTCACGGCCACCACGCGCACCGGGACCCAGGACGACACCATTACCCGGACACTCCTGATCAGCGTCATGCCCCACCAGGGGAAAGCCGGGGAACTCCTGGGAACCATCGGTGTCGGCGTCGACGTCACCAACCGCCTGGAACTGGAACGACAACTCGCGCAGACGTCCCGTCTGGAGTCCCTCGGACAGCTCTCCGCCGGCATCGCCCACGAACTGAACACCCCTGTCCAGTACGTCAGGGACAACACCCAATTCGTGCACGACTCCTGCAGCCAGGTCCTCCAGGTCCTCCAACACGTCAACGACCTCGTCGCCCCCACCACCGCCCCCTCCACCGCCGACACCGCCTCCCTCGTCCACAACGAGATGTCCCTGATCGACCTTGAATTCCTCCGGCACGAGGTCCCCTCGGCCCTCGAACAGTCCCTCGAAGGCCTCGAACGGATGACCCAGATCGTCAGAGCGATGAAGGACTTCTCCCACCCCGGCGCAGGACGCAGCCGGACAGACCTCAACCGGCTCGTCGAGACCACCGTCCAGGTCTCCCGCAGCGAGTGGCGCTACACGGCCGACCTGGAACTTGATCTCGACCCCGACCTGGAATCCGTCCCCTGCTACGAAGGAGAAATCAAACAGGCCCTGCTCAACATCGTCGTCAACGCCGCCCACGCCATCCAGGAGAGGCTGGACGGCGGAAATGACACCGGCCGTCGCGGAAAGATCCTCGTGAGAACCTGCAAACGACAGAACGAAGCCGAGATCATCGTCCGTGACGACGGCATCGGGATGACCGACACCGTCAAGGAACGCATCTTCGACCCCTTCTTCACGACCAAGGAGGTCGGACGCGGCACGGGCCAGGGACTCACCCTCGCCCATCGCAGCATCGTCGGGAAGCACTCAGGACGCCTCGAGGTCCGCACGGCCCCCGGAGAAGGCAGCACCTTCACCATTCTCCTGCCCCTGGCACCTCCCGACGAGCCCCCCGAGGCGGACCCCGCGGCGGACCCCGAGGAAGGAGACCCGACCCCATGAGCCGTCGGATCCTCTTCGTCGACGACGAACCACACCTGCTCTCGGGCCTGCGCCGCATGCTGCGCGTCAAGAGCAAGGACTGGCACATGTCCTTCGCAACGAGCGGCCAGGAAGCTCTCCAGATCCTCGCCGAAGAACCCTTCGACGTCGTCGTCTCCGACATGCGCATGCCCGGGATGGACGGCGCCCAACTCCTCGCAGAGGTCCGCCGCCGCCACCCCGGAACCGCCAGAATGATCCTCTCGGGACACGCCAACCGGGAATCGGTCATCTCCGCCGTCGGTCCCACCCAGCAGTACCTCGCCAAACCCTGCGAGATCGGAACGCTCACAGAATCCGTCGAAAGAGTACTGAAAATACGCGACCTCGTCACCGACGAACGCATCCGGGACGTCCTCGGCGGGGTCGATTCCCTGCCCAAACCCCCCCAGGTCTACGAAGAAATGCTCGCCGTCGCCTCCGACCCCGACTGCAGCATCAAGGACGTCGTCCGCGTCATCGAAAGAGACCTCGCCACGAGCGCCGAAGTCATCCACCTCGTCAACTCCGCCTTCTTCGGTCTGCCCAGCAGAGCCGAAACCGTGACCAAGGCCGTGCGACTCCTGGGGCTGGAAACCATCCAGGCCCTCGCACTCGCCGGGGCGGTGTTCAGCTCCGGGGGGCCCATGCCGCCCGGGCTCAGCTCCACGCAGCTGCAGACCCGGGGACTGTCCGTCGGAACCCTCGCCCGGCGTTTCTCGACCAACGCCGGATGGCCAAGGACCGCCGTCTCGGACATGTTCCTCGCAGGCCTCCTGCACGAGGTGGGCCTGCCGTTGCTGGCGGTCGTCGACCCGGTCACGTGGCGGGAATTGGTGTACCTACCGGCACCGGCGGACCTCTGGGAGGAGGCGGAGCGGCAACGGGGCGCCTTCGGTTGCACGGCCACGGAGGCCACGGCCTACCTGCTGGGCCTGTGGGGATTCGGGGACGTCGTCGTGCAGTCCATAGCCGCTCAACCCGTGCTCCCCGGGGACCCTGCCGCGACCTCCGGGGCCCATCTGCTCACGATCGCCAGAATGCTGGCGGCCGACCCCACGAGGGTCCCCGAACCGGATTCCCAGGGGTTCCTCTCCCCCGAGCGGGCGCTGGAATGGGCTGCGATAGCCGTGGGGGTCCACCAGGGAATACAGTCCGACCCCCTCACTCCGGAGAGTCCTTCTCCTCCCCGGTGAAGTCGCAGACCGCGTCCTGAGCCGGGGCGGGACCGAGGGCGGCCCGAGAACCCTTCCGAGGGCCCCGCGGCAACGATTCCTGCGGCAGTGGAACCTGCGGCAACGAATCCTGCGGTTCGGGGACCGGATCCTGCGGTTCGGGAACCAACCACACAGCCCCCAACGGGGGGACCCTCAAACGTGCCGAGGCCGGCCGGCCGTGCCAGGGAACCTCCTCGGCCTCGACGGCCCCGAGGTTGCCGACGCCGGACCCGCCGTAGTCGACGGCGTCCGTGTTGAGGACCTCCGCCCAACGGCCGGCGCGGGGCAGCCCCAGCCGATACCCCTCCTGCGGGACTCCCGAAAAATTGACCACGCAGACCAGCAGATGGCCGTCCCGATCCTGACGCAGGAAGGAAATGGTGTTGAGCTGGGCGTCGTTCGGCTCGATCCACTGGAAACCGTCGGGTTCGAAGTCCACCTTCCACAGGGCGGGGGACAGACGGTAGAGACGGTTCAGGTCACGCACCAGCTGCTGCAGACCCGCGTGCCACGGGGTCTCCTCCAGCCACCAGTCCAGGCTGCGCGATTCGCACCACTCGGCCTCCTGGCCGAGCTCCGTCCCCATGAACAGCAAGTGCTTGCCGGCGTGCGCCCACATGAAAGCCAGATAGGCCCGCACATTGGCCAGCTGCTGCCAACGGTCCCCGGGCATCTTCCGCAGCAGGGACCCCTTGCCGTGCACGACCTCGTCGTGACTGATCGGCAGCAGGAAGTTCTCCGTGAACGCGTAGACCATGGAGAACGTCAGATGGTGATGGTGGTACTGCCGGTGCACCGGTTCCTTGGCCATATAGAGCAGGGAGTCGTGCATCCACCCCATGTTCCATTTCAGTCCGAACCCCAGCCCCCCGGCGTCGGTGGAGCGGGTGACCCCGGGCCAGGCCGTGGACTCCTCGGCGATCATGACGACGCCCGGGACCCTGCGGTACACGGTCGCATTGACCTCCTGCAGGAAGGAGATGGCCTCCAGGTGCTCGCGGCCCCCGTGGATGTTGGGTGTCCACTGTCCGGCGGTCCGTGAATAGTCGAGGTACAGCATGGACGCGACGGCGTCCACCCTCAGACCGTCTATGTGGAACTCCTCCAACCAGAACACGGCATTGGCGACCAGGAAGTTGCGGACCTCGTGTCGGCCGTAGTCGAACACGAGCGTGCCCCAGTCCGGATGCTCGCCCCGGCGGGAGTCGGCGTACTCGTAGAGGGTGTCCCCGTCGAAACGGGCCAGCGCCCACTCGTCCTTCGGGAAATGGGCCGGCACCCAGTCGAGGAAGACCCCGATCCCCGCGCGGTGCAACTGGTCCACGAGGTACCGGAAGTCGTCCGGGCTGCCGAAACGCGCGGTCGGAGCGAAGTACGAGGTGACCTGGTACCCCCAGGAGCCCCCGAAGGGATGCTCGGCGACCGGCATGAACTCCACGTGCGTGAAACCCAGGTCCTGCACGTACCCGACGAGCTGATCGGCCAGCTCCCGGTAGCTCAGCCCCTGACGCCAGGATCCCAGGTGAACCTCGTAGACGCTCATCGGATGGTCGTGGGGGGTACGGTCCGCCCTGGCCCGTATCCACTCCTCGTCCCCCCACTCGTACCGGGAGTCCACGACCACGGAGGCGGTCGACGGCGGCACCTCCGTGCCGAACGCGAGAGGGTCGGCCTTCTGCCGCCAGTTGCCGTCCCTGCCGAGGACCTCGTACTTGTACCGGGTGCCGGCGCCGATACCGGGGACGAACAGTTCCCAGACACCGCTGGACCCCAGGCTGCGCAGGGCATGTCCCCGGCCGACCCAATGGTTGAAGTCACCCACGACCCTCACGGCGCGGGCATTGGGGGCCCACACCGCGAAGGACGTCCCCGTCGCCGTTCCCATCGGGCCCTCGAAGGACCGTACATGCGCCCCCAGGGTCTGCCACAGCTGCTCGTGACGACCCTCCGCGATCAGATGCAGATCCATCTCCCCCGGCGTCGGCAGGAAACGGTAGGGCTCATCGACCGGGCTGCTGCCCACCCCCTCGTACGCGACGTCCAACCGGTAGTCGACCGGGACCTGCAACGGCAGGACCACGAGCCAGATCCCCTCGTACTCGTGTTCCATGGGGTAACGGGACCCGTCGCCGAGGAGCACGGTCACCGACTGCGCGAAAGGACGCAGCGTCCGGACCGTCACACCCTCGTCGAACACATGCATCCCCAGGATCGAGTGGGGATCGTAGTGGGCCCCGTGCGCCACCCTCCCGAGAGTCTCCGGATCCACGGGGCGGGCCCGCAAGGTCACCGGCCGGTGAACCGTCGGCTCCGACGGGTCCCTTCCCGGGGAGGACGGTTCTCCCGGGAGCGGGGAACCCTCCGGGGACGGGGTACCCCCCGGGGACGGCGTCGGTGTACCGGTCCTCACCGGGCCCTTCCCCCGGGGAGCCGACGGACCGGCGGAAGGTTGCGCGGACCGCGAGAGCGCTGCTACCGCGGGCGTATCGGTCTGGGGCCTGCCGTCGGGCAGCGGATCGGTCGCCATGGGGCACAGTTTTTCGTGTCAACACCCTGTCGCAAAGCAGCCCGGGGGATCATCCGCGAGTCGCCCTCCTCCTGAGGACCCATCACGGACGGGAAATCACGCCGGGGCGTGGTCCGGTTGCCAGCCCTCGACCTCCAGCCGATCCCGGCCGCGGGCCTTCGCCCTGTACAACGCTCTGTCTGCTGCCTGGACCACCGTGTGGGGCAGCACAGTCGGTTCCGGGTGGGCCACGGCGATCCCGATGCTCACCGTGACCACCGAGGAAACCCCGGAGGCGTCGTGCGGGATCGCCGTGTGGGCCAGCAAGGTCCTGAACCGGGTTGCCACCGCGATCGCCGCTGCGACGTCCCGATCCGGCAGGACGACGGCGAACTCCTCCCCGCCGTACCGACACGCCAGGTCACTGGGCCCGTCGGCCGACTGCCGCAGACACGAGGCGACGGTCCGCAGGGCCCTGTCGCCCAGCACGTGCCCGTAATGGTCGTTGTAGGCCTTGAACCGGTCCACATCGACCATGAGCATGGCAAGGCGGTCGGGCTCCGGCCGCGGGCCCCGAGCCCTGCGGGCCGGGGGATCACACAAGCGCTGCCAGTGGGTCTCCAGATGCCGTTCGAAGGCAGCCCTGTTGGCGATCCTCGTCAGACCGTCCACCATCAGGGAACGCTGCAGCTCGGCGTTGATCCTGCGCAGTTCCTCCGTCCGGCGGGCCACCAAGCGTTCCATGTTCTCCGCGTGTCCCCGCAGCTCCTGTGCGCTGAGAACGGCGTGCAGGCTGTGACCGAGGTCGATGCGCAGGACCTCGCTGATCCCCAGCACGCGAGGAGCCTGGTTGAACAGCACGTAGCCGATGTCCCTGTCCACCACTTGAAGTGGCTGCAGCACGAACAGACTGTGCCCCAGCTGTTCCCTCAACGGGGTGGGAAGCAACTGATGGATCGGGAAACTCCGCTCGGTCGGTTGACGGACGATCCCGTCCCGGTAGTCCATGACGAGTCGGCCGAGGTCGGGCCCTTGGCCGTCCGGGACCTGCGACTCCCCGCAGTCCGACGCGATGGTCACCGTCCGCTCCCGGACCGGTAGGGCCTCGGTCGAAGACACCCCGGCCCGGCCGGACGGCCCGTCCGAAACCGACAGCGCCGCCGACGTCGAACACTGTCCCGGACACGGTGAACCCTGCCCCGGACACGGGGAGGCTCGCCGAACGACAGGGACACCGGCCTCCTGAACCCCACCGGCCTCGACGGCCGAGAGGGGATCGACGGCCGAGAGGGGATCGACGACCGGCAACGGGGCCGAACGGGGGAAAGGAGCCTCGTGGAGCACCAGGAAACACCGCCGTACCCCCAACCGGTGCAGATGCTCGGCCAGAACGGTGACCACGTCCTGGACGGTGCGGCACCGGACCAAGGACTGTGCCATGGCCAGAGCCGCGTCCTGAGCCCCGATATGCATCTTTGCCGCCTTGGCCATCCCCACGGCCTGGCCCAGATCGGTCGTGACGGGAGAACCCGGTGGCGCCGTGGAACCACGAACCACGAGCCGCGAGGACACCACCACATCGGTCCCCGGAGGTGGAGGAATCCCCTGGATCTGTTCCAGAAGCAACCTGCCGGCCTGCCGACCCTGCTCCTGCAGATGCTGGTCGACCGTCGTCAACCCCGGCCACGTCACCGAGGCGGGGTCGTTGTCGAACCCCGTCAGGGCCACGTCCTCGGGAACCCGCCTACCGGAATCCGTCAACGCCGACAGAGCCCCGCAGGCCGACGTGTCGTTCAAGGCCACCACGGCGTCGAAGTCGTTCCGACGCTGCAGAAGCCCCCGC
The DNA here is from genome assembly GCA_030837505.1 of Actinomycetota bacterium. Taxonomy (GTDB): domain Bacteria; phylum Actinomycetota; class Actinomycetes; order Actinomycetales; family Kineosporiaceae; genus JAUPKJ01. The sequence continues at coordinate 16,795 of JAUPKJ010000232.1, forward strand.
AAGGACCGGTAGGTCCGCTCGGCGTTGAACCCACCGTCGACGACGAGTCCGGGATCCCTGCGCAGTCCCCTGCGGGCGAGCTCCTCGGCGAAGATCTGCTCGCGCACCAGGGAATCCTCGTGCCGCAGGATCCCCCGGACCAGGACAGGGCGCCTGCTCCCGCGCTCGTCCAACAAATGGGCCATCAACTGGCGCATCCCCGTACAGCTGTCCCCCCGCACACACGGAAACCGCGGATCGCGCATCCCCATGACCACCACCGGCAACTCCAGGGTGGTGATCACTCGCAGGAGACGCCGCTGCCCCTCGTCCTCGCTCGTATTGGTCAGGACCACCCCCGAAAGAGGATGCGACCTCAACAGGCGCGAGAGCAGCGACAGGTTCCGGGAACCCGCAGTCGGGTCCTCCGAACTGGCGATCACGGGCAGCCCCCTCGGGAACAGCACGTCGTGCAGCGCCTGAAGCAGTTGGACCTGGTATGTCTCCAGGCCGCTCACGAACACGAGCACCGGGTGCGTCATGCTCCCGCCCTGTCCCACCATCCGGTCGTCCCATCGCTCAGACGATCACCTCACCCGGGACCCCGACCGGCACACACCTGGTCGGCGCCCGTTGAACGCGACGGACCGGGTTCAGCGACAGGCCGGACCGCGAGTCCGGCGTTGCTGCCGGCGAAACGACCGAATGCCCGCGCACGGCGGGCGAACCGGAACAGCCCGACCCCTGTACGAACCGGGACAGCTCCGAACCGACCACCGCTCCCAGGCACACCCCGAGCGTGGCATCACGAATGATAGTTGCCGCGCCCGAAAGAACGGGAATGCTTACGAATATGGACCCAAGGGAGGATAATCCTGTCTCCGCGCGGACATGCCCTGGACGGTTGCGCTCGGGGGACCCGAGGGACCGTTCGGCACGTGACCGGGCGATTACGGGCCCGCAGCGCCCTCCCCGGCACGGTGCGCCACGAGGGGGTCCGTGACCGTCGGACGGTGGAACGCCCGCAGGCTCCTCGCGAAACCTACCGGCCGCGGCCCTGCGCGACGTCAGCCCTGCGCGACGTCGGGCTCCGGCGCGACGACCGCCGTCGCACCGGGGCGGGCCCCTGCCCCCACCGTGGGGATCACCGGACCGTCGGCCCCCAACAACCTGCGCACGGCGGCCAGGGGCACCTGGACCCACCCGGGACGGTTCCGGGTCTCGTACGCCACCTCGTACAGGGCCTTGTCTAGTTCCAGGGCCCGCAGCAGTTCGACATCGCTTCGAGGATCATGCCCCGTCACCGACGCGTAACCGGTGAGGAACGCCTCCCGGCAACTGTGTACCCACCGGGCGGCCGCAAGGGCCCGCGGATCGGCGTCGTCCAGGTCAATCATGCTGTGACGGGCCGCGTAGTCGAAGGACCGCAGCATCCCCGCGATGTCGCGCAACGGGAAGTCCGGCTGGACACGATCGACCAGAGGACGCAGGGGCTCGCCCTCGAAGTCCAGCAGAACCCACCCACGATCGCCGTGATGCAGAACCTGCCCCAGGTGATAGTCGCCATGGATCTGCTGAAGCCTCGGCGCCCGCCTGAGATGCCGGACCGCGTCGACCAGCGGTCTGGCCTGCGGGGCGAACTCCCCCAGGGCCGGGGCCGCCTCGACGGCCCAGTCGATGCGCTCGGTCAGTCCGTCGGCGAGTTTCCCCAGCAGCCGCGGCGTGACCTGCCTCGTCGGCATCACCTGTGCCAGGGTGGCGTGCACCTGGGCCGTGGCCTGCCCCAACTGGTGGGACTGCTCTGCGAAGGACGACCCCGTGGACACCGCCATGCACGCCTCCCTCCAGGCGTCCTGGCTGCCCGGCAGGAACTCGCAGGCGTAGGCCAGATGGCCGTCGACGGCCTGATCCGCCGGATCGAGCCACCGTCCCTCGACCCATCCGACCGGGCGCGGGACCCGGTCACAGCCGGCTTCCGCCAGACGGGACTGCACAACGACATCGGGATTGCTCCCAGGGTGCAGGACCCGGAACAGTTTGACGATCACAGGCGAGGGGCCCTCGCCGTCCACGATCACCGAGGTGTTGGACTGTTCTCCGCACAACACCCGGGAAGGAGCCTCGACGGTCTCCCGCCGGCCCCGCCCGATCCCCCGCAACAGGGCGGGCCCACCGGGGGAGCAGACCTTGCCGTTCTGCGCCATCAACCGCAGCCACGCCCGGACGAAAAAGGGGTCGTGGGGCGCGTCATAGACCCACAGACGGCGTCCGCCCCCGTCGTCCAACTGGCCGATCAGGGCGTGGGCCAAACGCGAGTCCGGTCGGCTCCGGTAGACCACCGGCACCTGGTAGGTGGTCGAGGCCCCGTCCGGCGAGGTCGCAGTGATCACCGACCACTCCGCCGTCACCTCCTCGGCCGGATCGACGTCCGGAGCGTCCAACGACGCGCAGGCCGGGGAGCCCGTCCCGGAAGCGGCGCCGGCCCCCGGCAGGCGCAGCCTGGCCGATCGGACCATGCGAGGGGCACCTCGCCCCTTGGCCGCGAACCAGCGCTGTTCCGGCAGCCAGCGGTCGAGCAACTCGATCAGACGCGCTGCCGAGACAGCGGGAGCGGCGATCACGAGTCGGCGACCTCTCCCAGCGGAGTCCCGCCGGTGACCTGGAACCAGAAGAACCCCCGGGAGCCCAAGGTCATGGTCAGGGAACCGTCCCGTTGAACGGGCGGGAACCCCCCGCCCCCGAAGAGGTCCGTCAGAGCAGCGCCCGCGTGCTCGGGCATACGCAGACAGGTCCCCTGAGGGGAGGCCGCGAGATTGTTCACGCACAGGACGGTCTCGGGCTCCTCCCCGGGGACGTCGTCCCCCAGAACCCGCAGGAAGGCCAGGACGTGCGGGTTCTGCGACTCCAACGGGACGAAGCCCCCCAGACCGAAGACGGAATGCCGCTTGCGCACGGCGAGCATGGCCCTCACCCAGTTCAGCAGTGAGGAGGACGAACCCAACTGGGCCTCGACGTTCACGGCGGAGTGGTGATGCACGAGGGACTGGACCACCGGCAGGTACAGCTTCCCCGGGTCGGCGGTGGAGAAACCCGCGTTCCGGTCCGGGGTCCACTGCATCGGGGTCCTGAGGGCGTCCCTGTCCGACAACCAGATGTTGTCCCCCATCCCGATCTCGTCCCCGTAATACAGGTACGGGCTCCCCGGCAGGGAGAACAACAGGGCGTTGATGAGTTCGATCTCGTCCCTGGAATTGTCCAGGAGAGGTGTGAGGCGTCGGCGTATCCCGATATTGGCCCGCATGCGGGCGTCGGGCGCGTACCATCCGTACATGGCAGCGCGTTCCTCGGTCGTCACCATCTCGAGTGTCAACTCGTCGTGATTCCTCAGGAAAGTTCCCCACTGGGCACCCTGCGGGATCTCGGGCGTCTCCCGCAGAATGTCGATGATCGGTGCGGATCTCTCCTCCCTGAGCGCGTAGTAGATACGGGGCATCACCGGAAAATGGAAGGCCATGTGACATTCCGGCTCCGACTCGGTCCCGAAGTACTCCACGACGTCCTTCGGCCACTGGTTCGCCTCCGCCAGGAGGATCCTCCCCGGGTAGTCGCTGTCGACCATCCGACGGATCCGGCGGATGTACTCGTGGGTCTGAGGAAGGTTCTCGCAGCTGCTGCCCTCCTCCTCGAACAGGTACGGGATGGCGTCCAGGCGCACGCCGTCGATCCCCAGATCCATCCAGAAACGGATCACCTCCGTGATCGCGTCCTGGACCGCCGGAATCTCGTAGTTGAGGTCGGGCTGGTGGCTGAAGAACCTGTGCCAGTAGTACTGACGGCGGACCGGGTCGAAGGTCCAGTTGCTCGTCTCCGTGTCGACGAAGATGATCCTGGCGTCCGAGTACCGGTCGGGGGAATCGCTCCAGACGTAGAAATCCCCGTAGGGACCCTCCGGGTCCGTACGACTGGCCTGGAACCAGGGGTGCTGATCACTGGTGTGATTGATCGCGAGATCCGTGACGACACGGATCCCCCTGGCATGGGCCTGATTCACCAGCTCGCAGAAGTCCGGCAGCGTCCCGAACTCCGGCAGAACAGCGCAGTAGTCGCTGATGTCGTACCCGCCGTCCTTCAGCGGCGAGGCGTAGAACGGCGGGATCCACAGACAATCGACGCCCAACCACTCGAGGTAGTCCAGTTTGGACATCAGACCGTTGAAGTCCCCCGATCCGGACCCGTTCGAATCCGCGAAGGCGCGTACGAGAACCTCGTAGAAAACCGCTTTGCGGTACCAGTTGGGGTCGTTGCGCAACCCCGGCCCATTGAGGTCGAGCCCTTGCACTCAGATCCTCCTGACATGCAGAACGTGCGCCGGTTGGACATGGGGATCGAGCCGGACGTAGTTCTCCTGCCCCCACCTGAAGGCCGTGTCGGTCAACAGGTCGTGGACGGTGAACGAGTCGTGCCAGTCGAACCCGAGCGAGGGGAGGTCGAGATGCACCATGGACTCCCGGGTCCCGTGAGGGTCGAGATTCACCACCACGATCAGCGAGTCCTCCCGCCCCGTGGGGGTCTGACCCGGGGCGAGACGGCGTGAGTAGCAAATGATCTGGTCGTCATCCACGCGGTGGAACTTGAGGTTCCGCAGACGGCGCAGGGCGGGGTGCTCGTTGCGGATCTTGTTCAACCGGCGGATGTAGGGACCGATGGACCTCGATTCCTGCGATCCGCCCGGGCCGTACTCCTCCCACGCGCGCGGACGGTACTGGTACTTCTCGCTGTCCAGATATTCCTCGCTGCCCTGGCGGACGGCCACGTGCTCACACAGCTCGTACCCCGAGTACAGGCCCCACGACGGCGACAGCGTCGAAGCGAGGACAGCCCGTGACTTGAAAGCCGCAGGCCCTCCGTACTGCAGGAACTCATGGAGGATGTCCGGGGTGCTGGGCCAGAAGTTGGGGCGCATGTAGGCGGCGGCCTCGCCCGTCAGCTCCGTCAGGTATTCCTCGATCTCCCATCGGGCATTGCGCCACGTGAAGTAGGTGTAGGACTGATGGAAGCCGATCCTGGCCAGGGCGTGCATCATCGACGGCCGGGTGAAGGCCTCCGCCAGGAACAGGACCTGCGGATGCCGGGACTGCACCTCGGCGATCAGCCATTCCCAGAACTCGAGAGGCTTGGTGTGCGGGTTGTCGACCCTGAAGATCTTGACGCCGTGGGAGAGCCAGTGCTCGATGATCCTCAGGACCTCCGCGTACAGGCCCTCCGGGTCGTTGTCGAAATTGAGCGGATAGATGTCCTGGTACTTCTTGGGCGGGTTCTCCGCGAAGGCGATGGTGCCGTCGATCCTGTGCGTGAACCACTCGGGATGCTCCGTGGCCCACGGATGGTCCGGCGCGCACTGCAACGCCAGATCCAACGCCACCTCGAGCCCCAGCTGCTCGGCCCTGGCCACGAAATCATCGAAGTCCTCCATGGTGCCCAGGTCCGGGTGAACGGCATCGTGGCCGCCGTCGCTCGAACCGATCGCCCACGGGGAACCCGGCTCCCGAGGATCCGGGTCCAAGGTGTTGTTCGGACCCTTGCGGTTCACCCGGCCGATCGGATGGATCGGAGGCAGATACACGACGTCGAAACCCAGGTCGGCGATCGCGGGAAGGCGCTCGCTCGCCGTCGCGAAGGTCCCGGAGATCCAATCTCCCGTCTCCTCGTCCAGATGGGCGCCCTCGGACCGGGGGAACATCTCGTACCAGGCGCTGAACAGTGCCCGTTCCCTCTGGACCAGCAGGGGGTACTCCTCGGAGGCCGTGACCATCTCCCGCAGGGGCGAACGTTCGAGCACCGAGCGGACCTCCTGGGCCACCCCTGCGGCCAGACGCGCCTGGGCCGGGCGGTCGATGTCGCGCAGCGCCGTGATGGCGTCCTGGATCGTTCGCCGGTCCGTGGAGGAACGCCCGGGAACCTCCAGGGCCTTCTCCAGGACCAGAGCTCCTTCCTGGAGCATGAGCTCGACGTCGACCTCGGCCTCGATCTTGACGACGGCGTCGTGCTCCCACGTGCCGTAGACGTCGGACCACGCCTCGACCCTGAAGGACCACCGGCCCTCGCCGTCCGGGGTGACCTCGGCGCCGAAACGGTCCATCCCCTGCGCCCTGTCGTCCATGCGGACCCGGGAATGGACCCGGCCCTGCGGATCCAGCAGGACCGCTGTGGCCCCGACACGATCGTTCCCCTCCCGGAACACCGTGGCGGACACCGGGATCTGCTCGCCCGGGACAGCTTTGGCCGGCCAGCGTCCCCCCTCCAGGACCGGGCCCACTCCCAGGACCGGGATCCGCCCGATCGACGGGGCACGCCCCAACACCCGCAACGGGCGGTCGCGTTGCGAGCCGCCGTCGCGTTCAGAGCAGCCGTCGCCCTCGTCGGCCGTGGGCGGGACGGCCGTGGGCGGGACGGCCGTGGGACGCGGGAGCGCCGAGAGGTCTTGAGGATCTTGGGGGCTTTGAGGATCGTGGGGGCCCTTCCCCTCACGGTCGGGATCGTTCGGACCGTGATCTCCAGGGGCACGGTTCTCCGTGTCGGGGACACCGTCCGGTTCGCCGGGGCCGGCGGACGTGTTCGACGGGGAAGGGGCGGAACCGGTCGATGCCATGAGCGAGAACTCCGCGGTGTGTCGAAATGAGCGGTGAGTCGAGGTGGTGCAGATCTTTCAGCGGTCGGAGCCCGGACCCCGCTCCACGACGATCGGGGGGACGGGCTGGGCCGCAGCCGATGGGATGTCGTGCGGGCGCACGGCATCGAGGCGAGGCCGGGGACGGGCAGGGGACGGAACAGGGACCGGACAGGGGAACGGGCAGGTGTCCGGACGGGTGCCCGGTTCGCAGGACCAGTGTGAAACGGACGGGGGTTCGGGGGGTTCGAGGAACTGCTCGGGGGACTATTCGGGGGAGGGCGCGGGGGAGGGCTCGGGGGCCAGGATTGTACGGGTCCGAACTGCACAGTTCGACCCTCCGGGGGTCCGCTGCCGCCCAGGGACGGGTGACGGAGAACGCGGTGGGACTCGGGCAGACCCACCTGTGCGACCAGTACATGACCCCACCTCACCACCGACCCGACATATCCGCATCCGTGCATTTCGTCACGACGGGGTCGCTCGTCACCCTGCCGGCTGTCAACACCCTCGACACGTCCGGAACATACCTGTAATACGAGGAGATGGAAACGTTTCCACACCGCGGTGCAACTCCTTGCAAGCATCGCAAAGAATTTCTCCTTGTAGGGCGTGTCGCCAGGAAGGTTGCCGTACTGTGCGGGGCGTGAGAGCCATCCGACGCTTCATGGTCCGTACGGTGCTGCCCGAGCCGATCGCCGCGCTCGGCGACCTGGCAAGCAACCTGCACTGGTCCTGGCACCGGCCCACCCGGGAGCTGTTCGCCTCCCTCGACCCACAGCGCTGGGACGACTCAGGCCGAGATCCCATCGCGATGCTCGGGGAACTGTCGCCGGAAGAGCTCGAAGCGCTCGCCGAGGACAAGACCTTCGTCGCTCGCGTCGCCGGGGCAGCGGCAGAGCTGAGGGAGTACCTCGACGCCCCCCGCTGGTACCAGGGCCTGGAAGGTGACAAACCCCGCAGCATCGCCTACTTCTCGCCGGAGTTCGGCATCACTGCCGTTCTCCCGCAGTACTCCGGGGGCCTGGGAATCCTGGCCGGGGACCACCTGAAGTCCGCGAGCGACCTCGGCGTCCCTCTGGTGGGCGTGGGCCTGCTGTACCAGTACGGCTACTTCAAGCAGTCCCTCTCGCGCGAGGGGTGGCAGCAGGAGACCTACCCCGTACTGGATCCGAACGAGCTGCCCATCAGCCTGCTGCGCGAAGAGGACGGCACCCCCACTCTCATCACCGTCGGTCTGCCCGGGGGCAGGGTCCTGTCGGCCCACGTCTGGAAGGCGCAGGTCGGACGGGTTCCCCTGCTCCTGATGGACTCGCAGGTCGAGGAGAACGACGACGCGGCGCGAGCCATCACCGACAGGCTCTACGGAGGCTCGGGCGAACACCGTCTGCAGCAGGAGATGCTGCTGGGGATCGGCGGGGTCAGGGCCTTGAGGGCCTGGTCCCGGATCACCGGGGCGCTCGCGCCCGACGTGTACCACACGAACGAGGGACACGCCGGCTTCCTCGGTCTGGAGAGAATTCGCGAAGCCGTGGCGGAGGGGCTGAGTTTCGAGGAATCCGTCGAGGTCGCACGCTCCGCGACGGTCTTCACGACCCATACCCCGGTGCCGGCCGGGATCGATCGGTTCAGCCGTGAACTGATCGAGACGTACTTCGGCGGGGACAATGCCGCCGACGGGGTCGACGTTCACAAGATTTTGGTCCTGGGGACCGAGGACTACGCCGGCGGGGACCCCACGGTCTTCAACATGGCCGTGATGGGACTGAGGCTGGCCCAGCGGGCCAACGGGGTCTCCCAGCTGCACGGTGAGGTCAGCAGGGACATGTTCAACGGGTTGTGGCCCGGGTTCGACACCCCGGAGGTGCCCATCACCTCCATCACGAACGGCGTGCACACCCCCACCTGGGTGGACCACCGGGTCATCGAGCTGGGGGTGAAGTACCTGGGCGACCAGCTGACCACGGAGGGACACGGTTGGGAGAACCTGGACAGGATCCCGGACCGGGAGCTGTGGACCGTTCGTCGGGAGCTGCGTTCGGAACTGGTGCAGGAGATCCGACGGCGGGTCCGGGTCTCCTGGCTGACCCGTGGGGCGAGCGCTGCGGAGCTGGGCTGGGCCGAAGGTGTCTTCGATCCCGACGTCCTGACCATCGGTTTCGCCCGGAGGGTGCCGACGTACAAGCGGCTGACCCTCATGCTGCGGGACCCTGACAGGCTTCGTCGGCTTCTGCTGCATCCCGAACGTCCCATCCAGCTTGTGATCGCGGGCAAGTCCCACCCCGCGGACGACACGGGCAAACGCCTCATCCAACAAACGGTGCGGTTCGCGGACGACCCGGCCGTGCGCCACCGGATCGCCTTCCTGCCGAACTACGACATCGCCATGGCCCAGTCGCTCTACCCCGGATGCGACGTCTGGCTCAACAACCCGCTGCGCCCCTTCGAGGCCTGCGGGACCTCCGGCATGAAGTCCGCGCTCAACGGTGGCCTCAACCTCTCCATCCTCGACGGGTGGTGGGACGAGTGGTACGACGGCGAGAACGGCTGGGCGATCCCCACGGCGGACGGCGTCGAGGACCCCGACCACCGGGACGACCTGGAGGCCTCCGCCCTGTACGACCTGATCGAAGGATCGGTGGCCCCCAGGTTCTACGACCGGGACGAGGGGGACCTTCCCACCCGCTGGCTGGAGATGGTGCGGCACACCTTTGCCTCCCTGGGACCCAAGGTCCAGGCGACCCGCATGGTCGCCGAATACATCCGGAAGCTGTACATTCCGGCGGCGGCGTCCGGCAAGGCCGTCACGCCGGCGGTCGCCAAGGACCTGGCGGCCTATCGCGCCAAGATTCGTCAGGCCTGGCCGTCCGTCCGCGTGGACCACGTCGAGTCCGTCGGAGTCGGCGACAGCCCGCAGATCGGGGACCTGATCCAGGTCAGGGCCTTCGTCTCCCTCGGATCCCTCAGTCCGCAGGACATCGAGGTGCAGGTGGCCTGTGGCCGGACCACGCCGTCCGACGTCCTGCAGAATGTCTCCACGGCCTGTCTGGAACACGCGGAGGCGTACGAGGCCGGCAGACATCGGTTTGAGGGCAGCGTTCGACTCAGCCGCACGGGGCCCTTCGGATACACCGTTCGTGTCCTGCCCCGGGGTCTCCATCTCGACAACCCCGCTGAGCTCGGGCTCGTGGTCAACGCCTGATCGCGTACCCGAGCCCTTCCGTCCTCTGTCCGTTCGGGGCCCGGCCCCGCACCGGGCCGGGCCCTGAACGCGAACTCGGAGGCCCCCTGGTGCCGCGAGGACCCCTGGTGCAGCCCTGCCCCTACCGGTGCGCCGTCTGCGGTGGACACGTGTTCTGCTCCGCGTTGCCCAGAACTCCGTAGACCCTCAGACAGTGTCCGGGGAGATGGATCGTGCCTGCGGACACGGGCTCCCGGTCCTCGCCGGGCGGGCGCTCCTCCGCGCTGTCCCACAACAAGCTGTACTCCTCGGCCCAGGGACGGCCCGGGAGCACCACGTCCCGCGCTCGGGCATCTCCCTGGAGAACCAGCAGGAGCGGCGAGGCCCCGTCGGTCCGCAAGGCCGCCGGCGGATACAGGAACATTTGTAGGATCCTCCTGTTCGGGTCGTGCCATCGATGGAGGTCCATCTCGACGCCCTCATTGTCGAACCAGGCGAGGTCCTTGGTCCCATCGGAGTGAAGAATTCGACCGTCGAAGAATCGGTCCTGGCGGAGCACCCGGTGCTCACGGCGCAACTTGATCAGGTACCGGACCGTGGCCAGAAGATCCTCCTGCCACGGTCGGAGGTCCCAGTCCACCCAGGAGACGTCATTGTCCTGGCAGTAGGCGTTGTTGTTGCCCTTCTGCGTCCTGCCCAGCTCGTCCCCGGCCACCAACATCGGTACCCCGGTGGACAGCAGGAGCGTTCCCAACAGGTTCCGGATCGAAAGACGACGGGCGGACAGGATCGGCTCGTTGTCGGTGTCCCCCTCCACACCGTGGTTCCACGACAGGTTGTGGACAGTGCCGTCCCGGTTCCCCTCGCCGTTGGCCCGGTTGTGCTTGGTGTCGTACGCCGTCAGATCCGCCGCCGTGAAACCGTCGTGAGCGGTCACGAGGTTCACGGAGGCCATCGGTCCTCGGTCCGCCCCGAACAGATCGGCCGAGCCGGCCAATCTGGTGGCTATTTCCCTGACCCCGCCGGCAGGCTGGTCGTGCAGGGCGAGGGCCACTCCCGTGAGCCAGAAGTCCCTGACACTGTCCCGGAAGCGGTCGTTCCACTCGGCGAACGGGATCGGGAACTGACCGGTCCGCCACCCATGGGGTCCCAGGTCCCAGGGCTCTGCGATGAGTTTCACGCCGCACAGCACGGGATCCGTGGCCGCGGCGACGAGCACGGGATGGCGGGGGTCGAAGTTCTCCTGTCCCCGGGCCAGGGTCGGAGCGAGATCGAACCGGAACCCGTCCACGTGCAGCTGCTGGACCCAGTACCGCAGCGAGTCCAGGATCATCTGGACGACCCGGGGATTCCTCGCGTCCAGGGTGTTCCCGCAACCGGTGGTGTCCAGGTGTTCCCCCTGGTGGTCCAGGCGGTAGTAGCTTGCGGCGTCCAGGCCCCGCCAGGAGAGCATCGGGCCGTCCAGGCCCACTTCGCACGTGTGGTTGTACACGACGTCCAGGACCACCTCCAGACCCGCCGCGTGCAAGGTGCGCACCATCGAGCGGAACTCCTCCACCACGAGCAAGGGCTCCTGAGCCGCCGCGTAGCCCGGATGCGGTGCGAAATAGGAAAGGGTGCTGTAGCCCCAGTAGTTCGCCTTCCCCCGCCGGACCAGGGCCGGTTCGTGCCCGATGGCGTGGATCGGCATCAACTCCACCGTGGTGACACCCAGCTCCAGCAGGTGGTCCACCGCCGCCGGGGTGGCCAGGCCCGCGTAGGTCCCGCGCAGCGCCTCGGGCACGCCCGGCATGGCCCGGGTGAGGCCGCGGACATGGGCCTCGTAGAGGACGGTCTCGTCCCAGGGGATCCGGGGACGGTCGTCCGGTCCGGGGTTCTGCGTGTCCGTCACGACGCCGTGCGGGGCGAACGGAAGGGAGTCCCTGGTGTCACGCCGGTGGTGATCTCCCAGGAACTGGGAGTCCACGACGTGGCCGAACACCTCGGGACACAGGCGGAAGCCTGTCACCGCCCTGGCACAGGGATCCAGGAGCAACTTGGCCGGGTTGTGGCGATGTCCCCGTTCGGGTTCCCACGGTCCATGCACCCGGAGCCCGTAATGCTGCCCCACCCCGACTCCGGGGACGTGCCCGTACCAAACGCCGTGACTGCGTCTCTCGATCGGGACGCGCCTCTCCGTCCAGGCGCCTCGGCCGTCGGGGTCGAGCAGACACAGCTCCACGGCGGTCGCGTGGGCCGCGAAGACGGCCACATCCACGCCGCCGTCGCAGATGTGGACACCGAGCGGATACGGGAAAACACGATGGGTGTCCATGTGGGCAGTCTGCCCGACGGAATGATCAGCTGCACGTCTGTCGGTGGGCTCGTCGCCGAACGTCTGTCGCCGAACCAGGGCAACCTCCGGCACCGGCCCGACGGGGAGCGACGGACGACAGGTGGCTCGGGAAGCGACCGGCACGAGGCGGGTCCGGCTCGCGGTGACCGGGATGCGCGGCTGCCGAGGGCGACTGGCTACAGTCTGCTCCTGGAGGTTCGACCGGGGCACATCGGTCATCGGACCCGACCCTCCGCGGCATCATCAGTCCGTCGGGACCGGCGCATCCGATGCACCGGCCCATGCTCTTCTCTGAGCAATGAACAAGAAACGGGTCATCGCCTTGCCAGCGCAGCCGTCCACATCGTGCCGCCAGCACTCGGTGCAGAACCTTCCGAAGGCCGACGGACCGACCAACGCCCCGCCCCTCCCCCCGGACCGACGCTCCCCGATCGAAACTCCCGCTCGCCGGAGTCTCCTGCTGCGCCGTGTCCTGCTGCCGTTCTGTTCCAGTGCGACCGTCCCGCCACTGAGTGTGCTGGCAATCGGTACGGTGGCCAGGTGACCGACCCGACCTCCGTGCCTGCGTTCCCCCCACCCGGCGATGACCATCCCCTCCGGGGCCGGGTACTGGACGCCTTGCTCGACGACGGTTACCGACCTGGTGTCGACGAGGACGGCGATGTCGCTCTTCGGGTGCAGGGCCAACAGATGTTCGTTCGTTGCATGGACACCAACCCTCCGCTCATGAGGGTCTTCGGGCAGTGGATGGTGGGTCCGGAGGTCCCGGGGGACGACTACGTCCGGCTGCAGGCCGCCAACGCTGTCACGGGGGCGCTGAACCTGGTGAAGGCGACCATCCACGAGAACCGGCTGGTGATCGCCGTCGATCTGGTCGTCGCGGGAGGTCTGGATCTCAGGTCCGTCCTCAGTGCCACCCTGGACGCCATCCTCGGGTCCGTGCAGACCTGGCACGCCACCGTGCTGCAACTGACGGGCGGGCCTCCGCCGGGAAGGCTCTGACACCGCCTCGCTCTACACTCGCGACGTGAATGCCCCTTCGGCCGCTCCCGTACGGGGGGCCTACTTGGATCACGCGGCGAGCACGCCCATGTTCCCCGAGGCGATCGCGGCCATGACCGAGGAGCTGGGCCGGACCGGGAACCCCTCGTCCCTGCACCGGTCGGGCAGACGGGCCAAACGGGTGGTCGAGGAGTCCCGCGAGAAGATCGCTGCCGCCCTCGGCGCCGAGCCCAGTGAAGTGATCTTCACGGGGGGCGGCACCGAGTCCGACAATCTCGCTGTCAAGGGACTTTTCTGGGAACGTCGGAAGGCCGACAGCAGGCGCCGTCGGATCCTCATCAGCTCGGTGGAACACCATGCCGTGCTCGACGCAGCCGAATGGTTGGGGAGACACAGTGGGGCGGACGTGTGTTTCCTCCCTGTCGACGCGAACGGCCGGATACTTCTCGACGAGGTCGAACAGGCCCTGGAGCGCGATCCCGACTCGGTCGCGCTGGTCTCGGTGATGTCGGCGAACAACGAGGTCGGGACCGTCCAACCGGTCGGTGAGGTGGCAGCCGTCGCCCGACGCCACGGGATCCCCCTGCACACCGACGCCGTGCAGGCCGTGGGACAGCTGCCGATCGACTTCGCCGACTGCCAGGCGGACTGCCTCAGCCTCAGCGGGCACAAACTCGCAGGCCCACCCGGCTCCGGGGTGCTCATCCTGAGGCGGGGCACCCCCCTGACGGCGGTCTCGCACGGGGGAGGGCAGGAAATGGGACTCCGGTCCGGGACCGTCAGCACGGCGGCAGCCTGCGCTCTGGGGGTCGCCATCGAACTGACGACCGAACGCCGTGCCCGGACGGTGGAACGGGTCACCGCGCTGCGGGACGAACTGATCGACGGCGTCCGGCGGGCCGTTCCCGACGCGATCCTGCGGGGTGATCCGAACCCCGCGGGTCGCCTGCCCGGGAATGCCCACTTCACCTTCCCCGGCTGCGAAGGCGACGCCCTGCTCTACCTCCTGGAGGCCAGAGGGATCGAGTGCTCCACGGGTTCGGCCTGTCAGGCGGGCCTGCCCCGCCCCAGCCACGTGCTGCTGGCGATGGGGGTGAACCAGACCGTGGCACGGGGAGCGCTGCGGTTCTCCCTCGGACACCGGACCACCTCCGAGGAGATCCGGGCAACAGTGGAAGCCCTCGGGCCGTGTGTCGAACGTGCCCGGCTGGCCGGGCTGGCCGGGCTCCCGACAGGTGCCCGGTGAGGGTGCTCGCCGCCCTCAGCGGCGGTGTGGACTCGGCTGTCGCGGCAGCCAGGGCAGTGGACGCCGGACATGATGTGGTCGCCGTCCACCTGGCACTCTCCCGGAGGACCTCGGTGCAACGGTGCGGCAGCAGCGGATGCTGCACCCCGGAGGACGCCCGTGACGCCGGTCGTACCGCCGACCTGCTCGGGATCCCCTTCTACGTGTGGGACCTGTCCGAACGTTTCCAACGCGACGTGATCGACGACTTCCTCTCCGGGTACGCGGCCGGTGTCACCCCCAATCCCTGCATTCGGTGCAACGAGCACGTGAAGTTCTCCGCTCTCCTCGAACGTGCCCTGGCACTGGGGTTCGACGCCGTGTGCACCGGCCACTACGCCCGGACGGCCACGGACCCGCAGACCGGTCTGTCCACGTTGCACCGGGCAGCGGACCAGGCCAAGGACCAGTCCTACGTTCTGGCGGTGCTGGACCCCGAACGTCTGTCGCAGGTCCTGTTCCCGCTCGGCGACACCACCAAGTCCCAGGTCCGTCGGGAGGCCACCGAGCGGGGACTCCTCGTAGCCGAAAAACCCGATTCGTACGACATCTGTTTCATCGAGGACGGCGACACCCGGGCCTGGCTCGCCGCGAGGCTCGGACACCGTCCCGGCCCCGTACTCGACGTCCACGGGGAACAGATCGGACAGCACGACGGCGCCTACGCCTTCACCATCGGTCAACGCAGGGGCCTGCGCCTGGGCAACCCCGCAGCCGACGGCTCCCGGCGGTACGTCCTGGCCGTCGACCTCCCCCGGAACACCGTCACGGTCGGACCCGAGTCCCATCTGGACAGGCGGACCCTGACCGGGACCGCCCCGAGCTGGTGCGCCCCCGTCCCGTCCCCCGGAGCCCGGATCGGAGCGCAGATCCGGGCCCACGGCAGCGAGAGCCCGGGAACCGTCGAGGTCTCACAGGGACACGTGACCGTGCACCTGGACCGGCCCGTGCGCGGGGCGGCCCCGGGACAGACCCTGGTGCTCTACCACGGCACCCAGGTCCTCGGGGCGTCCACGCTCGTCCTCCCGGGAACCGACCGCGGGTGAGACGACCCATCTGCCGGCCGTTCTAGTCTGTCCCTGTGTCCACGCAGCCAGAACAACTCGGCAACCACGGTGTCGTCGGCAACCACGGTGTCGTCGGCAATCACAGTGGCGTCGGGTCGCTGCCCGGGACCGACGTCGCCCAGGCCCTCCACCGTACGTTCGGGGAACTGACGGACGGGGCGATCCCCTACCTGCCGGAGCTGCCCTCCCGCGGCCCCGGCGCCGATCTGATCGGCAGGTCGGCAGCTCTGCTCGTGGATCTGGCCGTGGACCTCCAGCCCTCGGGCTGGCGGTTGGTCCCACGGGCCGGACGCGACCTCGAACGGGCCCGGTCCTGGTGGCACGAGGACCTCGACCTGCTCGCTGAGATCGCCGACGGGTACACCGGGCCGCTGAAGCTCCAGGTCGCCGGTCCTTGGACGCTGGCGGCCTCGCTGCGGCTGTCCCGGCTGGAACGTGCCGTCGTCGATCCGGGCGCCTGCCTGGACCTCGTCGAGTCGCTCGCCGAGGGCGTCTCCCAGCACGTGGCCGAGGTCCGCCGGTTGGTGCCCGGTGCGCAGGTCGTCCTCCAGGTGGACGAACCGTCGGCCCCGGCGGTGCTCGAGGGAACGCTGCCCACGGCCAGCGGATTCGGCAGGCTCCGGCCCGTGGCCGAACACACTGTTCGGGAAGGACTGCACACGGTCGTCCTCGCAGCCCGGGCAGCCGGAGCCGTCGACACCCTGGTGCACTGCTGCGCGGCAGCCCCGCCCATCGCCCTGCTGGCCGAGTGCGGGACCGGCGGAATCTCCGTGGACACGACCCTGCTGGGCTCGGAAGGCTGGGAACGGATCGCTGCGGCCGTCGAACGGGGTCTGCGGCTGTGGGCCGGCAGCGTCCCCACGAGGTCCCCCGGACCGTCACTGACTCCGGGAGAACCGGTCCTGGGCCCCCCGGCCGTGGCACAGGCAACGGCACAGACTGCGGTACAGGCCGTGGCACAGACAGCAGCACGGGCCGTGGCCGGTTCCTGGACAGAAGTCGGCCTGCCCGCCGCAGCCCTGAGCGAAGTGATCATCACACCGACGTGCGGGTTGGCCGCTGCGACGCCCACGCGGGCTCGCGCGATCCTGCGCTCGGCGGCCCGGGCCGCTCAGATCCTCGCGGAACGCGCCCACGCCTGACACCG
>JAUPKJ010000233.1 GCA_030837505.1 Actinomycetota bacterium
CGGTGTACTTGCCCGAGGAATCGGCGCTGACGATGTCGTCGAGGTACTTCTGCTCCCCGGTCGCCTCATGGAGCACCGCGGCGCCCCACGCGAGCTCGTCCTCGTCGACGCTGGAGCCGTAGAAACCGCCCGAGTAGCCCAGACCACGGTTGGCCACCGCGAAGGTGTACAGGGCCCTGGCCGTGTCCAGGCACTTCTTGGCGTACGCGGAATCGGTGTCCTTGCTGATCAAGTACTGCATGGCCAGGGCCGCCGCGGCCCCGGCGCTCTGGTCGCTGGCCGGGGTCTCGGAGGAGGCCAGATACGCCGGCCGTGGGTGGGTCTTGAGGGGCTGCAGCTCCGGCGGACCCCAGTAATCGTGGTCGACCGCGCCCTCACCGACCTGGTACGAGAAGGCGACGACCTCACCGGAGGACTTGCGGAACGTGGAGCGGAGAAGGTAGTCGCTGAACCACTTCATCTCCTCCATCCCGTGGTCCCAGGTGTTCGTCTTCCTGTACGCCTCGGGGAACAGGTGCATACCCCAGGCGAGCGTTGCCGCGGCATACGACTGCGGCAGGCCGAACTTCACGTGGTCCCCGGCGTCGTGGAAGCCACCGGAGAGGTCCAGGGCGCCGTCGCCGTCGGGGTCCAGAACGGCTTTGTTGGCGCTGATGAAGGAAGCCGACAGATTGACCCCGTCGTTGTTCGCCATCGGCTTCAACGGAATCTTCGCGTCACTGGGCTCGGAGTCCCCGCGCCATTCCAGGGGCTGCTGGCCCATGCTGCGGGAGGGACCGGACTCCTCGGCGTCGTAGAAGTACCACGACTGCTGCAACGCCAGGGGCAGGCTGTAGTTGGGGGTGTTGGGCAGGGTGGCAGCGGCAGCCTGCTCGGCGGGCAGTGCTACCCACCCACCGAGTACCAGGCCGGCCAGGGCACCGGGCAGGACGGTGGCCGTCAGCCTTCGTCGCCTCGCGCCCCTTGCTCTGTCTTGATGACCGAACATCTGTTGGTGCTCCCTCGTTCCACGTGGCCGAGTGCCGCAGAGGCCCGTCTGGGGGTCCGGCGCTCACCGGGCCTCCCACGGCGGGGAGGGCCTGGCGGGAGGGCCGCGCGGAGGTCCCCGTCGAGAGAAGCCCTCAACGGACAGGTCGCCGACATGCTTCAGTCACCCGGTTCAGTGATGCAATTGATCCCGGAATCGTCCCGGGCGCAGGCCGGTGAGCTGCGCTTTTCCGTGGGATGTCATGAAAGATCGCACGCGCGAGAGTTTCGAGAACTATCCGGGCGGGGACCCTGTGATGCCGGACACACGGTCGCCCGGCATCGTGCCCTTTTTTGCAGCACACCACCGGTTGCCCACGATTGGCGGGAATTTACCGCCCGCACAGGAAGCGTTAAACTCACTCCATGATCTTTTCGGGTCTGTGGGAGGGCGGGAAGAAAAAGACCGTTTTCGACCTTCCCGTGTTCCCGGGCGACCTCGCCCGGCAGACACCGTCGGCGGGCCGGGGCCCCGCCGTTTCCCCCTCCGCATGAATCCTGCTCCCCGGACGGACCTTCTGCCGTCCCCTGCCGGTGGGGGCGGGCCACCCCCACCTCGAAGGGCGGGCCAGCCCCATTACGCGAACCCGTTCGACCGGTCCAGGGTGTCGGATGGGGCCGCCACGGGCTCCACGAACGACGGCCCCAGGG
Organism: Actinomycetota bacterium; assembly: GCA_030837505.1. Lineage (GTDB taxonomy): Bacteria > Actinomycetota > Actinomycetes > Actinomycetales > Kineosporiaceae > JAUPKJ01. The sequence goes on from JAUPKJ010000233.1 coordinate 1,678, forward strand.
CAGGAGGCTCCATCGTGTCGGCGCCAGGGAACCGAACGGCGTCCCCGCACAATCAGAGGCAAGCGAGCTCGCACAGAGACCGGCAAGATCCCGACCCGGGCAGGGTCCCGTTGGGACACGGCGGGCGACGGAGTGGTCAAGAATGGGATCAGCCACAGCGTTCCGATCGGTTGCGCTGGTCGAACCGGTGAGGAGGACGATGTGGAACACGACGACGGGGGATCGGTGATGACGAAAAACGCACCGGCCGTGAACGGGGAGGAGAACCCGCTGATGGGTGAGGCGGTCGACGCGCTGGGTGTGCAGTCCGAGGACCGGATCGCGGTGATCGAGCACCAGGACCGAGGGCCGGCCGACGGCCCCGGCCGGCTCGCGGCACTGAGCAGATTCAGCTGGGTCCCCACCTCGGGGTGGACCTGGCAGCGCATGTTCTGGCCCTTGGAAGTGCTCGTGGTCCTGCTGGGGAACATGCTCTACGAAGTGGTGCGGGCCGTGACCCACGGCGACCCGGAGGTCGGCGTCTCGCACGCGTTGTCGATCTATCGGGCCGAGCCGTCCTTCATCACCTCCCTGGAGGAGTGGATGAACCGGACGGCCTCCGAGAACGACTGGATCGTCCAGGGGCTGGCCTACTACTACTCGACCTTCCACTTCCTGCTGACGCCCGCCGTGCTCTTCTGGGCGTGGCTGCGCTACCCGGAGATCTACGGCAGGGTCCGTTCTGTGCTGTTCGCGGTGAGTCTGAGCGCGCTGTTCGTGTTCTGGGTCTTCCCCGTCGCCCCACCGCGACTGTCGGTCGACAACGCAGTGGACGTGCTCTCGCAGGCCAACGTGTTCGGAATGGACAACCCCCACAACGCCGTCCTGGTGAACGACTACGCCGCCGTCCCGTCCCTGCACGCGGCCTGGGCAGCGTGGTGCGCCTGGGTGCTCGTCCTGACCCTCCGCTCCCGTTGGCGCCATCTGGCCTGGATCTACCCCGCTCTGACGACCGTCGTCGTCATCGCCAGCGCCCACCACTTCGTGTTCGATGCGGTGGCCGGCTTCAGCGTTCTGGCACTGGCCGTGTGGCTGGTTCCCCGACCGCGGCAGGAGCCAGGGGCCGAGAACCACTCCGAGCACCAGTCCGAGAACCAGTCCGAGCACCAAGCGGCGTCGGCCGGGTTCGCACCCCACACGCAGGACACCCTCGACCTCGACCGCGAACCGGCCGACTCCGAGGTGTCGGAGCGGGCCCTGTCGGCCGAGAGCAGGCCCACGGCCGTCGTCCGCTGCTTGCCCTGACGCCCCCGGGGACCGGTGCCGCCCAGCCGGCACCGGTCCCCGGGCGTTTCGGCAGAACTTTCGGCAGAGCGAGACGGAAGCAGGGGCTTCGAGTCCCTCGTGCCGGACGGCAACGGTGGGCAGGATGGTGGCTGTGTCGAACTCCGCGCACAACCCTGCCCCCATCCACAACCCTGTGCTGGCCGGGTTCTCCCCCGACCCCTCGATCTGCACGGTCGGGCACGACCACTACCTGGTCACCTCGTCCTTCGAGTACTTCCCCGCACTGCCCCTCCACCACAGTCGTGATCTGATCAACTGGCGCCTTCTGGGACATGTGATCGACGATCCCGAGGCCCTCCCCCTCGACGGGGTGCGCTGCTCCGGCGGCCTGTACGCCCCGACGATCCGCCATCACGCCGGTCGGTTCCACGTCGTGTGCACCCTGGTCGCGGACACGGGACCGGCCGGGCACTTCGTGGTGACGGCGACGGACCCCACCGGCCCCTGGTCGGCCCCGGCGTGGCTCGACGGACCGGGATTCGATCCCTCCCTGCTGTTCGACGGCGACCGGGCCTGGCTGACGGCCACCCACGAGGTCGACCCGGTCGGCGCCCCGGGGCGGACCGAGATCTGGCTGCGCGAGTACGACGCGGAGAACCTCTGCCCCGTGGGCCCCCGGATCCCTCTGTGGCACGGCGCTCTGCGCGGGGCCCGCTGGTCGGAGGCACCGCACCTGTACGCCGTCGACGGCTGGTACTACCTGCTGACCGCCGAGGGCGGCACCGAGGAGGAGCACGCCGTCGTCGTCGCCAGGAGCAGGAACGTCACGGGGCCCTTCGAGGGATGCCCTGCGAACCCGCTGCTCACCCACAGGCATCTGGGCCCGGACGTCCCCGTGATCGGGGTGGGCCACGCAGACCTGACCCGGACCGCCGACGGGCGCTGGTGGGCCTTCCTGCTGGCCTCGCGCCCGTTGCCCGGGCCGGGGGCCCCGCGGACCGCCGTCCTGGGCAGGGAAACCTTCGTGGTCCCCGTCGAGTGGCACGACGGTTGGCCCGTCCTGGCCCCCGGGGCGGGCCGGGTCCCCGATCTGGTCCCCGGGCCTGACCTGCCCGCTCACCCCTGGCCGCCCGTCGAGCCCCGCGACCACTTCGACTCACGGGAGCTGGGACCGCTCTGGTCGTTCCTGCGCACTCCCCGCGAGCGCTGGTGGGATCTGGCCGCCAGGCCCGGGCACCTGAGGCTGGGGGCGCGGCCCGTGGGGCCTGCGGACCTGGGCAACCCGAGCGCCGTGCTGCGGCCGCAGCAGCACCACTCGTTCGTGGCCTCGGCTCTGCTCGAGGTGGGTTCTGCGGGTTTCGGGGAGGGCGGGGAGGGGGACGAGGCCGGGCTGCTGCTGATGTCGGACGACGAGAATCATGTGGTGCTCGCGCTCGTCCCAGAAGGCGTCGGGCCCGTCACCGGGTCGCGGAAGGAAGAACCGGGGCGTGCGCTGCTGCTGCGCAGGAGGGCGCAGGGGGCCACGGAGGAGCTGGCGCGGGTTCCTGTGCCGAACGGGCCCCTCCGGCTCGGTATGCGGGCCTGTGGACGACGCTACGAGGCTCTCTGGTCCTCGCCCGGGGGGCAGTGGCAGGTGTTGGGCGCTTTCGACGGCGCGTTCCTCGCCCCGTCGTCCCATAGCGGGTTCACGGGAACGACGATCGGTCCGTACGCCCGCTGCGCGCCCCACGCGGAGGGTTTCGTCGCCGATTTCGACTGGTTCGAGTACCGGCCCATCGGTGAGGACCTGCCGGAGGCGCCGTGATCGAAGCGCCGTGATCGAGGCGCCGTCGGGCCTGGCATGGATGGTGGCCGTCGGTTCTGCGGTTGTTAGCAGAACCGACGGCCACCCGTCTGTTCGGTCGATTCAGTCCTTCGGCAGCAGGGTGTGCGTGGCCTGGGAGGACAGGGCCCGGTCGTACCCCACGGGGCGGAGCGGGCCGGTGACCGTGAAGGGGCAGGTCGCGTGGAACTGTGCGCTGGAGCTGCCCAGACGCAGTTCCAGCTCACCCGGTTCCACGACTCGTCGTCCGTCGCGGCCCGTGAACGCCGACAGCTCCACGGGGACCTCGAAGGTGACCTTCGCGGACCGGCCCGCGGGCAGGGACACCCGCCGGTAGCCCACCAGCCGGATGACGGGACGGGTCACCTGGGCGACGGGATCGTGCAGGTACAGCTGGACGACTTCTGCCCCGTCGACGTCGCCGGTGTTGGTGACGGTGCAGCTCACCGTGACCGAGCCGTCGGTGGGCACACGGAGCTGCCCGTCCTGTTCTTCCACGGAGTCCTGCGGGTCCGAGGACCGCAGGAGAGCCTCCCCGTAGGCGAACTGCGTGTAGGAGAGCCCGAACCCGAAGGGGAAGTGCGGGGTCGGGTCGATCGAACTGACCTCCGTGTGCTGGCCCAGCGGGGGCGCCAGGTAGGTGTAGGGCTGTCCGCCCGGCCTGCGCGGGACCCCGACCGGCAGGCGCCCGGAGGGGTTGACGCGTCCGGTGAGCACGTTCGCGATGGCAGTTCCGCCTTCTTCCCCGGGGAAGAAGGCCTGCAGAACCCCGGCGGAACGGTCTGCGAGGTCCCCGAGGGCATAGGGCCGGCCTGTCAGCAGGACCAGGACGACCGGTTTGCCGGTGTCGAGGAGCGCTCGCACCAGGTCGGCCTGCAGCCCGGGCAGGGCCAGGTCGGGGGCGTCGCAGCCCTCACCGGAGGTGCCACGGCCGAACAGGCCCGCGCGGTCCCCGAGGACGGCGATGCAGACCTCGCTGTCCGCGGCCAGGGACGCGGCCTGTTCGATCCCCGAACGGTCGTCGCCGTCGACCGTGCACCCGGTGGCGTGCCGCACAGTGGTCCCGGGCAACGCGGTCGTGAGGGCCTGGAGGACCGTCGGGACCTCGACCCCCATCGGGGTCCGGGGGTGCTGGCGGCCGACGTGGTTGGGGAAGGAGTAGCACCCCATCATGGCCATGGGGTCGTCGGCGTTCGGGCCGACGACCGCGACGGAGTCGACGGCGTCCAACGGGAGGAGGCCGCTGTTGACAAGGAGGACGAGGGACTGTTCCGCCATGGTTCTGGCGAGGTCCCGGTCCTCGGGGGTGTCCAGGCTGACGCTGCCGGAGACCGTCTCGCAGATCCGGTCGACGGAGGGGCTCTCCTCGTCCTGTCCGGTGTCCTGCGCGAGCAGGGCCGGCGGGACGGGGGACCAGTCGGGGTCGAGCAGTCCCAGCTCGCACTTCTGGTGCAGGACGCGCCGCAGCGCCCTGTCCACGAGGGCCTCGTCGACCTCGCCGGACTCGACCAGTTCCTGCAGGGGACTGCCGAAACAGCGCAGGGTGGGCAGTTCGACGTCGACCCCAGCGGCCAGGGCCAGGCCGGCGGCGTGTCCGGCGTCGGCGGCCACCTTCTGCTGCAGTTCCAGGAAGGCCACGCCGAAGTAGTCGGCCACGACCGTGCCGGTGAAGCCCCAGGTGTCGCGGAGCAGGCCGGTGAGCAGCTGCGTGTCCGACGCGGGGGGAATGCCGTCGATCTCGGCGTAGGAGTGCATGACCGATCTGGCCCCGCCCTCCCGCAGTGCCATTTCGAACGGTGGGAGCAGGACGTCGGCCACTTCCCGCGGGCCCACGGGACTGGGGGCGTGGTTGCGGGCCGCCCGGGAGGCGGAGTAGCCCACGAAGTGTTTGAGGGTCGCGACGACGCCCGTGGACTCCAGACCTTTGACGTAGTCGGACCCCACGGTCGCAACGAGGTAGGGGTCCTCGCCGATGGTCTCCTCGACCCGGCCCCACCGCGGGTCCCGCACGACGTCGAGGACGGGGGCGAGGCCCTGGTGGATCCCGACCTGGCGCATGGACCGTCCGATGCGCTGGGCCATCCGTTTCACCAGTTCGGGGTCGAAACCTGCTCCCCAGGCCAGGGGTACCGGGTAGATGGTCGCACCCCAGGCGGTGAAGCCGGCCAGGCACTCCTCGTGCGCCATGGCAGGGATGCCGAACCGGTTGGCCGCCATGAGTTCCGCCTGGGTTCGGGCCAGGGCCCGGGCGCCCAGGGCCGGGTCGACGGGGGTCGAGCCGAACGGGCGTGTGAGCTGGCCCAGACCGTGGGGAATCAGTGCCGGCCAGTCGACGGGTTCGTCCGCGAGTTCGTGCTGGTGCGGGGCGACGCCGCTCCCCTCGGCGTCGGCTCCCACCCACACCCCGTAAAGTTGGGCGATCTTTTCGGTGAGAGTCATCCTGGACAGCAGATCCTCGACCCGGTCCGAGACGGATCGCCCGGGGTCGCGCCAGGTTTCCCCCGCGTGCGGGAGACTGGTGCTGTCGGCTGTGGTCACGGTGGAACTCCTGTTCCGTACGTCGTGATGCGAGGCGGGATCGCCGCCTTGCGGGGTGCGGTCCGCTCAGTACGGGTTCGCCGTCGGCAGAATCACTTCCCACCGACCCCCATGAGTCCTTGGACCAAGGCGCGTCGAGCGAACAGATATGCGACGAAAAGTGGGACTGCCGACAGCAGAACTGCCGTGAGCATGCCGGGTGCGTCGACCCGGAACTCGCCCACGAAGTCGTACAGGCCCAGGGTCAGGACCCGCTGTTCCCTGGACTGGGTGAGAATCAGTGGGAAGAGGAAACCGTTCCAGGCCTGGATGGCCGTGTAGATGGCAACCGTGCTGAGCCCGGAACGGGACAGCGGAATGGTGAGGTACCAGAGCATCTTGGCAACGCTCACACCCTCGAGTGCCATGGCCTCGTAGAGTTCCTCGGAGATGTCCCGCATCGTTCCCGTGAGGATCAGTACGCACACCGGCATGGAGAACGCCGCCGAAGGCAGGATGACTGCCGCCAGCGAGTCGTACATGTGGAGTTCCGTAATGATCAGGAAAACGGGAATGACGACGGCCTGGGCCGGGATCGCCAGCCCCAGCAGGAAGAACTGAAAAACCCGTTGAGTGCTTCTTGTCGTCGAACGGACAACGGCGTAGCCGATCGGCACCGACAGCAGCACCACGATGGCCACCGTACAAACGGTCACGATCACGGTGTTGATGAAGTAGGTGTCGAAGCCCATGTCGACGACCTTGTGGTAATTCTCGAAGGTCGGGTTCGACGGCACGGACAACGGGCCCTGGTCCAGGTAGTCCGAGGTCTTGCGGAAGGTCGAGGCCACGAGGGCGTAGAGCGGGATCCCGATGACCGCCAGCCAGAACAGGGACGCGACTCCGGCGGGGTAGTTCGCCGAGCGGAGCCGTTTGCTCAGCCTTGTCCAGGGGGAGGGCCGGAGCGGGAGGGGGACCTTCTGGGTCTGTGCGGTGGCCACGCTGTTCACATCCCCTCCCGGGTGCTGCGCATGGCGCCGAAGCCGGTCATCTTGACAAGGACCAGGGAGGCTGCGGTCGCCATGATGACGAGGACGAAGGCGATCGTGCTGCCGTAGCCCATCTCGTAACTCTTGAAACCTGTCTGGTACATCAGGTACGGGGTGATCGTCGTGTCGGTCCCCGGACCGCCCTGCGTCATGATCAGCACGGTGTCGAAGAACGTCAGTGCTCCGACGACCATGAGGATCGACGAAGTGGTGATGGTGTTGCGCAACTGCGGCAAGGTGATGTGGAAGAACTGCCGAAGTTTGCCGGCCCCGTCGATCGACGCGGCGTCGTACAGCGACTGCGGGATCTGGCGGGCCCCGCCCTGGTACAGCAGGGAGTGCAGGGGGACGAACTGCCAGGTGGCCACGAACACCAGGGTGTACAGGGCCGTGTCCGACTGCCCGATCAGGTCGATGTTGTCGATCCCGAGCCAGCCCCCGATCTGCGCGGGAAGACCGAAATTCGGGTCGATCAACGTCCGCCAGAGCAGGGAGATGGCCACGGAACTGAGCAACAGCGGCAGGAAGAAAATCGCGGACAGGAGCGCACGGTTGCGCTGGTACCCCGCCGACCAGACTCCGATCAGCAGAGCGAGCGGCGTCTGGACCACCCAGGTCAGCACGGTGAGAAGGAAGGCGAGCCAGAGCGACTGCCCCATGAGGGAGTCCGAGAAGAGTCGCTCCCAGTTGTCCGTACCGACGAATTCCGGGGTGCCCAGCCCGTTCCACTCGGTGAAGGACAGGTAGGCGACCAGAATCATCGGCAGGACGGCGAAGAAGGCGAAATACAGAACACCGGGGAGGGCCCAGGCCACGCCGGGCCGGCCCACGGAGGGGCCGGTCCGGCGCGACTGGTCAGTTGACTTCGTCACTTCAGAGCCTTGAGGCTCTCGACGAACTTCTCGGGTGTGATCTGCCCGTTGAAGAGCTTCTGGATCTCGGTCAGCATCGGGGTGGCGACGCTGGCGGAGAGGTTCTGGTCCCAGGACAAGGTGAAGCTGGAGGCTTTCTGCACCATGTCGAACTCGGCCTTGGCGAACTCCGGGTTCGGGCTCTTAGCGAGAAGGTCCGCTGTGTTGGCTGTGGTGGGAACGTCGCCGTTGTCCACCATGGCCTGGATGTATTCGTCCTCCATCGCCGTCTTGACGAACTCGATCGCGGCGTCCTTGTTCTTGGTGCTCGCGTTGATCGACCAGAAGTTCGTCGGGTTGCCGACGATGGCGGTGGGGTCGCCCTTGCCGCCGGGCACGCTCGGGAAGGTGGCCCAGCCGAGCTTGCTCTTGGCGAACTCGGGGTCGTCCGTCAGCTGGGTCGCGTACTCCCACGAGCCCATGAGGTGCATGGCGGTCTTGCCCTTGGCGAACAGGGTCGAGGCGCCCCCTGCGGTGTAGCTGACCGATCCGAACTTCTTGCCGAAGGCACCCCTGTCGACGAGCTGCTTGATGGCCTGGGCCGTCTTCAGCATCGCCGGGTCGCCCCAGGCCGCGGAGTCACCGCTGGCGATCTTGTCGAACACCTCGACTCCGCCGAACCGGTCGAGCAGGTACTCGACCCACATCAGCTCGGTCCAGGAGTTGGCGCCGGCCAGCGAGAACGGCGTGACTCCCTTGGCCTTGAACAGGTCGACCAGCTTGAGCATGTCCTCCCAGCTCGTGGGGGGCTCCACGTTGTTCTGCGCGAACAGGTCCTTGTTGTAGAAGAGGATCACCGGCTGGGTGCCACGCATCGGCACGCCGTAGTACTTGCCGTCGATCTTGCCCGCGTCGAGAACAGACTGCAGGAACGCGCTCTTGAGAGCGGAGTCCGAGTCGAACGTGGGGGTGAGGTCCAGGAGCTTCCCGCTGGTGACGTAGTCGCGGATGCTCCCGCCGCCCCAGTTGAAGAAGACGTCCGGGGCGTTGGACGAGCCCATCCCCGTCCGGACCTTGTCCTGGTACCCGTCGGCCGGGATCTCGTTCAACACGACCTTGACCTTCGAGGTCTTGTTGAAGCGTTCCACGGCTTCTTTCTGGATCCGTGTCGAACCGTCCTGATAGACCCAGACGTTCAGCTTGCCGGATGCTTCAGAGCCATCCGATCCGCAAGCGGTCAGTGGGGCGACCGCGAGAGCGAGCGTTGCCGCGGTCACCAACAGTCCGCGACGGCGGGGTCGAGCGTGACCTTCCATGATCCACCTCTCGAAACTTTCGACCTCACTCCGCTGTGAGTGTCGGGAACGCTACGAAACAAAGTGCAAGCAGGTCAAGGCACTACGTGGGCACAGATCGATCTCGAAAGCTATCGACAGCTACCGTCTACACTGTTGATCCACAGGTACAGGAGGGAGGAACCGTGTCAGCCTCGCCCACACAGGGGAACCCGCGCAAGGGCAGAACCCCGAGAAATCAGGGCATAACGATCGCCCTACTTGCGCAAGAAGCAGGGGTTTCGGTTCCCACTGTTTCGAAGGTTCTCAATGGTCGGACCGATGTTGCGCCCCAGACGAGGGCCCGCGTCGAGGCCCTGATCACAAAACATGGTTACCGACGGCGTGTCGGAGCCAGTCTCCAGCGCGGCGGCGTCATCGACCTCGTCCTGCACGAGCTCGACAGCGCTTGGGCCATTGAGGTGATCCGAGGAGTCGAACGGGTTGCCCGCTCCGAGGGGCTGACGCTGGCACTGTTCCAGTCCGACGGCCGCAGGACCCCCGATCGGGGGTGGTCGGCCGGGGTGTTGGCCCGCAACCCCACCGCCGTGATCCTCGTGCTGTCGGAACTGGACGCCGGCCAGCAGGAGCGGTTGGCCTCCCGCGGGATCCCGTTCGTCGTGGTCGACCCCGCGGGCGAACCGGGACCGGAGGTCCCCTCGATCGGCTCGGCCAACTGGAACGGCGGCCTGGTCGCCACCCGACACCTGATCGAGTTGGGGCACCGAAGAGTGGGAGTGATCTGCGGTCCCAGTGGCGTCCTGCCCAGCAGGGCCCGTCTGGACGGCTACCGCACGGCTCTGGAGACGGCGGGACTGGAGTACGACGACAAGCTGGTCAGATTCGGTGACTTCCACGTCGAAGGCGGGTACGAGAACGGCAGCGAGCTCCTTCGTCTGCCCGACCGTCCCAGCGCGATCTTCGCCGGCAGCGATCTCCAGGCTCTCGGGCTGTTCGAGGCAGCCCGCCAGCTGGGGCTGCGCATCCCCGAGGACCTGAGCGTCGTGGGTTACGACGACCTGCCGATCGCGCGTTGGACCGGACCGCCCCTGACCACGGTCCGCCAGCCCCTCATGGAAATGGCGGAGGCCGCCACCCGGATGGTCATCGCGATGCGACGCGGCGAGCGTCCTCCGAACGTCCGGCTCGATCTGGCCACCAGGCTGGTGATCCGACAGAGCACGGCCCCGCCGGCCGACGCCGACGCCGCCAGGGAGAAGTTGTCCGAGAAACGGATGGTGGTGTCCGAAGAGGTCGTTTGACCTTCCGGCTCCGCCCCGCCGCAGGATGCTCGGGCTGGGAGCGACCGGCCGGAGAAAACTCCGATCAGCGGGACGCCGTCCGGTAACCGCGAGCCGGAGCGCTCTCCGGCCGGTCGCTCCCAGGTCGTGGGACCGCCCGGCAGGGCAGCGTTCCCGTGCTCACCGTGCCCTTCACAAGGTCATCGCAGTACGGTCGAGGGCTGCGTGCACCGACCGCCCGACCGAGAGGGAACGGACAGGCGCGCCGGAGAACAACGAGGTGAGCCGCCGCAGACGAGGGATGTCCGCCCATCCCGTGCGGTGCGGAGCCGCAGTGGAGCAGACCGCCGTCCCCCAAGCGCCGATCCTCCGGGCCTGGTTCACCCCCTCCTCGCAGGTCTCCTGGCCCACAGGCCCCTGTTCGAGGGTCGAACACCGGGGCACGGCGCCGATCCACCCATCGCCGAACACCAGGGGAATCTCCTGGGAGGCCGCCCAATCGGCCGCGACCTCCGTCCAGGTGCGCAGCAACCTGGTCATGGCGATCCGGTGGTAGGGATACCGATCGACCAGCCAATGGTCCAGACGGTACGGATCACACCAATCGTGCAGATAGATCTCCCGGTGGCTGATGAGCGAGGCTTTCCTCCGCCACTCGTCCTCGGGCCTGCACGACCAGTCGTGCAGTGCCGGCGCGCCGGGTCGCAGCAGTTCGCGCTGCGCCCGCTCCTGCGGAAAGGCCCGCAAGGGGTCTCTCAGGGCGAAGGTGTCCACCAGCTCCCCCAGAACGCCTTCCACCTCCGGCTGGAACAGCGCCAGGTCGGCGTTGCGAGGCAGGCCACGCATTTGATCCACGGGAACCGGGGAGAAACCGAAACCGACCAGCAGGCTGGGATGGCGCATCTTGAACCGGGCGATGGCCGCTTCCAGGCTGCTCTGCAGACCCACGAGCACTGGATCCCTGGCCGGCACGGCCTCGGCCAACCAGGTCCCCTCGACCTCGTGATGCAGTTCCACGTAGGCGATCCGATCCGCCAGACGACGTGTGGCCAACAGATCGACCACCCGTGCCATGGCGTCGGCGAGGGCTGCGGGACGATGCCTGCGCCGGACCTCCCGCAACGCCGAGAACCACGAGGAGTCCTCGAACAGGCAAGCGCTCTGCTGGTATTCCCAACTGGAGAGTGCGACATAGCAGTCGTGCCGACGCGCGGCTTCGAACAACTGCACAAGCCGTTCCTTGCCATCGAGAGTGACCGGGTGGGGAAGGTGGTACCACGGGGTGCCGTCCGCGTAACCCCCGGAGAACCCTGTGAACGTCAGGGCGGAGGTGTCCAGGCCCGAAGAGCACAGAAGAAACGGCATGGCGCAGATCCGGACGGTGTTGAAACCCCTCTCCGCCGTCTCGGCCATGGCTCGGTCGAGATCGGCGAAGGGCTCGCCGGGCGCACTCCGGGTGTACCAGGAGTGTCCCCAAGTGGTGATCGTCAGAGAATCCGGAAGGTATGCCGGTTGTGGGGTGCTCACAGGTCCTGGCCTCCTGCGACGGTGCGGGCAGCGGCGTCTGCCGGTCCAACGTCGCTGTTGGAGGTTCGTCGCAACGAGAACAGGCCACTCACCACACGGATAGGTGCGCGGGGATGACGTACTCCCCCCGTTATTCAGTACGACCTGCTTTCACGGAGGCCCGCGAAAGCAGGGGAACCCAGGCAGAAGTCCGCCCGCTGTGAAGTCGACCGGCATGAAGTCGACCGACATGATCAACCCCATCATCAGGTCATTGCATCGGCCCCTCGCCGACGAGAGTGGCTAACCTTACCACCGCGCTCGGAGACGTAGGGTATTTCAGACAAAAAAACCCGACGATCGGTCCCCGTTCCGGGGTTCCCTCGTACCGGCACAAGATCACTGCACCGTATCCGCAGCCCATCGTCCCGAATGAACGTTCGTCCGGCCGACGGGAAGCGCCCCGGAAGCCACTAGGGTCTGTTTCTTCGCGAACCTACTGGCTTCCGGGCATTTCTGACCGAACGGTCAGACAAGCAGATGGTCGAAGTCTCCGTCCTTCGCACCCAACAGCATGGCTTCGATCTCGGCCCTCGTGTAGATCAGCGCAGGTCCTTCGGGGTGACGCGAGTTTCTCACCGCGAATTGATTCGTATCAATACGCGCGAACTCGACACAGTTCCCCTGCGAGTTGCTCCGGCGGCTCTTCGTCCAGGCGACTCCCCTCAGACGCTGAGCGGGCATCCCGTTGAACACCTGGTTCATGTCTCCTCCTGAGCTTTGCGATCGGGTGACAGAGCTGGTCCCCAGCACAACCCCTTCACCGGCGCGGTCGGATGCACGTGCATCCGACCGCGCATCTGCATGTACGCAAATGATAACCGAGACCTCTTCGCGTGGCACGACTCGTCAGCACCCAAACATCACCCTGAGCGATATTTTCACTCTGAAACCCTGCACAACCAGGACATTGCAGATCCATCCCTCACAGGACGTGACAGAAGGCAAGCCCGGGCAGGGAGGAACTCCGAGTACCGCGCCCCCGCCCTGACGTCCTACTGAGGGCGTGACGCCGGCTCAGAGGTGGGCGATCAGCTTGTTGAGAGAGACCATGCTGAGGTCCGGGGGCTGGCTGTCGATCGTCATCCGGTCCATGGTCTGGGCATAGCGATCCACTTGTTCCCTCTTCTCGAGGTAGAGCGCGCTCACCAGCTGTTCCACGTAGACGATGTCGGGCAGATCGGTCTCGGGGAACCGCAGAATGCTGAAGGCCCCGCCCTCGGCCGCATGTCCGCCGAAGCGGAAGGGCATCACCTGAACGGTGATGTTGGGACGGTCCATCAGATCAATGAGGTGCCGGATCTGGGCACGGATCACCTGTGTCCCGCCGATCGGGCGGCGCAGGGCCGCTTCGTCGATCACTGCCCACAGTTTGGGTGGTTTCGATCGGGTGAGGATGCGTTGCCGTGCCATCCGCAGTTCGACCCTGCGCTCGATCTCCTGTCTGCTCAGTTCGGGTTGCCCAGCCGCCATCACGGCTCTGGCATAGTCCTGCGTCTGCAACAGCCCCGGAACGAACTGCATCTCAAAAGTCCTGATGAGCGACGCGGACTCCTCCAGACCGACGTAGGTCTGGAACCACGAGGGCAGGACGTCGTCGTACCGGTGCCACCAGCCCGGGTTGTTGGCGTCGCGGGCCATCGAGAGCAGGGCTTCCCGCTGGCGAAGGTCCTCGACCCCGTAGTAGGACAGAAGGTCCGCGATGTCACGTTCCTTGAAGCTCACTCGTCCGAGTTCCAGTCGACTGATCTTGGAACCGGAGGCCCGGATCACGTAGCCGGCGTCCTCCCGCGTGATGCCGCGCTCCTCCCTCAGGCGGCGCAGCTGGACACCGACGAGGATTCTGCGGACGGTCGGCCCACCCGAAGTCGACGTCGTCACCGCTCATCCTCCGATCAGGAACAGCTTGAAGTCTCCCATGCGTGCGCCCCCTTGCGATGCGGTCACGTAGATCACACCAGTTCACCCCGTGCACGTGCATCTGCCCGTGCACGCTGCTAACCTCTGCTGCACGTGCATCTGCTCGGTGCGTATGCAAAGGCGGTGCTGATGAAGACTACCCCGGAAGCCAGGCCGGTCGGTGCTTCGTCACGTTCCCGCCGGCTTTCCGCGCCGTCGGGGCACCGCCGCGGGAAGCCGGCGCTCCCGTTGCGTCCGACCCACCTCACCCAGGTCCGGCCAGGCAACGTCAACCGACGTGCCGAGGGCCGATCATCAATGGTCCTCGGCGAGGCCATCGGGCGACACGAGAACGCCACGCTGTTCCGAGGCAGGGTCTGCCGGACCCCGCTTTCGAGAACCGTGCAGTCACCGGGGGATCTGTGGCCCGCTTCCGGTGACGTCAACACATCGGCGGCCGTCGGGACGTCTTCCGATCCGACGGCCGCCTTCGATGGGAAGTGCTGCCCATGCTGTCATGTAGTACCGGAATACGACAGGTGAACAAGTGGTCCGCCAACAGCAGTCGTCACCGTCGAGCGGTCGTGTCTGCGTTGGAGGCCGTCGGTGATACCGGAATGTCGCTTCTCGCCCTGGGACTGGCTCTCGACCTGCCCGAGGCGGCGCTCCGCAGGTCTCTCGACAGATTGATCGCCACGGGCCGGGTCAGCCCTGTCCGCTGTGGTCCCCACCCGGTCGCCCGATTTCCTGCGGTCCGTTACCGACTCACTCCTCGATCGCCCTTCCTCTCGGCGCTGCCGGCGCCGGGGGGCTCAGCCCCTTCCCCGTAACACCCCGAATCGCCCGCCCGCAGTCGCAGGACGAGAATCCCGCACTCCCAGGCCTCTGCGGGCGGGACGCCAGGACATCCCCACCGGAACCTGCAATCCGGTGGGGATGTCCTGATCCTGGGATGTTCCGGCAGGAGACGCTCTTACTTCACACCGATTCCGAACAGGCCGGGGAGAGTGCCCGGCTGTCCGTCTCTTCTCCATTGCGAGATCGAGCCGAGTCCCGGTTCCAGCAAGTGGAATCCCTCGAAGAGCTCCTGGATCTGCGCACGGGTCCGGAAGACTCCCTGAGCGGTGGCCTTGTCGTAGATCTTCTCGATCTTGGCCAGAGTCTCCACGCTGGCCCCGTCGCTGCACGCGACCGAGACGGCCAGATGGCTCCCGGGGGCCAGCTGTTTGCGGTAGCTCTCCATGAGATGGGGACCCTGACTGACGGGGATGAAGTGAAGTAACGCGATCATCAGCATCCCGACCGGTTCCGAGAAGTCCAGGGTCTGCCGGACCAGAGGGTCCTCGAAGACCGCCCCGGGATCGCGAACGTCGTGCATCACGGTCACCACACCGGGTTCCCGCGCGAGCAGTGCCCTGTTGTGGGCCATGACGATCGGGTCGTTGTCCACGTAGACGACCCGGGCCTGCGGACAGATCTCCCTGGCGACCTCGTGAACGCTCGGGGAGGTGGGAATGCCGGTGCCCAGATCCAAGAACTGCCGGACGCCGGCCGTCGCCATGGTGCGCACGGCATGGACCAGGAACGAGCGGTTGGCCAGAGCACCCTCGTAGGTGTCCGGTGCGAGCTTCAGTACCTCGGCAGCGGCCTGTCGGTCGACCGCGAAATTATCTTTCCCGCCCAGGAAGTAGTCGTAAATCCGAGCGACGCTCGGCTTGGTGACATCGATCGTGGGGGGGACCCAGTCCTCGGCGGAACATCCGCCTTTGTCCGAAACCATCAGGTCAGCCTCCCGAAATTACGACTGAAGTATGACAACGCAGGATCGGCAGTGACACTACCGGTCCTGCTCACATCGTCAACATCAGCCGAAACCAGGGGATGGCAGACCAGGGCCGCGACAGGGGCCTCACGGTGCGGAGTCCGGCTTCCCGGGCTCTTCCGCGCAGTCCCCTTGATTCAGAGCGACCGGCAAGAGGTTGCTTCGGCTCACGGCGACCGGACGATCCGATGACCTATCAGCACCAAACGGTCACCGGAGCAGCAGTGGATCACTCAGCGTGTTAGAAGGATCACAGATACAGTATCGACCTTTCCTCACATGGGAACGCCTCCCCATGCCATCGTAGTGACAGATCAACGCATCAGTCATGTTCAACATTTTTCGGACATACCATGACTTAATCGGTATGGTTGGGGTCGGCGGAGCCCCCCTCCGGGAGAGTCCGACAACGCCGTCCGGATGTGCACCGGAAGAGGTTCGGGACCGCCGACCCGCGATACCACACCACTGCGGCCCTCACGGTGGTCAAGAACGTTCGGGGACAAAACCCTCAGCTCTGTTCTGCCCACATCATCGATGACACCTGTCCAGGAGGTTAGGCGTCGTGTCCGAGACACCCGTCCCACACATCCCGTCAGTGATCGGCCCGATCACACGCTCCGGCCTGGTGACGGTCGCGGCCGCCCTTCTGCTGACAGGATGTGGCGCCACGAGCGGGGCGGACTACAGCAACCCCCTGGCGAACCCGGTCGGGCAGAAGTCGGAGGCGAAGGGGCTGCGCTGCGTCGGTCTGATCACGGAACGCAGGGACAGCCGGATTCCCGGCATGGTGATGGACAGGTACACGGCCGTCATCGAAGGGGGTGCCCCTGACCATCCGAGGACGCTGAGCAAGGTCACGTACAGCGCACGCCCCAAGAAGATCTTCCATCTCACCAACGACGGTCTGACCGCCATCGTGACCCACGATCAGACCTGGAAGATCACATCGTTGGAGATCGAGATCTCCAACAACCAACTGGTCGTTCCGACGGGCGTCACGAAGTGTCCGAACAGGATCATCGACAGGAAATGAGAAGTGTTCGGGTCAGTCCCCGGCTCTGGGCGTCAGCCGCCCGGCTCAGTCTGCGTCGAAACCGTGACACACGGTGCCGTCGCACCCCTCTCCCTGGCAGTGACACACCTGGCAGGTTTCCTCACCGCGATCGATGACCGAGATGGTTGCGGACGGGGTGGGCATGACAGCTCGCATCCTTCGCTGCGTGATTTGAAACGGTTGGGGGGGACAATGTACGCTTTGACCGTTCTGAACGGCACAGGCGCCCACGTCCCCTCGTTCCTCGGGGGACTCGGTCGACGGTGTCACGACGTCGGAAGCTCCCACCGGTCGGGGGCCCGACCGGAAGTCTTCCGGGTGACGGTGCTCTGACAAGCGATCTCCGGTGGTGTCCGTGATGCGGCTCCTGCGGTGTGATCGCGCAAGTCAACAGCACTGTCAGGAACAGTGTTACGCGATAGCGAAAGCATCGGCCGGGGGTGAGGCGGACCTTGAGTGTGGGCGTCGTCACACTGAAAGGTCTTGAGTACGACGTCACCGACCAAAGTCCCGGTTCTGGTTCCGAATACGTGTCGCCGACCGATGCGGGATGTTTAGGACCGGTACGCCCCAGTGCTGCCGGCCCGTGGTCGAGCCCGGAAGGGAGCGCTCTCAGTTCCCCGGGACCCTGACCGCCAGGAGGGCGAGGTCGTCCCGCAGCGCCCCCACCCGTTCCAGCACCTCGGAGGAGACCCGCTCCACCAGTCCGGCGGCGCTGTCGCACGGCCCGGCGAGGATCTGCCGCAGGGTCGACTCCCCCAGCTCGCACCCGCTGGTGTCCCTTGCCTCTGTCGCGCCGTCCGTGTAGAGGAGCAGGGCATCGTCCGGGTCCAACCACAGTCGCATCGAGGTGGTCTCCCCCTGCGGGAAGAGCCCCAGAGGCATCCCGGGGACGAGTACGGACTGCACGGTTCCGTCCCCACGCCGTATCAGGGGCGGCGGATGGCCGGCCGAGGCCATCCGGATCACCAAACCGTTCTCGTACGGAATCATGCGTGCCAGAACGAGCGTGATGAATCGTTCGTCGGAGTCGTCGCACCCCGTTCCCTGCAGGAGCACCTGGTTCAGCTGTTCCAGGACTCGTGCCGGATCGTCGTCCGCCAGGACCAGGGCCCGCAGCGCGTAGCGGGCGGCCGCTGTCATGGCCGCGGCGGCCGGACCCTTTCCACAGACGTCGCCGAGGACGAGCCAGACCGTTCGTTCTGTTCGTACGACGTCGAAGAAGTCGCCGCCGACATCCATGCCCGCCGTCCAGGGCTGGTAGAAGGCGCCGAGTTCTGCCCACGGCAGCGTCGGCAACTGTGGTGGCAGCAACGCGCTCTGCAGGGTGCGGGCCACGCGGTCGCGTTCGGCGTACAACTGGACTTTCTCGGTCGCGGAACCCGCTCGGCGGCCGAGCTCCTCGGCAAGTTCCGCGTCGGAGTCCGTCAGTTCCCTGCCGTGGGTCGTGAGCAGGATCATGCTGCCCATCGGGGTGCTCCCCGAGATGAGGGGCACCACGACCACCGAGGTGATCCGCAGGCGCCCGACCACCTCGCACCGGCCCTCATCGGCGAGGTAAGCCCTCAGCCGGCTGTCGTCGAACCGGGGATGACAGATCGTCCGCGGATTGCAGAACCTCGGCTGCAGCGCCGGATCCCGTACGACCTCGCTCAGTCCCCGGTGCAGTTCCCCTGAGAGGTCCGCCATGGAGGGATCGCGGTGGGCGACGACCGTCTGGAGGGCGGACTCCCGCGGGCGCAGGATGATCAGACACCAGTCGGCGAGGCTGTCCACTGCCAGCTCCGCCACTTGTTCGAGGGTTGCCCTCAGGTCCAGGGGCGCGGCCAGCAGCTGGGAAGCCTTCGCCAACATGGCCAGACGGCGATGCGAGCGCATGGCGTCCCGTCGGGCCTGGGCCTCGGCGGCCTCGGCCATCTTGCGGGCGGTCTCCGCGACCTGACGGCGTGTGACGTCGACGGCCATCCCGGTCATCACTGGTCTTCGGCCCTCCCGCCGGGGCAACAGCTTGGCCACGATCGAGATCCACCGCAGTCGCTTGCCCGGAATCACGATCCGGTGTTCGACCGTCAGCTCGGTGGGGGTGGACTCCTGCATCTGCCGGAGCCTTTCCTCGACCTCGGGACGGTCCTCCGGGTGCAGACAGTCGAGGTAAGCCTGCATCGTCCCGGGGAAGGTGCCCGGCCCGAAGCCGAACAGTTCTTCCATGGGAGTGTCCCAGTCGACGAACTCAGAACCGATCTCCCAGCGCCACGTGCCCATCCGGCCCGCTCGCAGTGCCAACTCGAACCGTTCTCGGCTCAGATCGCCCAACACGCCGTATCCATCGGTCGGTGGGAGTCCACGGGGGGCAGGGGGACGTGCGGGAGGCACTCTTCCTCCCCTCCGCGCCCTGTGACGCTCCCGAAACGCAGGCGCTGCCCCGATCTTCCCACGCTGCCAGGTCCGGGAGGAGGGGAGCTGCGGATGCGAACCCGAGATACCCCGAACTCATCAGATCCCGTTGCGACACCCGGTGTGCACGACCGGTTCAGCAGGGTGTTCCGCGATCAGTACCACGCCTCGGTTCCACGACAGTGTCCGCCGGCCGGGTCACCTCTGGGGACGGATGCTCTGCAGCAGCTTCTCGGATCGTTCCGCGATGCGCTCGGCCAGACCGGCAATCTCCATTGCGGGAATCCTACCGTCTGTTGCCCACACGATGTCTGCTTCGCTGAAGTGAGGGGCCTCATCGGTCAGCAGACGATCCGCGAAGGCCCTGGCCGTGTAGAGCGTCCGCTCCAGTGGAGTGGCCTGCGTGAGCAGGGGTTCGTGGTGCCGACCGATGTACTCGCACAGTTCGGCCGGCAGATGCCAGGCCGACAGTATCCGTTCGGCGGCCTCGTGGTGCGTGATACCGAAGTGCTCCCGCTCCTGCGCAGCATGCGCCTCGAAGTCCTCGCACTCGGGCAGACAGAGCTGGACGACGGGCTCGTGCTGGTGGAGCAGCGCTGCCCCCAGCATGTGCAACAGCCCCAGGGAGAAGGCGTCCCCGGGCGGGGCCCCGAGCGCGGGCGCGATTTGTTCGGCTGCGGTCGCGCAGAGGGCTGCGATCTGCCAGAACCCCTCGGGGGCGGAGTTCGGGTCGTCCAGGCCGGCGAGCGAGGCGAGCGCCAGGCTGCGGATCACTTGGAAGCCCAGCACCGAGACGGAGAACGGCAGGGTGCTGACGTGACCGCTCAGCCCGTAGAAGGCCGAGTTCGCCACGCGCAGGCACTTCGCAGCGAACACCGCGTCTCCGCTGATGACTCTGGCCAGGTCGGTGGCGGAGGAGTTCGGATCGCCCGTCAACCGCACGAGTTCCAGGGCCGCAGCGCTCCGGGGTGGCAAATTCTCGTAGCGACGCAGGATCGCCCGCGCGACCTCCTCGCTCATGTTTGTCCCCCGGCCGTCGGGGGCGGCGATGCAATCTTGTACATGCCCCGGCCCGTGGCCTTGGCGGCATACATCAACCGGTCTGCCACACGGAGGTAGTCCTCGGGGCTCTCGGCCGCACCGGGCATGGCGATCCCCATGCTCGCCGTCAAGGTGAGGTTCTGCCCTGCGACGACGAACGGCGCCTCCAACGCCCTCAGGTGGCGCTGGGCCGTGTTCTCCGCTTCTTCCTCCTCCAGGACGTACCTCAGCACCACGACGAACTCGTCCCCCGAGATCCGGGCCAGGACGTCGTACTCCCGGGCCGCACGCTGCAACCTGCGAGCGACCTCGATGAGCACCCGGTCCCCCGCCTCGTGCCCGTACCGGTCGTTGATTTCCTTGAAACCGTCGATGTCGAGGAACAGGAGTGCGAAATCACGGTCGTGGTCGCGGCGTCCGGCCATCAGCCCCTTGAGCACGTCCAGCAGACGCCGACGGTTGACCAGGCCGGTCAGCGGGTCGTGCGTGGCCTGGTAGGCCAGGCGTTCCTCCTTGGCCCGACGCTCGGTGACATCCTCCGCTGTCCCGATGAAGCCGGCTGCTCTCTCGGCCGTGAGGGTCGGAGCGAACCGGAAGCGCAGCCAACGGTGGTCCTCGTCGCCCGTCACCAGACGCACGGTCAGATCGACGGAGGTGCCCTCGAGGACCTTCTGGAGACTCTCCAGCAGCGCTGCCCTGTCCTCTCGGTGAATCACCTGCATCCAGGTGGTCCCCAGCAGACGATGCAGGTCGGCTCCCAGCAGGTCGGCGAAACGCTGATTCACGAAGCCCAGACGGATACCGGCCTCCGAAACGAAAATGCCGACGGGGGCCTGTTCCGCCACTGCTCGGAGCCGTTGTTCTGCCGCTGCAAGGGCGACTCCGGCCGTCGTCTGCGCGTCCTGGCGGGGATGCAGCATCACCAGCCAACGCCGGTGATCCTCAGGTCGGCTGTCGTCCTGTGCCGGCAGGGGGACGACGTCGACGAGGACATCCATGCTCGTCTCGTCGAGACGCCGCAGGACCCCGGCGTCCTGTCCTCCCTGTTCCCGCAGGATCAGAGAATTGACCACCGATTGCCAGGAGGAGTCGCTGCCCACGATGAGCGGCTGGTCCAGCAGATCCCGCAGATCCGACCCCAGCAGATCCAGCATGGGCTGGTTTACCCAGCCCACCACGGGTTCACCCTCAAGGCCAGGGAAAAGAGACAGCGATGCGGGTCCCCGTTCGGCGACAGCACGCCAGACCTCGACCATGGCGCCGTCCGGGTGCTCGGGCCTCCCGGCACCGGTTGTCCCAGGGTTGCTCGGATCCACCCGGCATCACCTCCTCCGATCCCTTATCGGACAGTGCCTCGGGATACTGGAGGGCGCCGTGATCCTGGCCGGAGGGATCGCCCGATCACCGATCCTCCCCGACGGAGGCCGACCGGCTCACCGGCGTTCCGCAAGGGGACGCCCGGACGTCTGTCGCCCGGGACGTCCTCCGGGAGCTGCCCGGGCCGACGGTGGGCGTCCACCGTTCTCGGGGGCTCCCGGAGGAACGATCAGAGTGCTTCGCAGGTCACGTCGGTGGGGGCGGTGTTCGTGCCGGTCCA
>JAUPKJ010000234.1 GCA_030837505.1 Actinomycetota bacterium
AACTGCACCACGTGGACCTGGACACCGGGTACACCGCGGAACGCTGGCCCGATTCCTTCCTCCGGCATCTGATCAGGGAAGTCGTGTCCGATCTTTCGACAAGGGACGGCGTCGTCCCCCTTCTGCTCCAGGCCTCCGACCTCAACAGGGAATGGCGGATCGGCACCCGGACCCCCACCGTCGAGGTGTTCGGCACGGCCTCGGAGATCGCCGGTTGGCTCACCGGACGCGGCTCCGGTGCCGGCCTGGGCGTCGAACCAGGAGCGAACCTCCCCGACCTGCCCTCCTGGAAGTAAGGGCGACCGGCAAGAGGAGGGGCATGACCAAAAAATCGGGATGCCGGCCGACGAATCGCCCCTACCACACCCATGAAAGATCGGGGCCGGCGAATACGACCCGGGGTACCTGTCGGGGCCGTCGCCGGCAAGAACACGTTGCTACGGGCTGATCCTTGTCCATGGGGTACTGCACCTGCCAGCAGGTTTCTTCCCTGCGATCTTCGGGCATCTGTAGCACTGCACGGGCACATGACATTGCTGAAGATTTGAAAACCAATGATCGCGCATGTCCTTCCCCGGACAATCAGAATCAAGCGCACCGTTCCGATGGCGAACACTTCGTCCGGTCAACGGACTGCCGGTAGAAATGGGTGACTCGGACTCGCCGGTTTTTCGATGCGCGGCATCAGAATCTTGCCCAGGGGGATCTGCCTGAGTAACCTGAGCGACATGCCCTCGCGGTCCTCGACGAGGATCTCTTTTCGGTCACATCCACCGCAGGGAGAGAACCATGGCCAGTGTCAGCGGTGGCCCCTGTCTTCTGGGTGATTCTGAAGGAGAGATCCCGGAATTCGACCTCCACCTGACGTCGAGCGAATCCCATCTCCTCGAAAAGATCACCTGGTTCTGACGTCCGATTAATACGGTGCAAGAACCTCCGCGTCCCCGGGTGTTCCCGTCCGAGGACGCGGAGGTCGCGTATCGCCACAACTGCGACGCGTCGGTCGGACACCACTCTGATGCCGGGCAGGTCGCAGACCTCACCTCTCCCGACCATCCCCAGCCCTGGACCCGGTATTCCCGCGGAACTGCGGCGGGACCACGAGCCACAGGAGAATGAGATGCGAGCCCACGTGGAGCGGGGCGGACCACCCGAAAAAGCCGTGGAATCGGTTCTGGCCGCTTTCGGGCACCATGGCCTCGAAGCGACTCCAGCCCGTTGGACAGGCCCCGAACCGGGTGTGATGGGATACGAAGTCAGAAAGTCCGGCAAGGTGATAGCGACTTCGACCGGAAAAGGACGAGGACCGCAGAGCGTTGCCAGCGGGTTGTTCGAGGCATGGGAACACCGTTTCGTTCCTCTTTCCCTGGCCACAACGGCTCCGACCCCGGACGGTGGGGGATGGGATCCTCCCGCGCACGATGTCGGGTACCAACTCGACGATTTGCTGGGCAGACTCACGATCGCGGGGTACGAGGCCTACTGGGCGCGGTGGGATCCCGACACCGAGATACCCGTGGTCTGCGTCCTGGTCCCCGGACTGGAAACTTTTTTCCTCGCACGGCAGGGGATCCCCGTTCTGCCGTCGGGCAGGGCGGCGGCTTCCCTGCTCGCCCCGATGTGATGGGGTTTCGTCCCGGTCCGGGCCGCCCGAGTGATCTGACCTGGTTGGTCACGGCGGGAACGGTTTCGTCCCTCGGGGACGGCATGACGATGGTGGCTGCGCCGATGCTCGCCACCCGTCTGACGAACGACCCGCGGCAGATCGCCCTGGTCCAGATCGCTTCCGCCCTGCCGTGGCTGACCGTGGGGATCGCGGCTGCTGGCCTGTCCGACAGGTTCCCGCGTCGACGGCTGATGGTCGTGGCAGATCTGATCAGAACAGCGATCCTCTGCGGGCTGGCGTTGGTCGCCGGTTCCGGGATCACCCGGCTGTGGCCCGTTTATCTCTTGTTGTTCCTCACGGGGACGGCCCGGATCGTCTTCGACAGCGCTGCCCAGGCGCTCATGGTCGACGTCGTGGAAGCGGACGAACTGGAAAGGGGGAACGGGCTGCTCTTCGCGGGTCAGTCCACCGCGACCGCCCTGGTCGGCCCCGCGTGTGGAGCCTGGTTCTTCACTTGGTCCCCCTGGGCCCCCTTCGCCGTTGACGCGCTCACCTTCACGTTGTCCGCGGTTCTGCTCACCCGCCTGCGCCTGCACACGTGTCCGGGCCTGCCCCCGGGCCGCCGGGCGACGATGAGCGTCCGGGACATGGTGGAGGGATTCCGGTTCGTCTCCGCCACGCCCATGCTGCGCGTGATGGCGATCCTGCTGTGTTCCACGAGCCTCGCCAACGGGATGACCAGCGGGATCATGGTTCTGTACGTCCGGGACATCCTGCACCTGCCCGAAATCTTCTACGGGCTGCTCATCAGCAGCGAAGCGGCCGGCATGGTCGTCGGAGGTCTCTTGTCCGGTCGGATCGTCGGCCGTTTCGGAACGGGGCGCCCCCTGCGGATCGCGATCGTCTGGCTCTCCACGAGCACCCTTCTCCTGGCAGCCTGCCCCGTACCGGCGCTGGTGTTCGTCCTGTGTGCCACGGAAGGTCTGGCTCTCGGGATCTGGGGACCGATCTCGCTGTCCGTGCGCCAGCGGCTGGTTCCCCACGAACTTTTGGGACGGACCATGGCGGTGTATCGGATCGTGGCGCAGGTTGCGTTGATGGCGGGGACCGCAGCGGGTGGTTTCCTCGCCACGTTCTTCACCCTGCGCACCCCGTTGGTGCTCGGTGGGCTGCTCGGAGGACTCGTGGTTGTTCCCCTCGCCCGCCATCTGTCCGATGAGAGGTTGTCCCTTCCCGGTCCTTCGCGTCCCCGCCTTGTCGGGGTGGACGACCACGATGGAGGCGTTCCTCCGGGCCGCGATGCGTTGCCCCCTGAACAAGTCATCCCGAAGCCTCCTGGGTAGCCGAGGACAGATCGGGGTCGATACGATCCCGACCTTCCTCCGCCCCGTTGCCGAGCGTTTTGAACAGGCCGGGGTCGAGGTCTCGATGGATCAGTTCGACTCTGCCGTGGACATTCCCGTCCGCTGCGAGGCCGCGCGGCCTCCCCGAGGCGTCGGAGCCACCTATCGCCGGCCCTCACCCCTTCCGGGGCAGGACCCCGGCAAGACCCCACAGGGGACCTGCCCCGGAAGTACCCCTCAGCGTTTGACCGTGTTGGACCACACCCAGGCAGAGGCCCCGTACGGGCCCGCGGCCCGCACCAGGAACAGGTAAGTGCCCCTGGCCCCCGGCGAGTTGGTCGCGCTGGTCGCCCCGACCCCCCGGGTCGACACCAGGGTGCTCGGGCTCCACGTCCCGTTCGGGTACTGGCGCCGTCGTACCACCTGGTAGGCACTCTCGGTGGCAGCCCTGTCCGTCCACCGGACCGTCACCCTGCCCCCCGCGACGCTCGCCCGCACCTGTGCCGGCGCGACCGGCACGGGCGGGGCCGTGACAGAGATCCGGACGGTCGCGCTGCCCGTCCGCCCGAGGTCGTCGGTCACCTGCAGGGTCGCCGTCCGGGTCCCGGCCCCCGTGTACCGGTGGGCGCCGTCCGCCGTGCCGTCGGCGGTCCCGTCCCCCCAGCTCCAGCGGCGCGAGACGATCCTGCCGTCCGGGTCGTGGGAACCACTGCTGTCGAAGGTCACCGACAGGGGAGCCGGCCCGGAGACCACCGAGGCGCTCGCGACGGCGACCGGTGGCTGGTTGTTCGGCGCGTCCTGCGGCAACGTGCCCGACAGGGTGTACGCGCCGATGCTGGCGTAGTCGGAGTACCCGTCGGAGCCGGGCGAACCGGCCCCGGCCCCGTCGACGGCCACGGTGTACGTGCCGGCGGCCACGGTCCGCTGCAGGCTCGCGCCGAGCCCCGCGGCACTCCTCTCGTCGATCAGAGCGGAGGCCGGGTCGTCGTGGGCCAGGAGAGTCCCTGACCCGTCGTACAGGGACAGCGAGGCGTCCAGGTTCGGGCCCTGGGCCGTCGGCCGCACCGCCAACGACAGCGCTCCCCCCGTCGTGCTGAGGACGAACTTGTCGACGTCGGTGCGCGTGGTGATGACCCCCGGGACCGAGACCGTCGGGCCGTCCAACGCAGTCGCGGTGCCGGCGGTGCCCCCGTGGTCGTCGGCCAGGACGTTCAGACCGCCTGAAGCGATCACCGCGAGGTCGTCCTCGGTGTTGGTCGCGCCGCTGTACTCCCCGGCGCTCCACTGGCTGATCGGCCGTTCGTACCCCGCCCCCATGATCGGCGCCCAGGCCCCGTGCCCCCGGTAGTACTCGGTCGAGGCGTTCCCGTCGTGGTACAGCCCGAGGGTGTGGCCCACCTCGTGGGAGACGGCCTCCGCGACCTCCTTGGCCTGCCCCCCCACCCCGCGCTGGAACACGAAGGCCGGCTGGAACCGTTGGTGCCCGTTCGGGAGGTCGAACACGTCGACGTAGGCGATGCCCCCGCAATGGCACGAGGAGAAGATCTTGGCCGTCCCCGTGACCACGGCCCGCGTGCCGAAGGTCGTGTCGGCCGTACCGGAACGGTCGATCGCCTCCGCCCCCGGATCCTCGGTCGTCACATCGACGTCGAACACCGCGTAGTCCTCCGAGACCCGGGCCCACACCTCCCGGACCACTTCGAGCTCCCCGGTCGAGAAGGAAGCGGGGTCCCCGTCGACGTCGTAGGGCTCCACCGTGAAGTCCGCCCCGTTCTCGTCGTCGTTCCACCCCGTGCCCACCACTCTGTGACCGTCGAAGTCCACGTGGAGGACACGGTCGGAACCCGGCCGGCTGTGCAGGGCGAACGTCGAGGCGGCCTGCGCTGCCGACGCGGCCCTGCGCGGGACGTCCGGGGAGGGCCCACCGTCCGGCGTGTTCAGATCGGAGCCCTGCGGCTCCAGCAGCCCAGTGTCCCTGACGAGCAGATGCCCCTGGGGGTCGACCCACAGGGTCGGGTCCTCCCGCAACCGCGCAGCGAGATCCTGCGGGACCGTCCGGTTGCGCGCCGCAGCCGTGCGCAACCCCGCCGACCCCAGGCGAGTCAACGCGTCCGCTCCACGCCTCGCCCGGTCGAGGACCTCACCACCGCCGACCTCGGGCCCCCCCGCCGCGCTCGGAGCAAGCCCGGACCGGGCAGGGACCGCGGCCCTGGCCTCGCCGGTCACGAGAGGAACGAACATTACAGCGATGGACAAACCGGCAGCCAAGGGGCGAAGGTGCATGAAAGGGCCTCTCGTGAGGTCGGGACGTCTCTTGCTTCTTCGGGCCCCGAGCCGGGCACCTTGAGCGCGACCTTCCGGAAAACACCCGGACCGCCGAACGCCGCTGACCCGCCCCCCTATGCAGGATGCCAGGATCGTGCAGTGATCAGGTGGCATTCCCCCCTGCCCTGCTGAAGTCCTTCGACGGACGTCGGGTCCTGGACGGCGTGACCCCCACGGCCCCGCGCCTCGGGTCCGAGGCGGGAAAAAAGTACCTTTCATACTTTTATGAGATAATAAGTGCGGGCGATGTCGCTGGTGGGCCCGGGAATCCGCTCGCCCGGTCCTCGCGGGACACGTGTTCGTACGGGTCCGGACGGGACAGTTGCCCCGGAATGGGGCACTTTCAAGACGTGCAGCATGGAGAAGGTAGAAGAAGCGACCATCGGACACCGCCGCCGCTGCGCCGTTCGCGCCGCAGGACGAGCGCTGTCCTGGCCCTCTCGATCGTGGGATCGGCCGTCACCGGCCTTCTCGCCCAGGACCCGATCGGTCTGAGCCCGGCCCCCGCGGCCGCCGCCGTCCGCTCGGCCGCCGTCCGACCCCTGCCCCAGGGCTGGTCCCTGACCCGCGACGGCACGGCAGTGGCGTGGAGATCCCCCCACCCCCTGCCCGTCCTGGACGCACGGACGGACATCCAGGTGGACGGCCGCACCCTGCCCGCCCGCACCACGACCGCCGACGGCCGCACCGTCGTGGCCGACCTGGACGGCCGGCCCGTGCGGGACCCCGGGACCCTGAAGGTCCTCGCCGCCGGTCGCCGGCTCGACCGCTCCCTCCAGCCACCGCCCACCGCAGGGGACCCCGTCCCCACCCCGTCCCCCCGCGAACCCCTTCCGGCCCTGCCCGGGCAGGACGACCCGGGGAACCCCGGCGGACACCGGACCGTGCGCGGTGAGTACACCCTGGACCCGCTGCGCATCGACGGCCTCGCCGAGCCCGTGGAGATGCAGGGCCTGGTCATCGCCCCCGCGGACCTGCCGGGCCCCCGCCCCCTGGCGATCTTCCTGCACGGCCGCCACATGTCCTGCTTCGACCCCGCCGACCCCGACGACGCCTCGGCCTACCTGGCCTGGCCCTGCCCCGAGGGCTGGCGGCCCCTGCCCAGCCACCGCGGGTACGCCCAGTCCCAGGAACTGCTCGCCGGCCAGGGCTGGATCACCGTGTCCCTCGGCGCGAACGGGATCAACGCCCAGGACGGCCTCGACGACGGCGGCGCAGCGGCCCGCTCGGCCCTCGTCCGCGCCCACCTGCGGCAGTGGGCCGACTGGACGGCCTCCGACACCGCCTGGGCGCAGGCCCCCGAGGCCGTCCGCGCCGGGGCCCGCCCGGACCTGCGACGGGTCCTGCTGATCGGACACTCCCGCGGCGGCGAGGGAGTGAACCGGGCAGCCCTGGACAGCGCCACCGACCCGAGCACCCCCTGGAGGATCCGCGGGCAACTCCTCATCGCCCCCACGGCCTTCGGCCGGAACCCCGCCCCCGGGACCCCCACCGTCGTCCTGCTGCCCGGCTGCGACGGCGACGTCTACGACCTGCAGGGCCAGTACTACCTGGACGACGCGCGCGACGTCACGGCCGACCCCGTCCTGCGCTCGGCCCTGTTCGTCGAGGGCGCCAACCACAACTACTTCAACTCCGAGTGGACCCCGGGCCGGGCCGAGGGACCGGCCGCCGACGACTGGTACACCCCGGACGACCCCATGTGCGGCCCGGGAACGGGCCCCCGCCTGTCCGCGGACGTCCAGCGCAACCTCGGTGCCGTCTACACCGCGGCCGCCGCCCAGGTGCTCGTCGAGGAACGCGCCCCGGTGGCCCCCCTGCTCGACGGGACCCCGGTGAGAGCCGCGAGCGCTGGGGACACCAGGGTCCTGGCCCACGCGATCGGCGGCACCCACGAACAACTTCTGGTCCCCTCGCCCCGCACACCCGTCACCGCGGGCGAGGGCACGGCGGTCCGACGCTGCGCCACGACCCGTTCCCCGGAGAGCGCGGAAGCCTGCGCCCCCAAGGACGCCTTCGGGATGACCCCGAGCTTCGGCGCCCACACCGGCGCCCCGGACGAACCGACCCGCACCGCCCTGGAACTCACCTGGAAGGCCCCCGGGGGAACAGCCTCGATCGGCCTGCCGGGAGCGGAGGAACCGTCCCCCGAGGAGAGCCCCACCCCCAGCAACACACCGCAGAACCCTGCGCCGGACCCGACGGACGAGCCGACGGACGATGCGACGGACCTCACCCTGCGCGCGATCCTGCCCGCGGCCGACAGGGGAACCCGGTTCACGGTGTCCGTGAGGGACCGCGACGGCGACCGGGCCGACCTGGGAACCGCGACCATGAACGGTGTGCCCGCCGGGCTACCGACCGTCGGACATTTCCTCCCCTCGGAGAAGTACTGGGCGCAGGAGGTGCGGCTGCCCCTGGACCGGCAGGCGCTCGCCCTGGCGGGGGTCGACCTCGCCCGGCTTTCCCGGATCGAGGTCACCCCCCTGACCGGCTCGGGCAGGCTGTGGCTGCTCGACGTGTGGACCTACCGGCCCGGCATGAGGACCCCGTCGGAGACGAACCTGCCCCGGTTCGACCTCGGCTCCCTGTCCCTGGTGGAGGGGAACCTGGAGCGGACCGTCGAACTGCCCGTCACCGTGAGCGGCACCGTGCGGCAGGAGAGCACGGCCTGGTTCGTGGCCCGGGGCCGCAACGGGGCCTTCCTGCCCCTGGGGTCCGTGGCCGTCGCTCCGGGGCAGACCGGGTTCACCCTGAAGATCCCGGTCGAGGGCAACCTCCGCGACGATCCGGACACCGTCACCTATTCCGTTCAGGGGGTCGGCACGAGGGGGATCGTGGGCGGGAACGTCGTGGGCGCGATCCGCGTGACCGACGACGACCCGGCTCCGCCGCTGTCGGTGATGACCTCGGCGGCCGCCGTCGAGGGGCAGTCCCTGGCGTGGAAGTTCACCCTGGCCGAGGCCAGCGGCATCAATCTGTACCTGCCGGTGGCCTTCGCCGAGCCCGTGGACGGTTCGACGGAACTGAGCACGGGGGACCTGTCGACGTCGTGGTGGCAGGACCGGGGCCACCCGGACCTGCCCGACGTCCCGCTGTCGCGCAGCGGCGTGACCCTGTTCGTGTTCCTGCCCGCGGGGGAGACCTCCGTCTCTCTGGTCGTGCCCGTGGCCCGCGACGACCTCACCGAGGGCAGGGAGACCCTCCGGGGGCTGATCCCCGGTGACACCCCGCCGGGCGTGCAGACCTGGGAGGGCACCGTGCGGGGGCTTCCCGACGGCGCGACCCTCCTGGGAACGGTGACCGACGGTCCCGCCCCCGACACCCCGACGGCGAGCCCGACGGCGAGCGCGACCGGCTGACTCCCCTCCTGCTCTGTCGGCCTGGTCGCCTCCCGCCCGCGCAGGCTCAGGGGCCGATCTCGGCCGGGGCGGAGGAGCGCCCTGTCTGCCCCGACCTGACCTCGATCGGCAGGGGCAGGACCTGGGAGGCGAGCAGGGACCCCACGACGAGTCCGAGCGCGACACCGACCGCGATCGGGATCCGCAGGGAGTCCTGGCCCGGGCGAAGGGCCCCGGGCCTGGACGCGGACCACGCACCCCCGCCCGACCGGTGGCGCACGGGCGCCACGGAGGCCACCGGTGGGATCAGCGAGACCGGTGGGACCAGCGAGACCGGTGGGACCGGTGGGACCGGGGAGACCAGCGAGACCGGGAAGGTGTTCAGAACCGTCGTCATGGCACCAGCGTGCCGTCCGTCCCTTCCCGCCCGCGTCGTGCGGGGAACCGATATGCCCGCGGGCTCGTCGGCCCCCAGACCTATCCGCCTCGGGACCACAGGAGTACACGGGATTGGTCCGGGGAGGGACCCCGTGTAGGCCCTGATGGGCGGCGATTAGGGATACAGGTTTTCGCTTGAGATCAATGTTCGCTTTCTTCGCCTATGGTGGCCGCTCGTGTCGGTTGCGTCGTGTGACGGATCTTTCACGAAGAGGAGCGGGGTGGGCGTGTGGCGAGGTTGATGGAAGCGAAGCGTCCGCCGCTGGCGGGCGACCGGTCGGGTTGGGTGCGTCGGGGCTCGCAACACCGCGATCAGGGCGTCGGCCTTGACGGCTGCCCAGACCATACGTCAGGACACCTTCCCTCATCCGTTCCGCTGACCTGGTGAGCACAGATGAGGGCAGCTTCGTCCCAGCAGAAACTCCCTGGCACAAGACAGTTCCTCGGCGCTCGGCGCTCGGCGCTCGGCGCATGAGCCATGGGTTGGCGAACCAGCGCGCTGTGGGTCTGGGTACGGCCACTACCGGTGCCCCCTCTGCGCCTGTGCGTGGTGCCAGGACACCGTCCGCCCGGCTGGGCCCTGTTTCGAGCTGTCCCGCCACGCACTGGCCTGGGCTCTGGAAAGCCTGGTCGGTCAGGGCCACGATCGGGTGGTCGGACAGCACCCCCAGCATGCTGGAGCGGAGACCGGGGCACATCGTGCCCTTCTCCCAGGTGCGAACTATTGTTCTCATACGAGAAAAATAGTTTGCATGTGTGAACATAATTTCACCGTTTACTACTCTTTGGTGATCATGCATGGAGGAATGGGGCAATGTATCTCAGTAGTCCTCTTGCTTCGCTGGTCCCAGCGTTGCATGCCCGGGTGATCCAAGTCCTGCTCAGCAACACGGGCGGCGTCACTGGAAGACAAGTGCACCGTTTGGCCGGGATGGGTAGTGACACAGGTGTCCGGAACATCCTGGTCGCACTCGTCGAACAAGGGCTGGTGCTGTCCGAGACGGTCGGCCGCGCCAGGTTGTACCGGATGAACACCGACCACGTGCTCTACAGGTCGTTGCTGGACATGTCGCGAGTACGCGCTGAGATCGTCAGTCGTGTTCGTGTCGAGATCGAGTCGTGGGACAACGGGGTGCCCGCATGGCACTCCAGCATCTTCGGCTCGTTCGCGCGGGGCGAAGCCGGACCGGACAGCGATATCGACGTCCTCGTGGTCATCGCCCCTGACGCAGGCACGGACCTGACAGATGACCGCTGGGTGACGCAGATCGCGACTCTCGCCCAGAACATCGAGACCTGGACCGGCAACGTCGGGCAGATCCTGGACGCCGACGTCACCACCCTGGGGAAGATGCTTCAGCACGAGGATCCCCTGGTGGCCTCGTGGCGCGCCGATGCCGTGCCTCTGAGCGGAGAGACGTTGCTGCAGATGCTGCGCGAGGTTCGTGTTCGCTGCGGCATGCCACTGCAGTCCTTGGGCGGTGCCCGATGACCCCACGACGGGGCCCCAGAACAAACCACTGCACGTCCTCCCAAGCCCATGATCGCCTGAAGAGAGTGCGGCTGAGCAACCCCTCCCTGCCCGCACGGTTCACCCGCCTCCTGGGCATGAAGGATGCCGCTTCAAAGAGACTGAGCGGTCTCAACCGGTCGGTATGTCAGGCGACGACCCCGGTCGCCTTGCGGGTCTCCAGACGGGTCAGCAGGCGCTCCCAGCCGGGGCGCTTGGCCCCGGCCTTCCACGCGGACTTGCCGTCGTCTCGCAGGATCTCGCCCAGGCACGCCCGGCGCCGGAGGACCTCCTTGAGGGTGTCCTCGATCTGGCGATCGACCTTCTCGGTCTCCCCGGTCTCGGGGTTGATCGAGATGCGCCCGTAGACGTCCAGGACCGGCGCATCGCCGAAGGCCGGGTCGTCGTCACGAGCGCGCAGCGTGTCGACCAGGTCGTTGACCTGCGGTGGAAGCATCGGATCACCCACGAAGGCAGGGCATCCCCCATCAACTCGCTTCCCTGCGTCAGCAGCGGGGACCCGGGGCGAAGGGGGTTTCCAGCAGCGCCCGGGGCCTGCTTCGGACGGCGCGCTGCGGCAGCCTCAGAATCGTCACCGCCGTCACGATCAGCCCGTCGCGGCAGACCCAGCGGCCCTCGAAGGTATCGACCCTGCGACCCTCCAGGACGGGGGAGGGCACCAGGAGTCGGGCCGTGAACGTGTGGGCGTCCGGATCGACCTGGACCACAGCCTCATCGAACTCCAGTTCCCGTCCTGTACGCGGATACCAGGCCTTGAAGACGGACTCCTTGGCACTGAACAGCAGGCGGTCCCACCGGACCTCCGGGCGTTCCCGGAGCAGGTCCGAGATCCACGTCCGTTCGGCCGGCGAGGAAATGGTGTCCAGGACGCCGTCCGGCAGCGGCAGATTGGGCTCGGCGTCGATGCCCACGCTGCGCACGAGACCGCGGCGCGCGACGGCGGCCGCCCGGTACCCGTCGCAGTGGGTCATGCTGCCGACCAGGCCGTCGGGCCACTGGGGGGCTCCCCGGTGCCCGGGCAGCAGGGGCACGGCGGGCTGACCCAACGCCGCCATGGCCCGGCGGGCGCAGCGGCGCACCGTGGCGAACTCGTGCTGCCGACGGGGGACCGCCCTGGCCACGACCGCGGCCTCGGCCGGGTCCAGGCCCTCCAAGGGCTCCGACAGGGGATCCTCGAAGGCTTCCGCGACCGCCGTCGAGCGCAGGACGACCTCCTCCAGGAGGGCCGGCCCCCCTCGGGGCGCCGGACCGGGCAGCACCTCCCGCAGCGGCGAACGGTGCGGCCGGGGGCGCCACTCCCGGGGATACCCCAGGGAGACCTCCTCGAAGCGGACCCCGTCGTGCCAGGAGACCCGGGGGATGTGCAAATGGCCGTAGATGACGGCGGCAGCCCGGAAACGCCGGTGCCAGTCGGCCGTCAGCCGGGTCCCGCACCACTGGGAGAACTCCGGGTGCAACAGCACTCGCGTGGGGTCCCTGACCAGGGGGAAATGGTTGACCAGGACCGTGCGGTGGGTCGGGTCGACGGCCTTCAGCCGTTCCTCGGTCCACGCGACCCGGTCCCTGCACCAGGTCTCCCGGTCGGGCCGCGGATCCGGGTGCAGGTAGTACTCGTCCGTGCAGACCACCCCCGCCTCACGGGCCACCCGCAGCGACTCCTCCTTCGTGGTCGTGCCCGGGGAGAGGAACGAGTAGTCGTACAGGACGAACAGGGGCGCGACCGTGAGCGGTCCGTCGGGCCCCTCCCAGACCGGGAACGGGTCCTCGGGCGTCAGGACCCCCAGGCCGCGGCAGATCCGGACCAGGTGGCGGTAGCGGGCCTCGCCCCGCAACCGGACCGGGTCGTCCGGATGGGTCCACAGCTCGTGGTTGCCCGGGACCCATACGACGGTGGAGAAACGCTCGGCCGCCAGCCGCAGCCCCCACTCGATGTCCTCGACCTTCTCGGCGAGGTCACCGGCGATGATCAACCAGTCGCCGTCCTGTCGGGGGGCCAGGGACCGGACGACCTCGCGGTTCTCCTCGTACCCCAGATGCAGGTCGCTGACGGCCAGCAGACTTCCGGTCGCCACGACGGCCGGCCTCCCTCATGCCCGTGAATCCCCGTCCGGTCCGAGGGGCTTCCCCCGGGCGCGGCTGACTCGGAACCGGACGACCCCGCAGTGTGATCATCAGGTTCCGAAGGCACTGTAAACGGCACGGCGGTCGAACGCCACGCAGACGGCCGAACCGCAGACGGCCGAACCGTCTCGGGAAGGCGGGCGAGGGCTACGTGGTGACCTTCATTCCCTCACGGACCCACAGGGTGTACCCGCCGTCGAGGTCCGACACGTCCGTGAAACCTGCCCTCCTCATGAATTCCAGGGTCGAGGACGAACGTTTGCCGGTGCAGCAGTAGATCGCGTACGCGGTGTTCCGGTCCAGGCCCTGCAGTTGCTCGTGGAAGGTGGGGGACGTCGCATCCAGGTTCCGGGCCCCGGGCAGGTGCCCCTGGGCGAACTCCTCCCCGGTGCGCACGTCGAGCAGGACAGTGCCTTCCTTCCTCGCCAGGGACGCGAAGGAATCCACGGAGAGATGCTCCTGGGTGCCGGAGGAGTACTGGAAGTACCCGACCACCGCCAGCAGCATTGCGACGAGGACCGCCCCCGCCGCCACGGATCGGCGCTTGGCCGCCTTCACCGGTCCTGTTCTCGTCGTCACGGTTGCCGCTCCTCTCGTCGGATGTTCTGCCGATCGCCCGGACCCTGACGATCGTTCGAGTGCCGGCCGGCCACGACAAGGCCGCCGACGGGCGCACCGGGACGGCCCCGAGAACGGCCCCTGCGCCCCGGCGGGGAAATCATCCCATGTCCACCCTCTCCGGGGAGGTTGTCCGGCAAGGTGCCCCGACACGCGCGAGAGCGGCGTTCCGGTCCGTGTGACTCTCCGCGGCTACCCTGGAGGGGCTCGGGGGAGTCTCGACCGGACGACCACAAGGGCAGCGCCCTGCCCGTCGGTGGAGAAGCGCGCCCGGCCGGGGTGAGCGGGGGAAAGCCGAGGGGGAGCGGGCAACGGACCGAGCCGTCCCTCGGAAGATTCCCCGGATGCCGGCCGTCGCAGCAGCTCAACGCCCGCCCGGACCTGTGCCGACCCTGCCCGGACCGGTGCCCTTCGCCGAGTCCGCAGCCCTGTGCCCGTCGGGGTCGAGAAACCTCAGCACGTCCGGAACGGATCACCGGACGTGGTAAGAGCCGGGTCGGGTCCCCGGCTGCGCAAGGGGACCCGACCCGGTGCCGCCCGCCGGAGCAGGCCCGGCCGGACGCGGACCGGCTTTCCCGTACCAGCGGGCCGAGTTCCTCGAACTCCGTGGCGGAGAACGACTGTTCGGCTCAAGTTCCCCCCCGAGGCGTCGATTCCTGATCGGTGAAGGTCGATCCGTGGTCAGGGAGGTCCGGACGTGTCGAATCAGCTCGGTGAGAGTCAAGGACGCCGGGGGGCCCTGGCCTCCATGAGTATCCGTTCCCGGATCCTCGGGGCGGTCGGGATCACCGCCCTGACCACCCTCGCCATGGGCGGGATCGGCATCCTGCAGATGTCGGTGCTCAACGACAAGGCCCATACGGTCAACCAGCAGGGCGCGATCAGTCTCGTCCAGCTCCACGACATCGAGGTCGCCTGGTGGTCGTACCAGACGTACAGTGCACGCTCCATGATGGCCGACATGCCCGAGGCGACCAAGAAGATCGACTCGGCTCTGTCCGAGAAGAACCTCGCGAATCTCAAGAAACTGACCAAGGGACTGGACACCTCCGGCCTGTCGGAGCAGGCGGCCAAGGAGTTCCAGAACTACCGGACAGCGGCCGACTCCTACCACAACGCCCTGACCGACTTCATGGCGAACATGACCAAGTACACGATGCAGGACATGCAGGACTTCATCCTCAAACAGAAGGAGTACGAGAACAGCGCGGAGTCCGGCATCGCGAAGGCGATGAAGGTCCAACTCGACGCTGCCGAGAGCTCCGTGGCCGATGCGCAGTCCGCTTACCAGAACGCCCGCACCCTGACCATTGTCCTGTGCGCCGCCGGTCTGCTGCTCGCCGCTGCCCTCTCCATCGCGGTCGCCGGCAGCGTGACCAGACCGCTGAGCAGGATGGTCGAGGTCCACAGCAGGATCGGCAAGGGAGACCTCTCTGCCCGGATCACGGACCCCGGACCCGGTGAACTCGGCGAGGTGGCCTCGTCCCTCAACGCCTCGCTCGACGCCATCGGCGAGACCCTGAGCCTGGCCGCGCAATCCACGAACCACCTCGGACAGTCCGCGTCCCAGCTGCGCCGGTCGGCCTCTGCGATCGCCGAGACCACCGACGAGACCGTCCGGCGGGCCGAGAAGGTCTCCCAGCAGGCCGCGGCCGTGGCAGCGAGCATCGACGCGGTCGAATCCAGTTCGGAACAGCTGAACAGTGCCATTCGCGAGATCGCCACGACCGCCAGCCAGGCCTCCCAAGTGGCGGAGCAGGCCGTCGACGTCGCTTCCGAGACCAGCAACACCATGTCCAAACTGGGCGACTCCTCGCGGGAGATCGCGTCCTTCATGGCTCTGATCAACGCGATCGCCGAGCAGACGAACCTCCTGGCCCTGAACGCGACCATCGAAGCGGCCCGGGCCGGGGAAGCAGGCAAGGGCTTCGCCGTCGTGGCCAGCGAGGTCAAGGAACTGGCCCAGCAGACGGCGAAGGCGACCGAGGACATCTCCCGGCTGGTCGAGGCGATCGAGGAAGGCACGACGAGCGCCGGCAAGTCCATCGTGGAGGTCAGTGAGGTCATCCGCCGGATCCAGGACTACCAGGGCACGGTCGCCTCAGCCGTCGAGGAACAGACTGCGGCCACCGAGGAGATGCAGCGCAGCCTCAACGACGCCGTCCAAGGATCCCAGAGCATCGCGACGGACATCTCCGAACTGGCCGAGGCCACGCTGCAGAACACCGCCCGCACCGACGAGACCGAGGCCGCCGTCACAGAGATGACCGGCCGCAGCGAGGAACTCCAGCGCTCCCTGTCCCGCTTCGCCCTGTGACCCGACGAACCCGGAACCATCCGAACAGCGCACCATCCGAACAGCGAGCGGGACCCGCCCGGCCCGGGCGGGTCCCGCTGCGTCTGTTCCCACGATCCGCCGCAGCCGGCCGCACACCTCGGTGAGCCGAGAAGCTGCCGATCCGGGCAAGGCCGGTGTGCAGGAACGGTCCTGGCCGCGGGTCAGGAACGGTCGACGGCCGGGCACCTCAGGCCGGTCCGCGGCATCGTGAGGTTCGTGAGGTAGGCGTTGACGGCGTCGTCCACGCACGGCGTCACCGTGTAGAGCACGTGTCCCCAGCCCTCGTAGGTGACGAGCCCGCCGCGGCCGCCGAGCTGCCCGGCCACGTTCTGCGCCCACCGGTATCCGGTGGAGGGGTCGTGCAGTGCGTTGACGAGGAGGATCGACGGGCCCCGAACGATCTGGTACGGGTGCTGCGGGTTCTTCACGGTCGTCGGCCACCCGACGCACCGGGTCGTCACCGCCAGGGAATCCGCGGAGACCCCGAAGTCGGGGGCGAGTCCTGCCGCGCGGTCGACGTAGCGCACGTAGTCCTCGTAGGTGTCGACGCCGTGCACCCAGTCCTGGCAGGCGATGGCCAGGGCCGCGATGGGCTCGGGCTCCTCGGGGCCGGGCCGCTCCACCGTCTTCCCGGTGTTCATGGCGACCATGTACCGCGCGAGGTCGGTCCACTGCACGTTGTTCAGCAGCCCGCGGGCCAGACTTCTCAGCCCGAAGACATCCATCGGCTCGGTCGTGTCGAACGGGGACGACAACCGGTTCGCGTCGGCCTTCTTCTGGAGCTGTTTCCAGATCCCTCTGGTGTCCGCCCCGTGCAACGGGCATCCGTCCGATCCGTCGCACCAATCGGCGAACTCGTCGAAGGCGTCCTCCTCCGCGGCACTCGTGGTCATGAGCAACTCGGGGTTGTACTGGCTGTGGTCGACCGTGCTGTCCGCGACCATGGCCCTCACGTGCTCGCCGTACAGCTCGGCGTACTGCAGTCCCACCTGCGTACCGTAGGAGAACCCGAACAAGGACAGGGTCTTCTCGCCCAGGGCACGGCGGATGGCGTCGAGGTCGTGCGTGACGCTGACGGTGTCGAGGTGATCGAACAGGGGCCCGGTCTTTTTGCGGCAATCCGCTCCGAGAACCTTGCTGTGGGCCACTGCCCGTGCGAACTCGGCCGCGTTGCGGAGGACGGGGGAGGGCTGGGTGTCGATGAGTTCCTGGGAACAGGTGACGGCATGGCTCCGTCCGACGCCTCGGGGATCGAAACCGACGAGGTCGAACTGCTGACCCAGTTCGCTGAAGTACTGCCCCTGGTGGAGAACGGCATCGACTCCCGAGCCTCCCGGTCCTCCCGGCAGGAGGAACAGGGACCCGATGCGCTTCCCGGACGTTGCCGGCTTCCTGACCACCGCTATCCCGACGGTCGGGCCGTCCGGGGCGGACCAGTCGATGGGCACGGTGACGGACCCGCACTCCGCGGCGCTCGCGTTGGTCTCGTCCTCCGGACAGGCAGCCCAGACGATCGGTGCCGGCCGGAAGACCGCGTCGTCGTTCTCCGGGTCGGTCGTCATCGCGTTCGAAACGTTCCCGACGGCAGGAACGGCGACCAGGAGAGCTGCGGCAGCGCCGACCCCGGCCCATCGCCTCCATCGTCTCCATCGCCGGGGAACAGTTGTGCGAGGAGGACGCCCGCGCCGGCGCCCCGGAACCTGATCAGAAGTCATGCAAGAACGGTACGAACCCCCCTCGTCCCCGGGCCATGAGGAACGCACCCCTGCCCGTAGTGGGGACAACCTCCCCCCCGACCCCGTCGCGTTCCGCCCCTGTGGAGCTGCCGTGGGGTCACCCTCCGGTCCGGGGATTCCGCCGTGGGAAACAGCTCACGGTCCATCGGTGTTGCACCCTTCCTCGGGTGAGTTGTACCATAACTTGGTACGGGATAGACGTGAGGGGAGGCTGGCGTGGCGATGTCGGCGAGCGAGGCTCGCAAGTTGTTGTTTCCCCTCATCGAGCAGGTCAACGATGACCACGAGCCCGTGGAGATCGTCTCGAAGGCCGGAAGCGCCTACCTGGTCCCTGCGGAGCAGTGGCGTTCCTTGATGGAGACCGCCTATCTGCTGCGGTCACCCGCGAACGCCGAACGGCTGCGGGCCGGTGTCGCGAACGTCGAGGCGGGGCGGGTCGAGCACCATGAACTCCTCGGTCCCACTCAGGGTGCGGCGTGAAGATTGCCTTCACTCCTCAGGGGTGGGAGGACTACACCTCCTGGTCCTCGGAACGCACGGTGCTGCGCCGAATCAACCGCATGCTCGACGAAGCAGCCCGTGACCCGGGTTCGGGCATCGGTAAGCCCGAACGCCTGTCTCAGGATCTCTCCGGTTATTGGTCACGACGTATCACCGATGAGCACCGCTTGGTGTACACCCTCCTGGACGACACCCTGATCGTGGTCCAGGCCCGCTACCACTACTGACTGCCGGCTGGTCTCACCGCGAACCCCCGAACCCCCTCATCCCCGGGCCCTGAGGAACGCCCCCTGCCCGCAGCGGGGACAACCTCCCCCCGACCCCGTCGCGTTCCGCCTCTGTGGGGCCACCGATTCCGCCCCTGTGGGGCCACCGAAAGGATCGGATCTTTGAACGTTCCCCCGAAGGCGAAGATCAAGTGACGTAGTCACGCAGATAGTCACTCAGAGGTGCATAGTCGCTCAGAGGCACAACAGGCCGGTCCCCCCGGAGGGAACCGGCCTGTGATCTGCACCAATGCGGTGGGCGATACTGGGATTGAACCAGTGGCCTCTTCCGTGTCAAGGAAGCGCTCTCCCACTGAGCTAATCGCCCGCAGAGCAGCCTGATCCCCAGCGGAACCAGGTCCTCGAGGTGGAGACGGGATTTGAACCCGCGTAGACGGCTTTGCAGGCCGTTGCCTCGCCTCTCGGCCACTCCACCGTGAGG
>JAUPKJ010000235.1 GCA_030837505.1 Actinomycetota bacterium
GTGACACCGGGTAGATCCCGGATGAGGGAGACGAGATCGTCGTCATAGAGTGGGAGTCCTGCATCACCGCACCGGCGGGGTGCCCGCCGAGGAGGAGATGTGCCCAGGGAACGCGGTCGAAAAGTCGTGGCGACCAACCGCAAGGCCCGCCACGACTATCTGATCGAGGATGTTTTCGAGGCCGGTCTGGTTCTCAGGGGGACGGAGGTCAAGTCCCTGCGGGCGGGGCGGGCCTCCTTGGTCGACGGGTTCGCGACGGCCAGCGACGGCGAGATGTGGCTGGAGAAGGTCCACATTCCCGAGTACACCCAGGGAACCTGGACGAATCACGAGCCCCGGCGCCGTCGCAAACTGCTCCTGCACCGTATGGAGATCCGTCGTCTGACCGAGTCGACCCGCGAGCGCGGGATGACGATCGTGCCGCTGTCGTTGTACTTCCAGGACGGCCGGGCCAAGGTCGAACTGGCCGTGGCCCGGGGCAAACGGGACTACGACAAGCGGCAGTCCCTGCGTGAGCGCCAGGACAAGCGTGAGGCCTCGCGCGCGATGAGCCTGCGGGCCGACCGCTGAGTCTGCGGGCCGACCGCTGAGTCTGCGGGCCGACCGCTGAGAGGGTCCGCCGGCCGGTGGCTCCGGCTCGCGACGGCCGGGTGGGGGACGGCCGAGTGCGCTTCCCCGCGGGGTAGGGGGTAGTGTGGGTGACACAACTGCACAGGGGGTGACAGGTTTCGACGTCGTACGTTGATCCAGGAGAAGCGGGCCGAGAAGGCGACGTGATCTCGTGAACCATCGTCGCAAACCAATAGGTGCCAATTCTTCGCGCACCGACTTCGAACTCGCCGCCTGAGGCGAGGGGAAAGTCCGTCGGCCCGGGTGTGCCTTCGCCCCGGTGTCCGGCGTCGACTAGAGGGCCACTGCTCGTCAGATCCGGTCGCGGGATCTGCGAGAACATCAACAGCGACTGAGCCCGGTTCGGTGCCTTGCCTGTGTGAGCACCGGGGCTGAGAAAAGCCATAGCAGGATGCGCCCGGAGAAGCCCTGGTTTTACGTTGGCGGACGCGGGTTCGATTCCCGCCACCTCCACCATGGGACCCCACCGTCCCACCTGCAACAACAGCGTTTTGCTGATCACCGGGTTCCGTGCGGGGCCACACTGAACCCGGTGATCATCATGGCTGACGCGGGTGTTCGGATGCGTACTACCCCGAACGGGGCGAAGCGCCGGCAGCTGCGTACCAGAGTCGATCGTCGGCACCACGCTCTTCCAGGCGTGACCGTGGACTGACGGCCTTGCGAGTAGGGTTTTCCTAGGGAAACCCTTGTCGCAATAGTGAGTGGGTATGGACGAGGTAATGGGCACCGCCGAGGCGGCCGAGCGGCTGGGGTTGTCGCCGCAGCGTGTCCGCGTGCTGTGGCACGAGGGAGCCCTGTCGGGCCAGGTCATGGCGAACCGGTTGCTGCTGGACCGGGCGAGCGTGTTCGACCTGGCGGACAGGGACCGTCCGGCCACCCGACCTCTGTCCGTCCATAACGTGTGGACGCTGCTGCTGATGCTCGCCGGTGAGCCGAGACCCTGGGCCTCGGCGTCGGAGCGCTCGCTCCCGATCACCCGCCCAAGAGAGCAGCCCTTCGCACGGTCGGTCGACGGACCACTGTCGAGGTCCCCGGCGGCACCCAGGCGCTGCAGCGGCTCGAACTCGTGCCGGTCGAGTACGCAGGCCGGGAGGTGCTCGTCCCCATCCCGAACCTGCTCGGCGCGCTGCTGCTCAAGGCCGACGCCACCCGCCTGCACGACCCGGATCGGCACCTGCTCGACGTGGCGTTCCTGACCTCCCTGGTCATCGACCCGCTCGGGAGGCGCAGCGAGTTGACCGGCTCGGACCCGCGGCGCCTGCGCGCGGCGGACACCTACCTCGCGGACGCCGATCATCGCTCGTGGCGGGCGCTGGGCCGCGAGCGGCAGCGCGCCGCCTACGCGACCTGGAGACTTCTCGTCGACGGAGCCTGACAGACCCCGGCCCGGTCGCGACCGTCCGCCCGACTTGTCCGGGTGTTGATTCCGGCCGCGCAGGGTGCGGGGCTGCCTCGGCATTCGCAGAACGAGCGCCCGACCTGCGGTGACTCGTTCTGTGACCACCGGGGGCTCCGCGTGAGCGGAGGATCATGCAGTCTCGATGGGCGCCCCGGGCCGGCTGGTCCGAGGCGCTCATTGCTGTCCGGGCCCGTGGCCTCGGAACCTGCCCGCGCCTGGAGGCGTGTCGGGCGCTGGAAGCAGTCGAGGATTCCCCGCAGGATGTATAAGTACAGTTATAAGAGCTGCCCTTATACATCCTGGAGACGGCGATGGGACGCTCGGGAGATCTGTTCAGTCGGGTGGACAAGTAGTCTGTTTTGACATGGATCGGCGGCGACGGCCCTTCCGGGACCACTTTGGGCGTGGTGTCCGGCCGCCGTTCACCGGTTGGAGCCACCTCCTCGCGGAGTCTCTCACCGAGATCTCCCGCAACCGCAGGGTCCGGTACGGTCCAGGACGCGAAGAACCAGTGCGGGCACGAGGTCGATGTCGTCGTTCTCGGTATTCGAAACGCCGTCGGGGCGTCGGAGGATCTGCGGCCAAGGGGAGACCTGGGAACCTGCGGCGAGGGTCCGAGTGTTTCCTTCACAGCGTTGCCCCAGGAGGTTCTCGTCCGAAGCAGGGTGAGGGCGCGGGGCCGTCACCACCGGTGTCGTCAAACAGGACAACGTCCAGGACCGTCGAAAGGCTCAACGGCCGGGGAACCGGATCGTTCGACCATGGGCAGGCGGAGGGGCATGGGAACCACGACGCGGGCGGCCAATGCCCGGACAACCCGAATGCCTCCCCCGGGGAAAGCTGGCACGACCTGCGAGTCGCGGCTGTTCACAATCTTGGCGGAAAACAGCCCTCGGACTCTCCTCGCCCGTGTAGGCTCACACGCACTCAGTTGTTGTCAAGGGTTTCGAACAATCGGCCTGAATGTCTCATGAGGACCGGCCGACGGCGACAGCGC
Source organism: Actinomycetota bacterium (assembly GCA_030837505.1). Classification (GTDB taxonomy): domain Bacteria; phylum Actinomycetota; class Actinomycetes; order Actinomycetales; family Kineosporiaceae; genus JAUPKJ01. Next base: position 3,030 of record JAUPKJ010000235.1, read on the forward strand.
GCTTATCTCGACATCTGAGAAACCTCACACCCCAATGTCTGCTGAGCATTTCCACAGGTCTTCTCGGTCGTGGAGGGACGGACTGGGGCCCCTCGTCCGAAGGAACGGTGAGAAGCATGGACTTCACCTTCGTCGTCACTGTGCTGAATTTTTTCAAGAACCTCTACCAGAGGACCGTGGAGTTCGTGAAGGAACATCCGGGGTCCTCGGTCCTCACCATGGTCGTTGTGGTCGTGTCGACGGGCGCCCTCAGCCTGGTGGGTGTTGGGGACTCCCCCGGGGGCGGGACCTCCTCGGAGCCCGTCAAAGGACCCGTCGCCCGAGGGACGAAGATCAATGGGATCGACATTCAGGGGTACTGCGACAGCATCAAATACCTGACCGGCAAACTCGATGTGTCGGATCCGGATGTCCCACGGGTGATCTGCTTCACACGGATGACGGACAACAGGGTGAGCGCCTCCGACAGCCCGGTCGCGATCAGCATGATCGGTGCCTGTGCCTATCACTACGATCTTCAGCCGGGCCAGCACTTCTCCTTCGACTACGACGACCCCGCGGACCTCTACACGGGGATCTGCTACGTCGAGCCCGGTCGTCATCGTGCGGGCGGCAACGGGGGCATGGAGAACCTGTCTGGTTACTGCAAAGGCAAATACCGCAACATGGCGGGCGTGAAAGCCCGGTCCGACCTGCTCGTCAACGGTGAGAAGGGCTGGTCGTGCTCGGTCTCGGTGGAGGGGGCCACGGTCTGCGGAGCCCAGCACCCCAACTACGAGAACGTCGTGGCCCGCTACGAGGACGGTGAGCTGTCCTGCTACGGGGGCCTCAAGGGGTAGGTCGTGTTCCGGAACAGGCCCGGAAGGTTTCACACGGCGGACGGCGGAGGCGGCGGAATCTCCCGCCCGCCCGAGCGCCGGGCGCATGATAGCGAAACGTAAAATCCCGCAGGGGATCCGCTGTCCCGTCCGGGACCCGGTCCTGGGCGCTTCTCACGCTGTCAACAGGGACGACCCCACGCGGCAGGCCGCTGCGGGGCCGCGAATCCTTCACGGCTGCGGCCCGCGAGCGGCAGCGGACCCCGTGGCCCGACGGCGCCGGAGATCCGCCACCCACCTCGGCGCACGCGTTCAGGACGGTTGACGTTCGAATGCCTCCGGCTCGACCCTTGAGCCACTTTCCCAGAGGTGACCTTCGATCGTGATTCCCCTCTCAGCCCGTTCCTGAAAGGAGCGCCTTCGTGAGCAGCAGCTCAGGTCTCTCGAAGATCCGTTCGGCCCTCGTGGTGCTGTCGGCGGGTGCCCTCGTGGCAGCCGGTGCGGTTTCGCTGCAGCCCGGACCGGCTCAGGCCGCCACCGGTGACAGCCTCGGGGTCGCCGCGGCCAAGGCCGGTCTGTTCTTCGGGGTCGCGGCCTCGCCCGGCAGACTCAGCAGCATCGTCGGACAGGAGTTCAACCAGCTGACCCCCGAGAACGAGATGAAGCCCGAGGCGATCGCCGGCTCCGGCGGGACCGTGCAGAACACCGGCAACGCCGACACCCTGGTCAACTACGCCCAGAACAACAACATGATCGTCCGCGGTCACACCATGGTCTGGTACTCGCAGGCCGGATCGTTGTCCGGCGCCAACCAGTCCACACTGAACACCTACATCAAGAACGTCCTGCTGAAGTGGGGCAACAAGATCGCCTACTGGGACGTCGTCAACGAGTCCCTGGACGACAACAACACCGGTAATCGTCGCAACCAGTGGCCGCACACCCTGGACAAGGACGCGAACAACGACGGCGACTACTTCGACAGCACCGACACGGACTACATCCGGGACTCGTTCAAACAGGCCCGCCAGGTCGTCCAGGCGAACAACCTGAAGACCAAACTGTGCATCAACGATTACGACATCGAAGGTTTGACGGTCAAGGGCGGGTCCAAGAACAAGAAGTCCGACGCCATGTACGAGATCGTCAAGAAGTACAGCCAGGAACCCACCAAGTACATCGACTGCGTCGGGTTCCAGGCCCACTTCAACGACAACCCCAACAGCGTCATCACCGATGACCTCGAGGCGAACATCCGGCGCTACGCGGAACTCGGTGTCGAGGTGCACCTCAGCGAACTGGACATCGACGACGACCTGAGCAACAACGACATCGGCAAAGGACAGGCCGAGAACTACCGCAAGGTCGTGCGGGCCTGTCTCAACGTGTCCAAGTGCACCGGGATCACCGTGTGGGGCATCTCCGACAGCGAGTCCTGGCGTTCCTCGGAACGGGGTCTGCTGTTCACCGGGAGCAACGGCAGCTACACCAAGAAGGCCGCTTACACCGCGGTGCTCGAGGAACTCAAGAAGGGCCGGGGCACGGTCGATCCCACGCCGACCCCGAGTGAGGACCCGACCCCGACACCGACCCCCAGTGAGGACCCGACCCCGAGCGACACCCCGACGGACCCGCAGACCGGGACCTGTCGGGTGACGTACTCGGACAACACCTGGAACAGCGGTTTCACGGCCGCCGTCACCGTGGAGAACACCGGCAGCGACGCCATCGACGGCTGGTCCCTGAGCTGGACGTGGCCCGGGAACCAGAAGGTCACCAGCGCGTGGAACGCCACCGTCACCCAGTCCGGAAACCAGGTGACTGCCCGCAACGCCAGCTACAACAACCTCCTGGCGCCCGGGGCCAAGGCCTCCTTCGGTTTCCAGGCCAGCTACAGCGGTAGCAACGACGCCCCCGAGCAGTTCGCGCTCAACGGCGAGACCTGCAGCCTCGGCTGACCTACCGGCGCTCCGTACGGAGCGCTGAAGGAGTTGCGCGCCGGGGCCGGCCCGCCCGAAGGGCTGGCCCCGGCGCTTCCCGTCCCCAGAACACGATGTTGATATGGGATACCTGCACCTTTTGCATACCCCCGGGGGTATGCGTATCGTGGGTGGGGTGGGAACGACCCGCCGTCCCCACCGTTCCCAACCAACTCGTCGAAAAGGGAGCACGTCATGGTCGACGTCATCACGATCGAAACACCCGGTCTGGGGGACCGCAGCTACCTGGTCACCGACGGCGAGGTCGCAGTCGCGATCGACCCTCAACGCGACATCGACAGGTTCGTGGAGCTGTTGGAATCACGACGCCTGCGCTTGACCCACGTGCTGGAGACCCACGTGCACAACGACTACGTGACCGGGGGATACCAACTGGCCAGGACCACGGGCGCTGCCTACGTTCTGAACGCCCTGGACCGCTTGGAGTTCGAACACACGGGTGTCGTTGACGGTGATGTCCTGGAGGTCTCGCGGACGCTGCGGATCCGTGTCCTGGGAACCCCCGGACACACCTTCACGCATCTCTCCTATGCCGTGGACAACCGGGGTGAGACCATCGGGGTTTTCACCGGGGGGTCCGTGCTGTACGGATCGACCGGGCGTCCGGATCTGCTCGGCTCCCAGTACGCGGACGAACTCGCCCGGCACCAGCACACCTCGGCCCGTCGTCTTCTGGAACAGTTTCCTGCCACGACGCCCGTCTACCCCACCCACGGGTTCGGCAGTTTCTGCGCGGCGACCCAGACCGAGGGGACGTCCTCGACGCTCGGTGACGAGGCCCTGCGCAACCCGGCGCTGACCCTGGACGTGGAGGACTTCGTGACCCAGACCTTGCAGGGTCTGGACGAGTACCCCGCCTACTACGTCCGCATGGCTCCCGCGAACTCCGCCGGACCGGGTCCGGTGGACCTGAGCCCGCCGACGCCGGCGGACGCCGTCGGTCTGCGGGCACGGATCGAGGCGGGGGAATGGGTCGTGGACCTGCGTTCGGGCACTGCGTTCGCCGCCGGCCACGTGCCCGGGACGCTGAACTTCTCCCTGGACGGCCCGTTCGTCACCTACCTGGGCTGGTTGCTGCCGTGGGGGACCCCCGTGACCCTGCTGGGCCGGACCGCCGAGCACGTCGCAGAGGCCCAGAGGGAACTCGTGCGCATCGGCGTCGATCGCCCCGCGGCCGCCGCCACGGGGGAGGTCGAGGAGTGGTCCGACCGCCCCGTGGGGTCCTTCCCCGTGACCGACATGGTGGGTCTGCGCGAGCACCTGGAACGTCACAGAGAACACCGGACAGTTGTTCTGGACGTGCGTCTCGATCTGGAGTATCTGCCCGGTCATCTTCCGGGAGCCGTGCACATCCCCCTGCATGAACTGCTGGAACGTCTGGACGACGTCCCTCCCGGCCAGATCTGGGTGCACTGTGCGAGCGGCTATCGGGCCTCGATAGCGGCCTCCGTCCTGGCAGCCGCCGGCCGGGACGTGGTCGCGATCGACGACGACTTCTCCTCGGCGCGTGGAGCGGGGCTCGACGTCGTCCCGGCCGCGGCCGTATGAGATCTCTCACGGGTTTCCGGCCCGCCCATCGTGTCCCGGAGACGACAGGATGACTGACGTGGTGTTCATCGCGGCGGGTCTGGGACTGGCCATCGGGGCGATCATGGGTGGGTTCGGTGCCGGGGGATCGGTCCTGACCGTGCCCGCTCTGATCTACCTGCTCGGACAGCAACCGCTCACCGCGACCACGGCCTCCCTCGTGATCGTCGGACTCATGTCCGTGTCCGGTGTCGTTCCCCACGCCCTGCGGGGGATGGTCCGCTGGCGGCAGGGACTGCTGTTCGGGGCCTTGGGGTCCCTCGGAGCGCTGCTGGGCACGCGGCTGGCCGTGGGGGCGGACCAGGATCTGCTCCTGCTGGCCTTCTCCGGTCTCATCCTCGTGGCCGCGATCGCCATGGTGAAACAGCGGGGACCGGACGCTGGGACCCCACCGGCGACCACCGCCGGCGAACCACCGACAGCCGGACGTGCCCCGGCCGACCCCGAACCCGACGTCGCGGCCGGCCGGGGGAGAGCCTCACGCCGTCCGGCGAGTCTTGTTCGCATCGTCCCGGCGGCGCTGGGCCTGGGACTGCTCACCGGGGTGTTCGGGGTGGGGGGCGGCTTCGCCACGGTCCCGGCCCTCGTTCTCATCCTGGGCGCGCCCATGCCGCAAGCCGTGGGAACCTCCTTGGTGATCACGATGGTCAACTCGGGCGCGGCCCTGGCCGCCCGGGTCGGGGCCCCGGTGGACCTCGACTGGTCGGTCCTGGTGCCGTTCGCAGCCTTCGCCGTGCTGGGCACCGTCCCCGGCGCCTGGCTGACCAACCGCCTGCCCGTCCGCACCCTGACCAGGGTCTTCGCTGTCCTGCTCGTGGCCGTCGCCCTCGGCGTCGGCACGGCCGCCGCCCGCTCCCTGGGCTGAGGCCCCTGCCCGGACGAGGATCTTCCTCTCCGGGACACAGCAAGGGGAGAGGGGACTGCTGCGGGCGGCCTGACGCGGTCCGGGAGATCCTCCCGAACTCGCCGACGGAGTTCGAAGATCTATTTCCCGACCGTCGGACAGGACATTCTTATCGGCGTTAGGATGACCGCACCTCGGGGCCCAGCCATCGACAGCTTTTCCTGCTGCGTACTCGATGGCCTTCAAAGAATGCGATCATTCCTGTCGGACTCGTTCTCGTCAGGTCCGGTGGGATTTCTCAGGGGCCGGTACTGTTTCGGTGCTTCGATGAGAGAAGAGATGACAATGTTCCCAGTCGGGCGTTTTCTCAGGAACCGCAGGATCGTGGCGATGTCCGCGTTGGCCGTGGCCACCAGCATGTCCGTGGCCTGGACCGGGCCGGCGATCGCGGGGCCATCCGCTGCGCTATCTGTTCGCAAGGCCTTGACCTGGACCGTCCACGTTCAGGAGCCGGTCGGCGTGGTGTTGGTCGGCTTCGATGACCAATCCGATCCGTACCACGGTGACACCCCGGTGACACGGTCGTTGCCCCTCCTGTGTTTCAAATCGGTCCCAGAGGAGATCGTCCCTCCGGAAGGGGTGAATCTGTATTACTCTCCCGGCGTGGCCATGCCTTCCGGGTACTACTCCGGCTGGTCGCGGGGCTGGGTCGCTCTCACCCCTCCGATCAGGGGGACGAGTTTGACGAGCCTGGCAGTGGCGAATCAGACCTGCGTCAATTATTTCGGTGACGGATGGAGAATGGGGGAGTTCCACGACGGCTGGTGGGACAACGGTGGCACCTACGAGCGTGGGGGCTGGCGTTACTGGGCCCATGGCGTCGTTCCTGCCGACATCCGTTTCTGGGTCCACATCGATGACCAGAACGCAAACCCCTGGGGATGGTGAGAGAAGAATCGGTTTTCCGCCGACTCCCCCGGGAACCGGCGGAAAACTTGAGGGCGGCCCCGCCGTGCCCGGACCGGTTTCTGGCGGGCACGGCGGGGCCGCCCTCACTCGGCTGCGGTCTTGACCCTCCGGCGGTTGGTTCCTGGGCACGGCCCGTGACGATGTCGGCTCGGGGGCCACGGGACGCCAGTACTCCTCGAAAACTGGAGTCAGTTCCTCGGAAAACAGCTTCTTCGGGGTGTTCGAGCTAACTCATGGCGGTGAAGTCCTAAATTGGGTGTGGTGTTGTCCGATCGAGGAGGAGGGCGGGCCGGTGGACGAGTCCGGAGGATTCGCCCTCTGCTCGGGGATCCGCACGATGCGTCATGACTTCGTGAGGGCGGGGATGATCCCTCCGGCATCCCGGGACAAGGCCACGTCGTTCAGGGGTCTCCTGTCCGATCGCACAGTGTCCGACGAACGAACGCTGCTTGGCTCGGACGGGTCGGTCGGGATCTGAAGGACACCCAGCGGACAGCCCTGGCTCTTCTCCTCGCCGGCAGGACTATGGGCAACGCGGGGTGTCGCGGTGCGACGGGGGGTCGTCGACAGCCGGGCGGAGGTATGACCTCGGCCA
>JAUPKJ010000236.1 GCA_030837505.1 Actinomycetota bacterium
AACGCCCGGTCCCATTCCGAACCCGGAAGCTAAGCCTGCCAACGCCGATGGTACTGCCCGGGGAACCGGGTGGGAGAGTAGGACACCGCCGGACACCCCCCCACGAGCGGCGGCCCCCCAAAGGGCCGCCGCTCGCACTTTGCCCACCGCCCAGTCTTTGCCCCAAAAAACACCCACCACCCCAGCGCCCTGCTTGCCCGTGCGGGAACCCGCCTACGTTGTGTTCGCAGGGACCCTGCTCTCGTACCCGGGGCGAAGCTTCCAAGATCCTTCCCGCGCGACCGCCTGGCGCCATCCGTTCGAGGATCTCCTGCGAGGATGGGCCCATGACCGAGACCGTCCTTCCTCAGGGGCCCCCTGCGCCCCCGATGAGCGCTGACGGCATCCTGCAGGCCCTCGACGACGAGCAGCGGACGGTCGCCACTCTCCAACAGGGCCCGGTGTGCGTGCTCGCCGGCGCGGGCACCGGGAAGACCCGGGCCATAACCCACCGCATCGCCTACGGCGTCCTCAGCGGGATCCACCAACCCCAACACGTCCTCGCCGTGACCTTCACGGCCCGAGCGGCCGGCCAGATGCGCACCCGCCTGCGCCACCTCGGTGTCCCCGGGGTCCAGGCGAGGACCTTCCACGCCGCAGCCCTGCGACAGCTGTCCTATTTCTGGCCACGAGCCATCGGAGGGGCACTACCCCCGCTGATCGAGCACAAGGCAGCTCTCGTCGCGGACGCAGCCCTGCGTCTGAGACTGACCGTCGACAGAGCGGCGATCCGTGATCTTGCCGCAGAGATCGAATGGGCGAAGGTGACCCTGCTGACGCCGCAGACCTACCCGGCGGAGGCCCGACGCTCCGGTCGCGGCGACCCGGCCGGCCTCGACAGTGCGACGGTCGCCCGTCTCCTGGAGGTCTACGAGGAGGTCAAGACCGAACGGAACGTCATCGACTTCGAGGACGTCCTTCTCCTGGCCGTCGGGATCCTCGGAGAATACCCCCAGATCGCCCGGACGATCCGTTCCCAGTACCGCACCTTCGTCGTCGACGAGTACCAGGACGTGAACACCCTTCAACAACAGCTCCTGGACCTGTGGATCGGTGACCGCCAGGACATTTGCGTCGTGGGGGACCCCAGCCAGACGATTTACTCCTTCACGGGGGCCTCCCCCGAACACCTGCTCGGGTTCTCACAGCGGTACCCCAGGGCGCAGGTTGTCCGCCTCGTCCGGGACTACAGATCGACCCCCCAAGTGGTGGGCCTCGCCAACACCCTGCTCACCCGGGGCGGCCGGTCCGCGATCCGCCACCGCGTCGAACTCCTGGCCCAGCGGCCCTCGGGACCCGAACCCGTCCTGCAGGTCCTCGACGACGACGTCGCTGAGGCCGAGGAGACCGTGCGCCGGATCCGTGCCCTGTCGCGTACCGGGGTGTCCCTGCGTGAGATCGCTGTCCTGTATCGAACGAACGCTCAGTCCCAACCCGTCGAGGCGGCCCTCACCGAGGCCCAGATCCCCTACCAGATCCGAGGAGGGGAACGCTTCTTCTCCCGCAAGGAGGTCCGCGACGCCATCATGCTGTTGCGCGGGGCGGCCCGGGCCGGACAGGGGGGAGGGGACCTGCCGACCCAGGCCGGGGACGTCCTGTCCACCGCAGGATGGACCTCGCGTCCCCCCAGTGCCTCGGGGGCGGTCAGGGAGCGCTGGGAGTCCCTGCACGCACTGATGAGCCTGGCCGAGGACATGGCTCGCACACGGCCTTCAGCGACCCTGTCGGACCTCGTCGAGGAACTCCAGGAGCGGGCCGACTCGCAGCACGCCCCCACGGTCGAGGGAGTCACCCTCGCGTCCTTTCACTCGGCCAAGGGTCTGGAATGGGATGCCGTCGTGCTCATCGGGCTGAGCGAAGGACTCCTGCCGATCTCCTTCGCCCAGGACGTGACGGCCGTCGAGGAGGAGCGGCGACTGCTGTACGTCGGCTTCACGCGGGCCCGTGAGCACCTGTACCTGTCCTGGGCCCGCGCCCGGGCCCCCGGTGGGCACCCGATCCGGAACCCCTCGCGTTTCCTCGACGGACTCTTCGGCGGGGCCGGGACCACCGTCCGGGACGCTCGGAAGGACTCCGCCCGGGAACCTCTGGTGTACAGAGTGGCGACCTGCCGCCGTTGCGAAAGGCCCCTGACGACTGCCGCCGAACGCAAGGTGGGGCGTTGCAGCCGTTGCCCGGCCACCTACGACCAGGGACTGTGGGACCGGCTGTGCCACTGGAGAGCCGGGATCGCCCGGTCGGCCTCCGTCCCGGCCTACGCAGTACTCACCGACGCCACTCTCACCGCGGTCGCGGAGATCCGCCCTCAGGACCGGTCCGCCCTGACAGGGATACCGGGTGTCGGACGGGCAAAAGCCGATAAGTACGGCTCCGACCTGCTGGAACTGCTGGGGGAGAAAAATGGGTTGTGGACCTGCGGTCCGTCACTCTAGCCTCGACTCGGTTGCGGGGGTTCCCCATGGGTGACCCGGCAACACCCGAATCCCGAGGTCCTGCAAGATCCGGACATCGGATGTGGCATGGTAGTACTGGGAACCGAGTCGTCTGGTGACCACCCGATCGGATGTGATCATTTTGGATGTGATCATTCGATCTGTTCGTTCCAACTGTCGGACGGCCGTTGGGCCGGAAGACTGTTGTTGAAGACCGTTATAACTGTCGGAGTCTGGACCGGGAAGGAGGGCAGTCATGAAGACCACCGATCGATGGAACGTCTCTGAGGCTGTCGGCCTGCCTGGATTCGCCTTCGGAGGACAACCGCTGTCTGCGCCCGCCCGACTGTCCGGTGTCACCGGAGGGGTGGGCGTCGAGCCGCGACTTCGTGGCGAGCGGGGGACCGGCCCGGTTCCGTTCCGCATCGGCGACAACTATGCGCTGCGGGCGGACGAAGGCGGCCGAAAGTCGCCGGACGGGTCCGTCCGCGCCACTGCGCATTTGCCCCAGCAGATGGCTGCCCTGCCCGGAGCCTTCACCAATTTCACGACCAAGCCCATAACGGGTCCCCACCCCTGGAGACCTCCGGCCTAGCTCCTGAGCAGGTCGGCTCCTCCAGGCCGCGGAACCCGAGACAGGGTCCGCGGCCTTTCTCATGGACTCGCGGCCCCGACCGGGACGAAAAGCGCGTTCCCGGCACCGGTTTCGACCGGAGATCCGCCAGGACAACGGCCCCAGCGCTGTTGCCGATGAGACGAGGAGGTGTCGACCATGCAGCTCATGGCCCTTCTGGACCGTGTTGCTGACGACGTCGACGAGGAGAATTCCCACCACATTCCGTGCCGGGTCAATGACGCGGAACTGTGGTTCGCGGAGTCCCCCGGGGAAGTGGAACACGCCAAGGTCCTGTGCCAGAGCTGTCCGGTGCGCTGCGCCTGCCTGGCCAGCGCACTCGAACGGCGGGAGCCCTGGGGGGTCTGGGGCGGAGAACTGTTCATGGCCGGCGTTGTCGTGCCTCGTAAACGTCCCCGGGGTCGGCCTCGCAAATGTGAGGTCGCAGCATGATACGGAACCTCGGTCTTCTGTGTCGGACGCACGGTGCCCGGCTCGCAGAGGTCTCGGACCGTCTCCTCGCTGCGGGAGCCCTCCCGCTCCGTGACGGGGAGGTCTGCGATCAGACCTCGCCGGCGTGCGGGGACGGGGAGAGCATCACCCGGTTCGGGGCGGGCGAGAACTCGCGGGAGTGGCCCTCGTCGGCCGTCCTGCGTCGGTCTGCGTCGTTCCACGGGCTGTCGTAGGGCCGGCTGTGGGAACGGCCCTATCGGGACGGTGGGAGCGATCGGCGACAGGCGCGTCGGCGAGGGGAAGGTGTCACCGTGGTGTCCCGTCACCGGTCACCCTGTCGGCCACCGGTCACCCGGTCGGTCCTGACCCGGGGCGGCACGGGCCGAGGCGGTAAGGAACGAGGCGGCAAGACCGATGCAACCGATCGGGAGGTTCGAACGTCAGATCGGGTGAATTGCGGGGCCGGACCATGCGAGGGGATGGTCCGGCCCCGAATCCTTCTGTGCCGGTTCGTGGAGGGGCCTATCGGGGGGACACCGATTCGGCGGCTGACAGTTACACGGGGATCACATATTGTAATGTCTTGTCACGCGGGGCAATAGATCTGTAACGAAGAAGTTCCGCGCCCGTAGCCGCCCGTACCGAGAAGACGCCTAGCGTCGAGGTGCCAGTCGGACATCGATCGTCGCAAGGCGGATGGAGTGAGTCATGAGACCCAGCACGTGCTGTTCGGTCTGCGGATCGGCGCCAACGTCGGACCAGCCGGTTCACCTGTGGGGGATGGCGGTCGTGTCCCAGGAACGCAGCTACACCTGTCCCCCCTGCGTGCGGGAGGAACTGGAGTTCATCGAGTCCCGCAGAGAGCTTGTCTCCTGTTGAACACCGCCTCGTGGCCGGTGGCCGGGAAGGGTGCTGCCGCAGGCGGACACTGCTGAAGATCAGGATCACCCAATCGGCCGCCGTCGGCGATGACGGCCGCAGGGCAACCGCCGCCGCAGTCGGGGGCGAGTGGGCAGGCGGCGCAGGCCGATGACGGGGCCGGACGGCCGACGCGATCGTCGAGCCAGGTCTCGATCCTGTCCAGAGCCGCAGCGACGGTCCCGTGGAGGATGTTGCCCGCAGTGAACTGGGCGGGGCTGTAAAGGGATGACGGGGTCCTGGCGGCGTAGATCAGGTAGGGGCAGACGGACGTCGTGCCGTCGGGGAGGACCGAGACGAGGCGTCCGGCAGAGCACCGGTCGGGGACGTGATCCTGCTGTCCGGCCCCGACGGGGAACCTCACGTACAGCATCTCCAGCCCCTCCGCGGCCTGGCGCGCGGTGCTGCGAACGATCTCGCGCAGCATCTCCTCCTGCGCGGCGAGGGGGCGCCGGCTCTTGACGCCCCTGCCGAAGGAAGCCAGTGAGTTCATGAGGACATGACCGGCACCTGATTCCAGGGCGAAATCGCACAGTTCTGCAAATTCCGATTTCTCGCAGAGCGTGTTGGGGGTGCAGACCAGCCCCCGCAGGAGTCCCGCTTCTCCCAGGGCCCGCACCGTGGCGATCGTGACCTCGAAACTGCTGCGCAGTCCCCGGAACTTCCCGTGGCTGCCCGCGCGGAAACCGTCGAGGCTGACGGTGACGTGGATCCCGCCCAGGCCGCGCAGGGCCTCGATGTCGTCGTCCCCGGTCGAGGTCCCGTTCGTGCAGATCCCGATCGGAAGGCCGGCAGTGCGCAGGTCACGGCAGATCTGCAGTAAGTCGGGGTGCAGGAACGGCTCGCCCCCCGTGAGGGTCACGCGCGTCACCCCGGCCTCGCGCAACCGGGGCAGCACGATGTCCCGGAAGGAGTCCGCCGACAGGTCGTCGCCCCTCGCCCCGGCCGAGACGCTGCAATGGGCGCAGTGCAGGTTGCAGCGGTCGGTGATCTGGACGAGGGCTTTCCTTCCGTCACCCGGATCGGGAGTGCGGAAGAAACAGGAGGAATGTCGGGGAGGCCGGGACGACGGGCCCACCGGAAGCGCTACCGCTGTCATGATGGCTTTCTTCCGTCCCCTCGAAGACAGGCCGCTGTTTTTCTGATCCTAGGGCCTGTTCCGCCGGTCGACGTTTCGGCGCCGAGCGGGCTCCGGTCGGCAACCGAAGATCTCCGTCGGCCCCCGGCGGAGATCTTCAGGAGCCGTCCTCCCCGGGCCCGGGGGAGCTCGCGGACCCGGGGGAGACGGCAGGCTCGTAGCCGGGCAACCAACGTCCCAGGACCTCCCCGACGGGTACTTCGCCGTCGATCTGGCACAGGACGGCGATCCCGCTGCTCCAGACGCGGTAGATCATGAGGTATTCCGGGGGGAGATTGAGTTTGAGCCCCACGGACCACTGGGGACGGCGGACGTCGTTGAGGTAGGCGAACAGCCCGCGCAGCCAGGGACGGGAGAATCTCCAGGTCTCCGGGCGCACGGGCTCCAGGAACGGTGCGAGGTAGGTCAGGAGTTCCTGGGGGTCGACGTCGATGGTCGGTTTGATGAAGCCCTCCTCGCGCAGTCCCGAAACGACCGCTCGGGCGTCTTCCTGCAGAGCGAGGGTGAGAAGTCGCCCGACCTGGACCGGGATGCCCTCGGGCAGCTGTTTGACCGCGCCGAAGTCCAGGATCCCGAACCGGCCGTCGCCCGTCAGCCGGTAGTTGCCCGGATGGGGGTCCGCGTGGAGCAGGCCGGCCCTGCCCGGGCCCGCGAGCAGGAACTCCATGTAGCGGCGGGCCGCGAGATCGCGTTCCTCGGGGGAACCGGAAGCGATCACCCGGGAGAGGGACTCGCCGTCCATCCAATCGCTGATGATCAGCCGAGGGGTCGCGCGGACCACCTGCGGGATCACGAAGGACGGGTCGTCACGGAACGCCTGTGCGAACCGGGTCTGGGACTCGGCCTCCAACTCGTAGTCCAGCTCGTCGTGGAGCCGGTCCATGAGCTCCTGGAGAATCGGTTTGATCTCCAGGCCGGGGACCCAGCTCGTCGCCAGACGCGCCACACGGGACATCTGCCGGAAGTCCGTCATGAGGGCCTCGGCCGCCCCCGGGTACTGGATCTTGACGGCGACCTGCCGGCCGTCGGCCCACTCGGCCCTGTGGACCTGCCCGATCGACGCCGCAGCCGTCGGACTGTCCTGGAAGCTGCGGAAACACGCCCGCCAGTCCTCTCCCAACTCCTCGGTCAGGACCCCGTGGACGGCGGCGATGGGCAACGGCGGAGCGGCGTCCTGCAGCTTGGTCAGGGTCGCCCGGTAGGGTCCCGCCATCTCGTCCGGCAGGGCGGCCTCGAAGACGCTCAGCGCCTGCCCGATCTTCATGGCACCGCCCTTGAGCTCTCCGAGGACTTTGAAGAGCTGTTCGGCCGTTCTGGCCTGCAACTCTGCGGCCACGACCTCTGCCGGGCGGCCTCCGACCCGTTTGCCGAACCCGAGCGCCGCACGGCCCGCCAATCCGATGGGCAGGGTCGCCAGTTTTGCGGTCCGGAAGACAGCACGTCGGGGGAGGTCATTCATCCGGTCATTCTCACCGTCCACCGGCCCGAATCCCAGACCTGCGGCCGGAGGCGTTCGTCCTGTTGCCGGACGTCACCGTCCCCGCCTGACAGTCGCACGAGGGATGCGCAGGCCAGGGACGCCTGGAGATCAATCCGTGGGGGGCCTCGATCTCGAGGGTCGCCCCCAGGCACGGCGGGGCGACGCAGCCGTCGAGGAAGGCGAGGACCTGCAAGGCGGCCAAGGCCGCCGCCAGAGCCGACAGGACGGTTTCCTCGGGGGCACCGGCGCGCTGCTCGACCCGGCGCCGCGACAGCAGCTCCGCCAGGACCCGGGGCCACCGGGGGTCTCTGTCGCTGCGGTGAAGGTCCAGACAACGCAGACAGGGACCCCGTTCCGGCAGCACCAACGGACCGAGGACGGTCCCCGTGGGACCGGTCAGCACCGGCAGATGGGGAACCCGTTCGAATCCCTTGGCCCGGATCGCGTCCACCACGTCGTGCTCCACCGTGACGACGAGATCCACCTGTTCGTCCCTCCCCGCGAACGGTTCCGGACCCGGTACGGGCGCGCCCGTACCGGACCCCGAGGTGTGCGGGAGGTCCAGGAGCGGCCTGAGCGCAGCCCTGGCCGCGGCGTGGGAGCGGGGATCCCCCACGTCCTGCGGGCCGGCCCCGGCGGGGGCGAGGTCCTGCGGGGTGACCGGGGTGGCATCGCTCACCAGCAGCCGTCCCACGCCGGCTGCGGCGAGCAGACCGACGAGGGCAGCGCCCGTCCTGCCCGCCCCGATGACGCGCACACAGCGGTGGGAACGCGCGGCCAACAGGTCCCACCCGTCGTCGACGAGGGGATAGACCACCGACCACAGTGCTGCGTCCGGAGCGAGCCGATCCCGGCAAGTGCCGAACCGGGCCAGGACGCTCCTGGGAGTTCTGGACGTCACCAGGACCCCGGCCTCCGACAACAACCCGATCATCTGCCGGGTGCGGTGGGTCTGTCGATCCCACACACCGCCTCGGACCCGAACAGGTCGTCGGGTGTTTCGGACACAGCCACCGCCATCACCCGGTCCTCGGGCAGGCCGGTCGCTCAGCGGGTTCGGGGAGTCCGACGGGTTCGGGCAATCCAGCGGGTCAGGGACGGCCGGGGTGGCAGAGGGGAGAAGATCGGTGTCCAAGCCACAGGACAACTGGTGCACGACCAGCCGGTCCAAGGGCCCGAGTCCCGACAGGAGGGTTCCCCTCCCCGGATCCAGGCCGATCTGAAGGGTTTCGGTGTCCCGCCACACCTGGCACAGTGCGGGCTTGATCTGCAACAGCACCCATTCCCCCCAGGACGACGCCGCCGACCGGTCGGACCCCAGCCTGGCAGCCGAGCAGGCCGGGCCCGGGAACGTCCACAGCCCGGGACCGGGGCCGGGAGAAGAACCTCTGCGGTGGGAGCGAAGCGATTCGAAGAATCCGCTCGGGCGGGACGCGCCACACGTCCCGCCCGAGCGGGAGGGGAGAAGCACCGGAGCTCCCGGAGAAGGCCTCAGGCCTTGCCGAGGATCCGGTTCAGGTTGGTGCCGCAGACGGGGCACTTCCCCTTGGCCATGCGGCGACCGTTGGTCTCGACGACCCGGCCCTCCGCCTGACGCTTCTCCTTGCACTTCACGCAGTAGAAGTCCCCGCTGTAGGTCTCTTCGGACATGGTTGCTCCTCATGGCTGGTGACGAGATTGATCGGCTGGGTACCGCTTCGGTGCGGTCCGCCGGTCCCGGTCCGGGTACGGCGTCTTCCCCCCCGCAACAGGACCTGGTATCCATCTGGCCGTACTCGAGACATCACCGTCCGGTGCAGGCTAAAGCACCGCGATCCGGGTGGCTTCGGCAGTAAACCGCTGGTCAAGCACCTCGCTGTGGCGAGACTTCCGGTGACGGGACCCCCGGCGCAACGTAGGACAGTGGTCAGGGGTTAGTCAACGTGGGACAGTTCTTCTGCGGTCGGGGCGGCCTGAAGACCTCCGTGATGACCACCGTGTCCCGGTATGGGCACAAACCGATGGACCCGCCGCCTGAGCCTGTGGATACCGGGAATTGTGCCCCTACCGCGGGTACGGTTCCTCCGTGGACGCAGTTCCGAATGCGGTGGCGTCGCACCACGGCACGAAGGTGCCGTCGCACGGCGTCGAAGTTCGTCGCAGCAGGCGTCGGGTCCGCACGGTCACGGCCTACCGCGAAGGTCCGAGGACCGTGATCCTCATCCCGGCGCGGTTCAGCCCTGCGCAGGAACAAGAATGGGTGAACCGCATGGTCGCCCGGCTGTCGGCCCAGGACCGCCGCCGCCGGCCCCCTGACGCAGAACTCATGACCCGCGCACGGGAGCTGTCCCGACGCTACCTCGACGGCCTGGCTCAGCCCGTGAGCGTCTCCTGGGTGGGCAACCAGAACCACCGCTGGGGATCGTGCACCCCGGCGGACCGGACCATCCGCATCAGCACCCGGCTGAGGGGAATGCCCCAGTGGGTCACTGACTACGTGCTCCTCCACGAGCTGGCCCACCTGCTCGTCCAGGGCCACGGTCCCAGGTTCTGGGCACTGCTCGAACGCTACCCCCGGTTGGAACGGGCCCGGGGCTACCTCGACGGATTCGCCGCCGCCAGAGACCTGCGGATCGGTGACGACGTGGACGACGACGATCTCCCCGAACCGCCGACCGCCCTGGCGTAGTGGGATGCCCTCTAAGCACCTTCCGAGTCGTCCCCGCCCGATTTCTCCTCGTCCAACAGGGCCGCGAGGGCCTCGTCCATGGCATCGGGAGCATCCACGCCGGGCCCCCCCGCCTGCCGGGCGAACGCCGCAGGATCGGCCAGCGCCTGCGACGTCGGCAGGAGATCCGGGTGCTGCCAGAGGGAGTCCCGGCCCCCGGGACCGTGCTGCTCCGCCATGGCCTGCCAGAGGGCAGAGGCCTCCCGCAGCCTGCGAGGGCGCAGATGCAGGCCCACGAGGGCCGCGAAGGTGTGCTCCGCCGGGCCCCCCGTGGCCCGGCGTCTGCGGACGGTCTCACGCAGGGCAGCGGCGTGCGGCAGGGTGCCGCTGGCCGCTGCGTCCACGACCTGATCGACCCAGCCCTCGACCAGGGCCAGCCCCAGCTCCAGGCGATTGAGAGCGGCCTGCTGGGCCTCGGTCCGCTCCGGCTCGAACAGGCCGGAGGCCAACGCTTCCTGCAAGGACTCCAGCTCCTCGACGGAGATCTCCTGAACCGCTCGTTCGATCTTGGCGGTGTCGATGCTGATACCCCGCGCATAATCGTCGAGCGCCGCCAGCAGATGGGCCCGCAGCCAGGGCACCCCGGAGAACAGACGGGCGTGCGCAGCCTCCCGCAGCGCCATGTACAACCGGACCTCGTCCGTGCCGAGCCCCAGGCCCTCGCCGAAGGACGTGAGGTTGGAGGGCAGCAGCGCGGCCCTGCCCGGGCCGAGCAGGGGCAGACCGATGTCGCCGGCGCTGACCACCTCCTGGGCAAGGGTCCCCAGAGCCTGCCCCACCTGTGTGCCGAAGAGGACCCCACCCATGCGATGGAGCATGGGCAGCGCCCCGGCCAGACCGGCCCGGAACTCCTCGGGAGCCTGCTCCCGCAGCGTCGTGGCGAGGGCCTCCCCGACCCGTCGGGCCACGGGCTCGACGATCGTTCTCCAGACCGGCAGGGTGTTCTCCACCCATTCCGCCCTCGACCACGTCTCGATGCGCGCCGTCGCCGAGGGCAGGTCAGTGACCCGGTCGAGCCACAGATCCGCGGTGCGCAGCGCCTCGGCCGTCTGCCGGTGCTCGGCCTGGCCCATGCTGGGATCCCCGTCGGCGGCAGCGGCCTGACGGGCGACGTCGTGGGCCACGGTCCAGTTGACCGGATCGTCCCCTGCGCTCGCGAGCATGTGTTGCATGTGGGCCACCAGCGCCTGCAGGGTCGCGGGGTCGTTCCCCAGGGGGGCCAGACCCGGGAAATTGCGCAGGGCCTCCATCCCGAGGCCGGACTGTTCCGATCCGAACAGGGAACGGAACAGCTCGCCCAGGGGGTCCGGCTCTCCTTCGGGGGAACCGGGAACTCCTCTGTCGTTCATGGGGCACCTCCCGGTGCGGCTGTCGGCCTCCGCGGCTCCCCGGCCGCGCTGGGTGGTACTCGGGTCTGCCCACCTGGGCGGCGGACCCGACGTCCACGGATCGTACGATCTTGCCTGAAGCTCGCGGTGCTGAACCACTCGGTGTTTGCTGAACTACTCGGTGTTTGCTGAACCACTTGGTGCTTGCTGGGCCCGCAGCGAAGCGGGTCCCCGCCATCATGCGGCCCCTTGACCGTTGCACAGCCAGAGCAATCACGCAGCCCCACCAGACACGCCGCCTCGACCCACCCGGCGCGTCGCCTCGACCGGACCAGGCCGGACGGTCCTGCCGCCTTGCCGGACACCCCCGGACGCCGCTCCCTGATCGAAGCCCCCCTTGCCGGTCGCTCTTGGCTGCGCAGAGTGTTGCTGTTCGTGCAGGGGTCGGGGATCCGCGCGGGTCCTGGGACCACGCACGACCGGCAGGTCGGGCAAGATGAACAGCCAAGGGGACGGCGGGCACCCCGGTGCGGAGCGAGCGGTCGGGTGACTGAGTATCGGGTTACTGAGATCGGGCTGCTGAAGCGGGACGAACGGCGTTGCTGAAGCGGGACGAACGGCTGGGCCAGGATGAAAAGGTCAGCAACACCAGCGTAACCAGGAGGCGGTGACGATGACTCGGCAGCGGGATGAGATTCGCTCTGGGCGCAGAGGGCCGGTGATCGCTGTCACCTCGGCGGCGGGGCCCACGGGGGCCGCTGTGGCCGGAGCCCTGGCGCGTCGGGCCGGTGAGGGGGGGATTCCCCGCACCGTCGTGGCCATTGACGACCATCGAGGGTCAGCGGACGGCGTCACCTGGCGGTTGTGCGACGTCGCGACGCCGGCTGTGGCCGAGTGCCTGGCCGACGCGGAGGTGGTCGTGCACGTGGCTGCTCCTGACGACCTGGCCTCGGCGTTGACCGGCTCGAACCGGGACCGCAGAGGACGGACGGTGCGGGCCGTGCAGGCCGTGACCACGGCCGCGGCGGCCGTCGGAGCCGACCGGCTCGTCGTCGTCAGCAGCGCCATGGTCTACGGGGCGCTGCCGGACAACGAGGTGCCGCTGCCCGACGGCGCCCCCCTGCGAGCGGTGCCCGACGACGGTCTGGTCGGTGACCTGCTGGAAGTGGAGAGGGTGCTCGAACGGGCGCCCTCGGTCCACCCCGGGCTGCGGGTGGCGATCATCCGGCCGGCGGCCCTCGTGGGCCCGGGGATCGACACGATCGTGACCCGTCACTTCGAGGCCCCACGGCTGTTGGCGGTCCGGGGCGCCAGGACCCGCTGGCAGTTCTGCCATGTGGAAGACCTGGCCCGGGCCGTGTGCACGGCCGTGGCCGCCGAGTTGGACGGTCCCCTGACCGTCGGGGCCCCGGGGTCCCTGGACACGCAGCAGGTCGAGGCCCTCACGGGCCTGCGGCGGGTCGAGCTGCCCCCCGGGCTGGCTCTGGGGACGGCGGAGAGACTCCACCGGGTCGGGCTGCTGCCCATGCCGGCCAGTGACCTGGCCTATGTCGTGCATCCCTGGGTGGTCGGCGCCGACCGTCTGCGGGAGGCGGGTTGGCAGGCAGAGCACGACAACACCGCCTGCCTGACGGCTCTCCTGCGGGAGCTCGGCGGGCACCGGGCCGTGGCCGGACGGCGGGTGGAACGCCGTGAGGCCGCCCTCGGCGCTGCGGGGGCTGCAGTGGCCCTGGTCGGGACGGCGGCCCTGGTGCGCCAGGCCCGGTCCAGACAGGCCCGGCGCCGCAGACCTACGCTGTAGTCACCCCGACCTCCGCCGGACCGGCCAGGGGCATTTTTCCACCCGATCGGTCCGCGGCCGACTTCCTGGAGGCCCAGGTGCCCATACCGTCGCCAGAGTCCGGGCGTCCTGAACCGGGGACGTCCGCTGCGCCCGGAGGGCTCGCTGCACCCGGAGTGCTCGCTGGGCCCGGAGGGCAGGAGTCGCCCTGGGTCGTGCTCCCCTCGGCCCCGGCCGACCTGACACTGCGTCCCCAGAACAGGCTGCTGCTGGTGGCCGGTTTCACGACTCTGCTGCTGGCGGCGATCGCGACCCTGCTCCCGGTCCCTTACGCGCTGCTCAAACCCGGCCCCACGATCAACACCCTGGGCGAGTCCCAGGGGAGGAAACTGATCGTGATCAGCGGCAGGAAGACCTACCCGACCGAGGGGAATCTCGATCTGACGACCGTGTCGGTCTTCGGAGGACCCGGTCACCGGATCAACTTGTGGCAGGCCGTCCAGGGCTGGGCGGACAGCTCGGTCTCCGTGCTGCCCAAGGACGTGCTCTTCCCTCCCGGGCAGAGCGAGGAGGAGTCGCGGGAGCAGACCGAGCAGGAGATGGTCGGCTCGCAGGAGTCCGCCACCGCAGCCGCCCTGGATGCTCTGGGGATCTCGGTGCCCACCACGCTGACGGTCGCCGGCATCGACGAGCGTTCGCCGGCCTCGAAGACCCTGCGTGACGAGGACGTGCTGTTGACGATCGGGGGGAACAAGATCGACGGCCTGTCGGGTCTGCGTTCCCGTTTGGAACCGGTGAAAGCCGGGGACAGCGTGCGCCTGACGGTCCGAAGGAACAGCGCGGTGCGGGCCGTCGACGTGACGACCATGGCCTCGCCCGCGGACGGGCACACGGTGCTGGGGATCTACCTGGAGCCGGAGTTCCGGTTCCCCTTCAGCGTCAAGATCCAGATCGACGACGTCGGAGGTCCCAGCGCCGGAACGATGTTCGCCTTGGGGATCATCGACATGCTCACCCCGGGGGCTCTGGCC
>JAUPKJ010000237.1 GCA_030837505.1 Actinomycetota bacterium
CACCGTAGCTTGCTTGATACCTGACAAGTCTGCGACATGCCGATGGGTGGTCAGGCTCGACCCACAACGACCACATGACCTGTGCCGGTACATCCGCACCGTTCACACCCGCCGAACACTCCCGTGCGCCGATTGCTCACCGTAATATACGATAAGCTTTGAGTAGTTGTCGCGCTCGGGGTGGATCTGTCGCGCAGGGCACCGGACAGGGGGGAACATGACAACGTCGGCGAGCCTGGACGGCAGCCCCGATCCGCGGTCCTTCACCTCGGCCATCGAGTGGATCGGCGGTCTGCAGACGCTCCGTGAACACGCCCGCCTCTGCCGTTCGTGACCTGGCGCGACGAAACGGCGTGAGCAGCAGCACCATCGGCGGGGACGTCTCCGGTCGGCACCTGCCCAACTTGGCCGGCACCGCCGTCATCGAACGGATCCTGCTCGTCTGCGGCGTCGAGGACGAGATCGAGCGTCAGGTCTGGGTGGAAGCCTTGCACCGAGTGCGGCGCCTGCCAGGACCCCGCCCCGCGAGTGCTCCCGCCCCGTTCCAGGGCTTGGAGAGATACATCGTTGCGGACGCTCCGTGGTTCTTCGGCCGTGAGGACCCGGCCGGTCGTGTCGTGGACCTGGCTGAACAATCACCGGAGAATCCCATCGTTCTGGTCGGTGCCTCGGGCTCCGGGAAGTCCTCCCTGCTGGCGGCCGGTGCCGCTGCAGCCATGATCGAACAAGGCTGGAAGTACTCGGTACTGACGCCGGGCAGCGACCCGTCTCCCGCGATCGAACGGCTTGCCTGCGACGTCGCAGAGAACTTCGCCGCTGGCCACCGACGACCTCGTCAGAGCCATCACCGAGCCTGCGCGCCGGGCCGGACTCGACGTTGAAGAAGGACTGGTCGACATCCTGCTGCGGGACCTCGCGCCGGCCGACAGAACCCGCGAAGGCCCCTATGACGCCGGCGCGCTGCCCTTGTTGTCTACGCCCTCCTGCGGATTGTCCTACGCCCTCCTGCGGACCTGGCAACGCGGTGGGCACCATCGATTCACGGTCGGCGACTACCGGGCCACCGGCGCTACCGCGACTACACGGCCGAGAACTCGGCCAGGTTCCGGGTGGAAGTCCGGTACTCCCGGGCGTGCCCTGCTTGCCTGGGGACGGCAGTCCGTCTGGAGCGGGAACAACGTGAGCTTCGCGCTGTCGGCGTGGAGACCCGGCGCACCGAGCCAGGGAGCAATCGGGAGAAACGGCAACACGACATGGACCGGGATGATCGACGGGAGACCCCTGGACTGTGCCGGTACCCAGTTCTACGTCAACGGTCGCCGGGTCCGCTGGTACGACAGCCGGGGGGCGTTTGGCCGCATGGTCAGGAAAAGTGACCGTGTTCGGGATCCGGACGGTCGTCATCGACTTCAGTTGGCTCGGGGACAGGAGCAGCTCGAGGGCAGGACGATCCGCCGCGTTCGCAGTTCTGCACGGCCGTTCGTGAGACCTCTGAGGCGGAGGAAACGGCCCTGCCGGTCCTGCGCCGAGGGCACCGGCGAGTAGACGTGCAGGCTCGTCGCGTGGTCGGTCCCGGGGTTGACCAGTTCGTGAGCTGTGGCGATCTTCAGCAGACGGGTTTTTCCCGGGCGGACGGACATCGCCGAGGACGCTTGTGACAACTCCTGATCGGAACAGGTCCGCACCAGGAGCTCCCCCTGCAGGACTGTGAACGCCGTGGACGACGAACCGTGGTCGTGCCACCCGCTCCCGCCCGAGGGCGGCCAGGTCCGCAGCCACGCTTCCCACCCGTCGCCCCCCGCGAGGCGCGTGGACCAGTGCCGATCGGAACGCACAAGGATTCGGTCCCACATCTCCTCCCAGGTCGCCAGAGCCTCGGTCAACCGGATCAGGTCTGCGCCGGAAGGACGCTCCACCGTCGGCAGCGGGGTGTGGGAACCCGGGGCCGCGGCCTGACGAGAAGGGCCGATCGCGCAGTCCGACGGGTTCGGTGCGGAAAGGTTCTCCGGGGAACGGAACATGAACATTGTGGTCTTTTTCATCCTGGTTGTGAGAAAGGGCTGCTTGTGAGGGGCGACAGGGAGATTCCCCGGTGGTCCGACCGCACTCGTCTTCCGACCCTGGTTCTTTTCGAACGCTCGGAGGGCTCGAAGCGTTCCGGGCCTCAGTGTTATTCGGTTCTCGGACCAACGCGAAGGGGGCATGATCTGCCGTGACCGTCTTGTCCCACCGTAAGGTCCGCTGGGGACCGTGTCCTGCCGGAAAACAGCAATTTTCTGGTCGGCGGGGACAGTCGTGGTCAGCAGGGACAGGCGGCGGTGACGATCAACATGAGATCCAGCTCAAGCCGACGGGACGGACGAGGCCATCGACGCACGGGAGGACAGAAGATCCTCGTCATCACGGGGAACCCTCCTCCATCGTTCCTGGCGGTAGCACCATCGAACTCGACCTCGTGGTTGCTGAGCCCTCGTGGTTGCTGAGTCCCCGTGGTTGCTGCGGCGTCGCCGAGCCAGGTCTCTCGGCCGCTCTGGGACGGTCTGAGCCGAGACTAACAGAGCGCCTGTCCTGAAGCCGGTACCAACGCCGTCGGTAGCCCCGGGGGGCCTGCCCGACACCGAGGGGGCTGCCCGACACCTTCCCCGTCGCTCTCGTGTCCTGTTCGGAACGGGGGAATCTTCCCCTCGTGATTGTCATCCTGGGGCAGGGTGTGATGTCATCGCGGGAACCCTCGCGCGACAGCGGCTTCGTGAGCGGTGGCGGGCAGGGGTGCCAACAGCGGGGGCGGTGACCTTCCCATCACGTCCCGGTCGGGAGGTGCCTCGTCCTGACCGAGTACAGGTGTGGGTGTTCGGTTCGGAACGACCGAGTGATGAAGGTGATGGTTGTGGGGGACCACTTCACGATCGACGTCTCCGTGAGCGATCTGATGGCCGCGGAGGCGATCATCGGGGCGCTGGGAAGCCAGCTGACGGAGGAAGGCCGGAAACTGGGCGGTCTGCCCGATCAGGCCTCTTCGTGGACCGGAACGACAGCCCGGACCCTGAAGGCCGAGATGAGCCGGGTCTCGGATCAGATGGTCAAGTCCACGGAGCACTTCGCCACGGCTCAGACGGCAGTGGCGACCTTCCGCCGCGCGGTCGAGGAGGCCGAGGACACCCTTTTGCCCGGGCTCAACCGCCGGTGGAGCGACGCCGAGACCGCCTGTTCCCAAGACACCCGCCGAGCCGAGACCAACTACGAACGTGCGAAACAGACCGCCGGCCACTCCTCCAGCGGGGCCGGCACCGCCAGGGACTACGCGGTGCGGGCGGCCGTCGGCCGCAGGGACAGTGCTCGCGTCGGGCTGACGGGCGAATACGACGAACTGGTGCACGAGTTGGAGCAGAAGGCGACAGCCTGTGGGGCTGCCATGGCCCAGTCCGTCCTGGCCGCGGTACCCGCGAGCATCGTGGCGTCCTACCTGAGGGGCGGCGGCAGGGGCCGGGGTTCCTCGGGGCCGGGGTTCGACACGTTGACCGCCTCGACCAGGCAGGCCCTGGCCGGGGACAACACCCTGGTCGGACAGGCGGATGACTATCGTGCGGGCCTCCAATCGGCCCGGGAGCTGCGCAACTCCATGGGACCTGCCGGAACCCTGACCGCGGCGCAGGTCGCCCAGCTGGAGGAGAACGGGCGCAACGCGGCCTGGGTCCAGGGACTCATGACCGAGCTGGGCCCGGGCGGCATGGCAGCCCTCGGCTACACGGTGCGCTACCTGTTCGAGGACGGACAGCCGGAGATTCACCAGCGCGGTCAGGAGGCCCTCGCCGCCCTGAGCACCGTGTTCGCAACAGGGAGCAGTCTGAAGGTCGATGACGGCCACGGCGGCACGCGCCTGCTCATGGACGCGGCCTGGCTGAAGAACTACAACCCCAACCAGGAACTGGGCCTCGACCCCGATCTGCATCTGAACTACATCGAGGGCTACCGTCCCGACCTGCTCCTGCCGTTCCTCGGTTCCACACTGGACGCCGAGTTCACACAGGTTCTCGCCGACCAGAGCCTCAAGGACTACGAGGCGTACCTCGCGGCCCTGAAAAAGCACGACGACGACGCTCTGGACCGGTGGATGCTCTACCGAGGGGCCGATCGGCTCAGCGGACCGGAGTCGATCCTCAACATCCAGGCCGGTAGGGACGACAACCCCTTCCGTACGGATATGTTCCACACCGTCCTGGACCGCACGGCCGAGCACGCCGACGTGTCGAACTTCGTGATGATGCGGCATTTCGATGCCATGGCCGGGCTCCTCACCGGCGTCGAGCCGCAGCTCGTCGGCGTGGGCAGCGAGCGGAACTGGGCCGGCGACTCCCTGGGCAAGATTTTGGAACAGTCGGTGCTCGGCGTCGGAGAGGACGACCGCCACCTGGCCGACAGCGTCGTCTCCCGCCTGGGCAACTACCTCCACAAGGACGCCGATAATCATCTGATCCCGCAGGGGCTGAGCTCTCTCGGGAAGATCGTCACGGACGAGCGCTACCTGACGGGACAGATCCATTCGGTCGCGACCCCCTTCGCCCCGGCCTTGGAGGGCTACGACGCGGTCACCGGGGGTGTGCGGGACCCGCGACTCGGGCTTCTGCTCCCGCGGGAGATCTGGGCCGAACTGGACCAGGAGGCGATGCGCAGCCCAGAGAACGTCCTGCTGTTGTCCGAACGGACGGAGAACTGGCTCCAGGGCGAACAGGACAAGACGGTAGCGCTCAGCGTCAGCTGGGACCCGGACAAGCTGGGGCCCGGCGGCGTTCCGCTCACGGATCCCAACGGCAACCCCTACCACCCTCATCCCAACGGCGGCGTCACAGCCCTGAACATGTTCCAACGTGAGTCCGTGCGGGCCTTCTTCGCGGGCAACCTCGTGGCGGTCCAGGGGGATCTCGAGAAGGAGCTCGGCGATCGACTGGCCGCGATCGGGGAGGACCGCAAGATGGCCAAGGGCGCCGTCAGCAAGATTTTCGAACTGGCCCAGGACCCCGCAGCGATCAAGGCGAACGTCCCGGTCTTCGTCGCCGGCGTCGCCATCGACACCCTCGCCGGCCCGTTGACCGATTTCCTGGTCGAGGCCGTCGGGGACTTCGACGGCCAGGAGTCTGCAGCGAAGGCCGCCTACGACGAGCAGCTCAACACCCTGAGGGGCGTTGCGGGGGGAGACTTCGCAGACCCCAAGCCCTGGACCGACATCAACAGGCTGTCGAATTCGCTGCTGTCCTCGATGGAGGGTGGGAACGGCCCCGCCCCTGTGTACACGAAGGACTCGCTGAGCGATGCCAACCCCGAGTACTTCACGGGGAGCCTGGATCGGTACATCGGACACCAGTCCGAGTACGTCAGCGGCGGCACGATGATCACCGATGACTTCGTCGTCCGTGAGGACGGCGCTCCGACGGTGATGGACTACGCGGACATGAACCACCTGCAGCGGGAGGCGTACCTGAACTGGCTGCACGACCCGGCCGTACAGCAGTTCATGAGCGTCGAGAACGACGAGTTGAGGAAGGCCCGCGGGCTGGGCCAGGAGGAACAGGACGACAACTGAGGCACTCCACCGCCAGGACGATGACTGTAGGACGATGGCTGTGGCACGAGGCCTGTCGTCCCGCGGGGTGCCACCTCGGCCCACTGGGTGGCACCTGGGCCAGGACCCCTCGGCCAGAATCCCTTCCATTTTTGTTCGTTCATTGTACGAACCGTCCACGAGTCATTGCCATTCGCTCATGGTGTAGGCGATCCTGGACCCAGCAGCCACAGACTGTGCCGAACCGCAGCGCTTGACCGTCCAGAGCTTGCATGACGAGCGAAGGGGCCCGGAACGATGCCCGCATGGTCGATCGCGATTCTCGGTCTCTACGTCTTCGTAGGTTCGACGGGAGTGCTGCTCCTGGTGCGTTCCTCTCTCCGATCCGCCCTGGCGCGAGCGGTGACCGGGGAGGTCCTGGACGTCCGAACCGTCCACGCCCCTCTGCCCGACGGCGTTCGACCCTCACACCTCGTGTTGGTGGGTACTGTCGAAGGGGCCTTGGTGCAGCTCACGGATCCGTCCTTCGGCTCGGTGCGGGTCGGTGACAGGATCCTGCGTGGGGTTCCCGTTGATCGGCGCGAGTCCGAGGTGGCCTGAGCGCGGGTCCGGGAGTACGCGAGCCGAAGCCGGCTATTCCCGGTGGCTTCTTCGGTTCTCGGACCACGCCCCGGTGTCGCTCACCCGGGGATGTTCTGATCTGTTGAGTCGTGAGCAGTTATGGTCTGTCTGAATATTTTCACGTCCCAGACTCCTCTTGACAAGGCGAAGTGAACCGGTCTGAACCTTCCCCTACCAGGGGCTCCGTCGTTTTCATGACAGAACTTCCGCCGGGGCCGGGGACATGAAGGCGACGGATCCCTGTGCTCGGTGAGTCGGCACATCGATGGGAGTCTGCACAATAGGGCAGTTCTTATGGGCGGGTTCTACCCGTTTGCTCCTTGCGCCCTGTACAGCGTCCGCGGGGATGAAGGAAATCAGGAAAACGTACGAGCCTCTTATAGGCTCTCACTCTTCGTAATCATTCGGGCGCGTTCAGTTGATCTGTTTGTATCTTTGTTCGGTAGAGTTTGGGGAATACCCGATTGATATGCCTTGATCCGTCGCCGTGGGGGCTGGCAGGACACTTGATGGCAGAGATGAACACTTACGTACTGAGATGAACCTGTCCTCACTGTCCGATTGCTTCGGGCGATGTGTCGAGTACGATGCAACTGATACTGGATCGGACACCGGGATACCTCAACAGGGCTGTCATTACTCGGTGCTCAGGACACGGTGGTCACTCACCGTCGTCGTTATCCCGGGGCGGAGCGGGTACTGAGCGCGGGCGACAGCCGAACGCGCTTCCATTCGGTCTCGCGGGGGGGTTCTTCTCTGTGTTCACCTGAGTAGAGGAGTACGGATGGTGTCGGGAGGGTTGCTGTCCGATGATCGTCGAGCGCGATGAGGTCCTGAATCAACTCGCGCTGCTACTTGCGGTGTGCGCCGAAGGAAGAGGCGCGACTGCAGTTATCAGCGGGGGTGTCGGCTTCGGGAAGAGCACCCTGCTGGAGACGCTCACCGACCGTGCGGCAGCACGTGGACACACGGTTTTGAGCGCAGTCGGCTCGCGGGACGAACGCGGATTCGCCTACGGGGTCCTGGGCCAGCTCCTTCAGGATTGCGATCTCGCGGTGGGCAATGCCAGCCTGTCCCTGTTGCTGGAGCGGGCCGCCGGTGCCTCCTCGACGAGGCCGGTCCCGAGCTCGGCCCGGGTCATGCACGCCAGCCACAGGATGCTCGTGAACCTGAGCACTTGTCGTCCGGTCGTGATCAGTGTTGACGACGTGCAGTTCTGTGATCCCCAATCTTTGCAGTGCTTGCTCTATCTGATTCGGCGGTCCCGCAGGCTGCCTGTCACAATACTTCTCACCCACCGCATCCCGGGCATCACGGAGTGGCAGGAAGCTCTCGCGGAACTTACGTGCCGTGCGGGGATCCTGCACGTGCAACTCGGCCCTCTGAGCGAGGCGGGGGTGAAACAAATGATCACCCATCGGTTGGGGGCATCGTACGCCGAACGGCACGTCGAGTCGTATCAGGAGGTGAGTGGTGGCAACCCCGTTCTGCTGCGCGCTCTTCTCAATGACCACGCGGCTCAGGGCGGCCGGGCACCGGAGGCTGTCTACGGTCCGGTGACGGGCGACCTGTTCCAGGAGACCGCCCTGGCCTGTGCACATCGCAGCGGCCCCGAAGTGCTTCAGGTCGCGCGGGGGCTGGCGGTCCTGGACGGCTACGATTCCCCCCCCGTGCTCGCGCAGCTCCTGGAACTGGAGGAGCGGACCGTCACGACCTCACTCAAGATCCTCAACGAGTCGAAGATCGTGGACGGCGCCCGTTTCCGACACAGCGCCATCCGTACCGCGATCCTGGACGACACCCCTGCCGAGGAACGGGCGCGGTTCCATCGCAGGGCCGGGTGGCTCCTGCGTCAGGAGGGCGCCCCCGCCATCACGGTCGCTCCCCATCTCATCGCCACCGGTCCGGTCCAGGAGGACTGGGCCGTTCGACTTTTGATGGAGGCACAGGAACAGGCGATCGCTGACGACCAGGTCCATCTCGCCACCGAATGTTTGAAACTGGCGGGGAGATGCGCACAAGGGCGGCTGGAACGCCACCAGATCACGATGATGCACGCACGCATCCTGTGGAGGGACAGCCCGGAGTCCTCGACGAGACTCCTGCAGACTCTGGTGGGCCCGGCCCGAACCGGCGTACTGCCGCCCCGCTCGATGACACAGCTGTCCACCGCTTTGCTGGAACGCGGCAAAGTGCATGACGCCGTCAGCGTCCTGGAGCGGCTCGAGGTCCCGGCCGAAGGCACCGATCGTCGACTCCAGTTCGACCTGGATGTCATCCGGCTGTGGCTGTCCTGCACCTTCCCCGAAGCCGCCGATCACATGGCCCCCTCCCTGGCGAAACCGTCGTCCAAGGGTGCTCGGCCCATGCCCACTGTGGGTGCCCCCCGACTGTCCGCCAAACGCTCCCTCTGGGCCGCGCTGACCAGGAACGCGGACGACACGACCGTCGCGGAGGTCAACCGGGTTCTGCACAGCGTCTCGGTGGGGGACGAACAGATCGAGACACTGGTCTCGGCCGTGATGACACTGGTGTACATGGACAGGGCCAAGGCAGCGGCGGACTGGTGCGACCTGTTGCTCGCCAAGGCCGCCGAGCGGAAGGCCTCAACCTGGATCGCCACTTTGACAGGGACGAGGGCCCTCATCTCCCTTCACCTGGGAGAGCTGCGTTCTGCCCTCAGCCGGGCCAACACGGCCCTCGACTCCTTGTCCCGACAGAGCTGGTCCGCCGGGATCGCCCTGCCCCTGGCCACGGCGATCGAGGCGGCAACAGCCATGGGACAGCACGGCATCGCGGACGAACTGATCAATCGGCCCCTTCCTCCGGAGGTGTTCCAAACCCGTTACGGGTTGCATTACCTGTACGCCAGGGGCCGGCATCATCTCGCGGGGGGGCAGCGGTCGGC
Source organism: Actinomycetota bacterium (assembly GCA_030837505.1). Classification (GTDB taxonomy): domain Bacteria; phylum Actinomycetota; class Actinomycetes; order Actinomycetales; family Kineosporiaceae; genus JAUPKJ01. The sequence continues at coordinate 9,087 of JAUPKJ010000237.1, forward strand.
AGCTCTCGCAGACTTCGTGGCCTGCGGCGAAAAGATGCAGACCTGGGGGCTCGACTGTCCGGTCCTTGCGCCGTGGCGCCTCGGCGCGGCCGAGGTGTGGCTGCGCTCCGGCAAACGGGACAGGGCAATCAAGTGTTTGAACGAACATCTGACTCTGGTTGATCCGACCCAGGGACGGTCCTTCGGAATCGCCCTGCGCGCCCTGGCCACTCTGCAAGCCTCGCCGGCTCAGCAGGTCCAGTTGCTGACGCAATCCTCCGAGGCGCTGCAACCGACAGGGAACCGGTGCGAGCTGGCCCTCACCCTCGCAGAACTCGGCCGGGCCCACCAGAGACAGGGGTCGATCGGCAAAGCCCGGGTCGTCATCCGTCAGGCCTGGCACATGGCCAAGGCCTGCGGAGCGGAGGAACTGGGCTCCTCGCTCGTTCCGGAGCCCGTCAAGATTCCGAAACCGGAATCCCCCGGCATCATGCGGGGACCGGACGAGGTCGTGCAGCTTCTGTCGGACGCGGAGATCAGGGTCACTTCGTTGGCGGCCCAGGGATACACCAACCGTGAGATATCCAGCAAATTGTTCATCACGGTGAGCACCGTGGAACAACACCTCACGCGGGCGTATCGAAAGTTGAACATCAGACATCGGCACGAGCTCTCGGCGAGATTCGCGATGTAGCCCGCAGCCGCTCCGAGAAGAACCCGAGAATTCGCCGTCGATGTGAGTGCGGTCCCGTAGGGGTCATTAGGGGTGACGACCCCTGTGGGACCGGCGTACGGTCGCATTCGATGGATCGTGTAGGCGAGGAGGACCTGTGACGCAGGTGGTGGGTGGAATCACCGAGGGATGCGCGAATGGTGATGTCCTCGGGGAACCGGCCGACCGTTGGCTTCGGTGCTTCGTGCCGGTGCCCGGGGCCAGGACCAGGCTCGTCTGCTTTCCCCACGCCGGGGGGACGGCGAGCTATTTCCTGCCGATGGCCAGGATGACAGCACCCGACCTGGAGGTCGCGGGGGTCCAGTACCCCGGGCGACACGACCGGCGGGGCGAGAAATGCGTCGAGGACCTCCTGGAGTTGGCCGATCGGATCGCCCTTGCCCTGATCGGCTCGGACGACGGCCGGCCCCTTGCCCTGTTCGGACACAGCCTCGGGTCGGTTCTGGCCTATGAGGTGGGGCGACGTCTGGAGGCCGATGGGAGGACACGCCCGGTCCGGCTGTTCGCCTCGGGACGCCGAGCGCCCTCCGAGAACCAGGGCCAGAAGATCCACACCCTGGGCGAGGCAGCGTTCCTCGACCACCTCCGGCAGCTGGGCGGGATCGACCCGCGCATTCTGCAAGAACCGGAACTGCTGCAGATGGCCCTGCCCGCGGTCCGCGCCGACTACACGGCCATCGAGTCCTACCGGCACCCCGAGGGCCCTGTGCTCTCCTGTCCTATCGATGTCCTGGTCGGGCTGAGCGACCCGGAGGTCTCAGTCGAGGGGGCAGAACTCTGGGCCCCCCACACCACGGGCGACTTCGCGGTGCACGCTTTCCCCGGAGGACATTTCTACCTCGCCGAACAGGCTTCCCAGGTCGTGGACCTGGTCCGACGGAACTGTTGACGCCCCCATCATCTGCCGCGCGCTGTCCCGCCGCGCCGGCGCGATGCCGTCGTGCTCACAACGGAACGGAATAATGGGCGCCGCACTCGTGGAGGTTTTTTCGTACCGGTGTCGTCGATCACTATTTCTCTCCGAGACCGGACCCCTTAGGGGGGCTCTCGGATAGGGGCGGGTAGGGGCTTGTCGGCCAGGACACACTGTTCATACCGTCTAACACGGCCGGCGTAGGCCAGGATGGTGACCGTGTGCTCCGCTGCATCACCTGTTCTTCATCCATGTCGGCCCGACTGTCATTCTCACCAGGTTGGAGAACGTCAATGCGTGTGTTGTTCACGGTGTTCGCCGCGAAAGCTCACCTGTATAACCTGGTGCCCCTGGCGTGGGCTCTGCGCTCCGAGGGCCATGAGGTGTGCATCGCGAGCCAGCCCGATCTCATCGAGGACATCACCCGGACAGGGCTGCCTGCGGTGTCCGTGGGATCCGCCCTCAACCTCATGCAGACCGCTCAGGAGGTCGCGAGCGACGAAGCGGGGTACGGCGTCGGATACGACATTGCCGAGACCCGCCCCGAGAAGCTCACCTGGGACTACGTCAAGGGCACGCTCAACACCTACGGCACCATCCACTCCGAATCCGTTTCGAACCAGACCTTCACCGATGATCTGCTGGGTTTCGCCCGCCGCTGGAAGCCCGACCTCGTGGTGTGGGATGCGCTGACCTACTCCGGGCCGATCGTCGCTCACGCGACAGGAGCTGCCCACGCCCGGGTGCTGTTCGGCCTCGACCACTGGGCCAGGATGCGCAGCCTGTACCTGGAGATGGCCGAGAAACGGCCGGCCGGTGATCGGGAGGACCCGATGGCCGAGTGGCTGGGCAAGCGATTGGAACCCCTCGGCTTGGAGTTCGAGGAGGACCTCGTCCTCGGGCAGGCCACGATCGACCCGATGCCCTCCTGGATGCGCTTCCCGGTCGGACTCAACAACCTTCCGATCCGATGCGTTCCTTTCAACGGACCCTCCGTGATCCCCTCGTGGATCCACGAGCCCCCGCAGCGGCCCCGGGTCTGCCTCACCCTGGGACTGACCTTGGCCGGTGTTCGCAACGAGAAGGTCCCGTTGCCGGACATGGTTTCCGCCTTGGCCTCTCTCGACGCCGATGTCATCGCCGCAGTGCGGGCCGATCAGTTCTCCTCTTTGGACGACGTCCCGGACAACGTGAGGTTGGTGGACTTCGTCCCGCTCAACGAATTGCTCCCCAGCTGTTCTGTGATCATCCACAACGGCGGTACGGGGACCACGGGGAACGCGGTTGTCCACGGCGTGCCCCAAGCGATCGTTCCCGGATGGCTGTGGGACGAGACGGGCGTGGCCAAGCGTCTCGAACAGCGGGGAGCCGGCGCCCTGATCGAACGGGAGGAGTTCTCGGCCGACCTCCTCAGGAGCAGGGTCGAAAAGATCCTTCAGGACCCCTCCTACAGGCAGAACGCGTCCCAGCTTCGGACCGAAATGCTCCAGACCCCCTCCCCGAGCGAGGTCGCCAGGCAACTGGAGGGACTGGTCAAGAACCGCTGACATCCCGGAAACGGCAAACACCCCGAACACGGGGAACGGGTGCCCAGCGTCCCGAGGGGTTCGTGTCGGAACTCGGGGCAGAGGGCGCCCGTCTCCCGTGCCGGGATGCGCGGAACAGCCCTTCGAACAGCCATGGCGCCGATCGGTCCTGCGAGTCGTGATCGATCAGGGACATCGATCCTGCGAATCGTGATTGATCAGGAGTGACACCGGGTGGAGAACGAAGCAAAACTCCTCGACTACTTGAAGCGTGCGACTTCTGATCTTCGTGAGACCCGCAAGCGGCTCAGGCAGGTCGAGGAGCAGCACTCCGAGCCCATCGCGATCATTGGAACCAGCTGCAGGTTCCCGGGATCTGTCCATTCTCCTGAGGATCTGTGGAATCTTGTCGCCACCGGTGGGGACGGCATCGGTCCCTTTCCGGACGACAGGGGCTGGGACCTGGAGAACCTCTACGACCCGGACCCGGGGCACTCCGGCACGTGTTACGTCCGTGAGGGCGGGTTCCTGTACGACGCGGCTGACTTCGACTCCGCGTTCTTCGGGATAAGCCCTCGCGAAGCGCTCGTGATGGATCCCCAGCAGAGGCTGCTGTTGGAGACCGCCTGGGAGGTGTTTGAGAACGCGGGCCTGGACGTCCGTGCGTACAGGGGCAGCCGGACAGGTGTCTTCGCCGGCGTCATGTACCAGGACTACGGAACAAGGGTCTCGAAGGCCCCCGAGGGGGCCGAGGGGTATCTCGGCAACGGGACAGCCGGGAGCGTCGTCACCGGCCGAGTGGCCTACCTGCTCGGTCTGGAGGGGCCGGCGGTGACGGTTGATACGGCGTGTTCGTCGTCGTTGGTGGCGTTGCACTGGGCCTGCGGATCCCTACGGAACAGGGAATGTGATCTTGCCCTCGTCGGCGGGGTGACCGTCCTCTCCACCCCGGAGCCCTTCCTGGAGTTCTCCCGCCAGAGGGGCTTGGCCCCGGACGCCAGGTGCAAGCCGTTCGCACAGGCTGCGGACGGAACAGCCTGGGGCGAGGGCCTGGGCCTGTTGTTGGTGGAGCGGTTGTCGGATGCTCGCCGGAACGGGCACAAGGTGCTGGCGGTGGTGCGGGGCAGCGCCATCAACCAGGACGGCGCCAGCAGCGGTTTGACGGCTCCGAACGGGCCGGCGCAGCAGCGGGTGATTCGTGAGGCCCTGGCTGATGCGGGGGTGGGGTCGGTGGACGTGGATGTGGTGGAGGCTCATGGGACGGGGACG
>JAUPKJ010000238.1 GCA_030837505.1 Actinomycetota bacterium
CGGGTCGAAGACGTACGCCAGTTTGAGATCACCATTGTCGTTTTTGCTCTCATTGGTGGAAAATGTGCGAGCGCGGGGGGCACCCCATGGTGCCGAGGCCCTTCGTCGGTGTGTCGACCTCCGGCTATCGGTGATCGTCCAGCTCCCCGACAGTCTCTGACGACCGGCGCCACCGCCGGCCCTCCACCCGGACACGGGAGGTCCACATGCAGCTGTCGAAGAATGTTCTCCGATTTCATCCCTTGCGACGCTCAGAACCGCCGCGCTGTTCGCAACACTGTGTGTTCCTGCGTCGTGCCACCGCGGCCGGGATTGTTCTGCTCGTGACCGGGGCGGCCGCCGTCGCCCTGCCTGGTCGCGCCGGAGCGACGACGGCTGTGACCGGCCCGCAAATCACCCATGTGGATAATCCGTATCTTGGAGCCAAGGGATACATCAATCCTGAGTGGCTGAACCAGGTCGGTCGGGTGGCGGACGGCTCGAAGATTTCAAACAACCCGACCTCGATCTGGGTCGACCGGGTCGCCCTGGCCATCGGCAGCCTCGACAGCCGGCGTGGCCTGCGGAACCACCTCGATACCGCCCTGGCCCAGGGTGCCGGGTACGTCCAGGTCGTCCTCAACAACTTGCCCGGCAAGGACTGCGACCGGGACTGGTACGGCACCGGCGATTTCAAGTTCAACGAGGTCGACCTGTACAAGAGCGCGTTCATCGACCAGGTCACGGCTATCGAGAGCGACCCCAAGTACCAGTCACTGCGCATCATCAACATCGTGGAACCTCGTTGGGTGCAGAACCTTGTGCTGAACACCGGCAACCGGGAGAGTGCCACCAGCGCGTGCGACACCGTCGCCGGGGCCGGAAGCTACGTCGACGGGGTGCGGTACGCGCTGACCAAGCTGCACCGGGCGGGCCAGAACGTGTATACCTACCTCGATGCCGGGGTCTATTACGAGCTCGGCTGGGAGGACAACGCCGAATCAGCTCTCCGGTTGATCGTGGACGCGGTCAAGGGAACCCCCGACGGGTTTGCCGGCGTCGACGGCTTCGCCACCAACATCGCAGGGTATGCGCCGCTCGTCGAGCCGTTCTTCACCATCGATACCAAGATCAACGGTAGGTCGATCAAGCAGAGCAAATGGGTGGACTGGAACAACGACGTCGATGAAGTTCGACATACTCTCCGGGTGAGGGAAGCTTTCGTAGCAGCTGGTTTCAGCGCTCACATCGGCATGATCATCGATACCTCCCGCAATGGCTGGGGCGGGCCGAACAGGCCGACCAAAGCGAGCACCTCGATGGACCCGGACACGTTCGTCACCGAATCACGCGTTGACCGCCGGCGTGAAGTTGCCAACTGGTGCAACCAGATCGGCCCCGGGCTCGGCGAGCGTCCGGTCGCTGCACCGATGACGGGGATCGACGCCTACGCCTGGATCAAGACGCCTGGGGAGTCCGACGGTTCCAGCGTCCGCGGGGAGGCCGGCACCGACGACATGTGCGACCCGACCTACGACCGTCGGCCGGGGGGGTCCAGCCATCGCAGCGGTGCCATGCCCAACGCCCCGGCCCGCGGCGCGTGGTTCCCCGAGCAATTCACCGTGCTGCTGAACAACGCCTACCCGCCGCTGCCGTAGCCAGCGGCGCTGCCCCTACGCGACCACCCCGGTCACCTGGCCGGGTTCCACACCGGAACCGCGCCCTCGTTCGACGAGTCCTTCACCGGACCGGGGCGCGGTCCGCCGTAGGGAGGACAGGCTCTTCCTGACGCAGGCCCTTCGGTCGCCGGAGAAGACCGCGACAGTCCTACCTGGACTCTGAAAGGGCTTCTACGGCGTACGGCCTATCGGGACAGCCACGGTGTCTTTCCGGTGGGGGTGTGCCTGCGACGCTTGGAGCTGTCCAAGAGAATCGGCGCACCAGTTTCCTCTGGGACGGGGCACGGCTGGAGATCGAGGGAGACTCCCGTGACCATGTCCTGAGGGTCGCCACACGCCTGGGTCGGCGTGAGGAAGAGCATTGGAGCGACCGGCAAGAGGTGGCTTCGGCTCGCGACGACCGGGAGGCGTCCGGCCGCGTTGACGCCGGCCGACGCCCGAACCAGGGCGCCGACCTCCTGCCGGTCACTCTTCGTCATTCGGGGCCTTCGACCGGACGGACCGGGGAGATGATGGGCAGGGTCTCGGGGAGCCGATGGACACCGTCGACGTACTGGTCCAGTTCCCCGGGCGGGAATCGCCGCACCTTGACGGCCCACCACAGGGCCTGACCGGGATCGCCTCGCAGTTTGTAGGAACCGTCCGGAAACAGGGCGGCGTAGCCGTTGTCCGGAAGCGCCAGCAGCGTGGCCAGCAGGGTGCCGGCGTGGGAGTTCCACAGCCGGGTGGTGCCGTCGTCGGAGGCCGAGGCGAGCAGGGAGCCATCGGGGGAGAAGGCCACGCCCAGTACCCGGTCGGTGTGCCCGCTGAGAATCGTCGGGGGTTTCTCACCTGTCAGGTCCCACAGTCGTGCCGTGCCGTCGTCGGAGCCCGTGGCGAGTAGGGAACCGTCGGGTGAGAACGCCACCGCGTTCACCCAGTCGGTGTGGCCGGAGAGGACACAGCGGTAAGAGGC
>JAUPKJ010000239.1 GCA_030837505.1 Actinomycetota bacterium
TTCAGGCTGTCGGGGCGCCGTCGAGGACAGGGCCCAGCCAGCGCAGCCGGCGGACGAACTGGTGTTCTTGTCCTCCCTCGTGCCCGTTGAAGGGGTAGACCTCGATCTCCTTGGGGCCCGCATAGGCGTTGTGGGCCGCGAAGACCGTCGAGGGTGGGCAGATGTCGTCCATGAGAGCGACCGAGAACAGGGCCGGGGCCTGTGCCCGCGAGGCGTGGAGCACGCCGTCGAAGTACGACAGGGTCGAGAACACCTGCTCGACCCGGTGACGGTGGACCGCGAGGTACCGGGCTATCTCGGCGTACGGGTCCCGGTCGGCGATCTCGACGGCGTGCCGGAAATCGCACAGGAAGGGTACGTCGGCCATGACGGCCGCGAGACCGTCGACGAGCCCGGCCACGGCCAGGGCGATCCCCCCTCCCTGGCTGCCGCCGCAGACGGCGACCCTCGCGGGGTCCACACGGTCCAGGGAGCGCACGGCCTGCACGGCGCGGACGGCGTCGACGTACACCCGCCGGTAGTAGTACTGGTCGGGGTCGCAGATCCCGCGGGTCATGAACCCGGGCAGGGACGGGCCGGACCCGACGGGGTCGGGGGTGTGTCCCCCCGAGCCCCAGGCGCTGCCCTGCCCACGGGTGTCCATGAGCAGATAGGCGTATCCCGCAGCGACCCAGTTCAGACGTTCGTGGGGCAGCCCTCGTCCGCCGCCGTAGCCGTTGTACTCCACGATGGCGGGCAGAGGACTGTCGAGGCCGACCGGGTACAGCAGCCAGGCCCGCACGGGGTGCCCGCAGGCCCCGGCGAAGGTCAGGTCGTGGCACTCCACGAGCCGCAGCCCGGTGTCGACCTCCTCGCACCGCAGCGCCAGGTCCTCGGATTCCTCCTGGGCCAGGGTCCGGGCCCAGAACTCGTCGAAGTCCGTGGGCTCCGGCAGGTCCGGGCTGTAGGCGCGCAGCTCGTCCAGAGGTCGGTCGGTCAGGGGCACGGCGAACCTCCTGGAAGGGCGGACCGGCCTGCGTGGGACTCCCGCGACCGGGCGGTCGGACTCATCGTTGCCGGAGAGCACCTCCGGGGCCTGGCCCGGGGAACGTGGGGGGACAGCGTCGTCAGCGGGGCGACGTCAGCGGGGCGTCGTCAGCGGGGCGTCGTCAGCGGGGGCGGGGATCCGGCTCAGGACTCTCGCGCGTTCGACCAGACAGTGCACGCGTGCGGGATCGGCGCTCTCGGCCCGCACGAGAACGGCTAGCCGGGACCGGTCGTCGGGGTCGATCATGATGGCGTGACGGTGCCCCGGCACGGGCGAGCAGTCCTGGGGCACGAAGACCCCTGCCGTGGTGGTGAAGAACCGTGAGCCGTCGAGGGGCTCGACCTGGTAATCGACGGTCAGACGGACCCTGTCGTCCAAGGCCCGGCCGGTGTCCCGGACCTCAAGAACCGTGCCAAGAGCCGGGACGCCGTCATGGAGGATGCGCTGCCTGTTGGCCTCGTTCTGCTGCAACAGGTGGACGACGACGCAGATCCCTGCGAGCAGCACCAGTCCGATCCCCATGAGCAGCAGACCGGTCGCCCGGTCGGTGACCGGGAAAGACAGGTTCTGCACGCCTTGCGCGCCCTCGGATCCCCGGGAGCCCGGCGCCGGAGGGGCCAGGGCCGCCCCTGCCCCGACCGACCAGAAGAGCGCCGGCAGGACAAGGTAGCGGCCCCGGGCGCTCACCACGAGCGCGGTGAGGACACCGGCCACCAGCATCCCGATCCGGGGAGCCGTCCCGGAGAGCCAGGGCCCCTCCCCGACGCCTTCCCCGGCCACCTGGTGGGTGATCGTGATCGCGCCGTGCACGGCCCAGGCCGCGCCCGCGCAGGCGAGCAGACCGACGGCGTCCGCTGCGTTGGCCCGATACCGCACGGTTACCTCCCAGGGTCTGGTTCTCGTCCCGGACGGTGCAATGGCTCCCCTCGGGCCCGGCGGCTCCAGCAGGCCCGGGCCGCTGGGGGATCCGGTGTCATGCGGTCCGGATCGTGGACCGGACCGCCGTGGTACCGGGGGGCCCCGAGGGTCGGGAACCGCAGCAAGGTCACTGAAAGATCACGATACAACGTATGACCGGGGAGAGAACCTACGAATTCAGTCGCGTATGCGATACCTCAACAGAGGGCGACCGGTCCTCCCGTAGACGGGTTCTCGGACACAGACTCCGTCCGCGACGAGGTGCTCCAGGTAACGCCGCGCCGTCACCCTGGCCATGCCCGTGCGCTCGGCCGTCTCCGAGGCCGTCAGCCCCTCGGGCGACTCTTTCGGTCCGGGCGTCTCGGGTGTCTCCGGCCCCTGCGTCGACCCGGGAACTCGGGGGGCCGAGGAATCGCGGGCCTCCTGCAGGACGGTGCGGACGGCGTCGAGGCTCTCCGGGGACAGGGACTTCGGCACGGCGGGCGGGGCCGGGACCCGCAGCGTGGCCAGGGCCTGGTCGATCTCCTGCTGGTCCGCGGCCGTTCCCGCCGTGGCCGACCTCCGGAAGGAGGCATACTGCCGCAGCCGTTCGCGCAGGTCGCCGGCTGTGAAGGGCTTGACGAGGTACAGGGCCGCCCCGTGGCGGACCGCCGCGTGCACGGCCGTCATGTCCCGGATCGCCGTCACCACGATGACGTCGGGCGGCTCGGCCAGCGCGTGCAGCCTGCGGCACACCTCCAGGCCGTCCATGCCCGGCATGGTCAGGTCGAGCAGGACCAGGTCGATGTCGCCGTGGACGACCCGCGCGAGGGCCGTCCGTCCGTTGTGGGCCACGGCGACCGCGCGGAAGCCGTCGGCCCCGTTCACCATCTCCCGATGCACGGCCGCGACGATCGGCTGGTCGTCCACCACCAGAACCCGGATCATGTGTGCGTCGCGTCTCTCGCGGCGCGCCGGTCCGGCAGCGGGACCTCGACGACGAACCGCGCCCCCACCCAGCGGTCGACCCCCACCGTCCCCCCCAGGCGGTGCGCGGCCGCGGCCACGAGGGCCAGCCCCAGGCCCTGCCCGTGGGCCTCGTCCCGACCGCGCCCGGCCTTGGTCGTCCAGCCGGCCCGGAAGGCTTCCTCGACCGAGTCCGGTGCCAGCCCCGGCCCGGAGTCCGACACCTGCAGGCGCAGCAGGCCGCCGTCCACGGAGGCGAGCACGTGCACCCAGCACGGGGGCGGCACGGACGCCGCGGCGTCGATGCCGTTGTCGACGAGGTTGCCCAGGATCAGGACGAGATCCTCCGAGGGGAGGTCCGTCTCGGGGACGTTCGTGGACGGATCGACGTGCAGAGCCACCCCGGCCTCTTCCGCGCAGATCGCCTTGCCCATGAGCAGGGCGGCCAGCACGGGGTCCGCGACCGTTGACTGGATCGATTCGTGCATCTGGCGGCTGCGGGCCAGAACGGCCGTCGCGAAGTCGACCGCCTTGCCCGTGTACCCGAGTTCCACGAGGGAGACGACGGTGTGCAGACGGTTGTCCGCCTCGTGGGCGCGGGCCCGCAGCGCCAGCGTCGAGTCCCGTTCCGCCATGATCTGGGCGGCCAGGCGCTGGACCTCCGTGTCGTCATGGATGACCGTGACCGTCGCGATCTCCTTCCCCTTCCGCAGGACCGCCCTCCTGGTGATCTGCAACACCTTTTCGGCGAGAACAGTTGTTTCGTCCGAGTGCCGCCGCTCCGGGCTGATAAGTTCCGCGAGAGCCGGATCGCCCTCCAGGCAGTCGATCGATTCCCCGTACGGTACGGCCCGCCCGAGCAGACGGGTGGCCGCGTCGTTCCACAACCGGATCCGGTTGCCGCGGTCCACGAGGACGACTCCCGTTCGTTCAGATCCGGCCAGGACGTTCCGATAGACCTCGAGCCAGGTCCTGCTTCCGGGCAGCCACCATCGTGCGGCAGCTCGTCGTGCCCGTCGTCGTTGCACGGTCCCCATTGTGGCCACAGCCGCAGATCATTCCCAGGGATCCCGCACCAACTGTTCCCAAGACCTTTATGAACGCAAGTCGCGTTCAGGGCGGTGGGAGTGCTGTTCTCATGCCCGACGCCGGCCGACGATGGCCGTGCACGGAGCTAGGAGAACACATGTCCGATCGGCCGGCCACCGCGGAACGGGTGACCCTGGTCGCCCCGGCCCGCGGGGTACTCGTCCCCCTCGAGATGGTCCCGGACCCGGTCTTCGCTCAGAAGATGGTCGGGGACGGGATCTCGGTGGACCCGTTGGAGGGCGTGTTGTTCGCCCCCGCCGACGGCGAGGTCGTTCACCTGCACCCCTCCGCGCACGCGCTGACCCTGCGCACCGCAGAAGGTCTGGAGCTGCTGCTGCACATCGGCCTGGACACCGTGCACCTGCGCGGTGACGGTTTCACGCCGCTGGTCCGTGTGGGCGACGGCGTGAAGGCCGGGGACCAACTCATCACCTTCGACCTGGACGAACTGGCCACCCGGGCCAAGAGCCTGCTCACGCAGGTCGTCGTGACCAACATGGAACTCGTCGACAGGATCCTGCCGCGCACGGGATCGGTGGCCCCCGGCGACGTCGTGGCCGAGATCGTCCTGGCGGTCCCGGCCGGTTCGACGGACGGGGCCCACGGCGCCCGGCAGACAGCGGCCGAGACCTCGGGACGCAAAGTCACCTCGCAGGCCGTCCTGGTTCCCAACCCCGAGGGACTGCACGCCCGACCTGCCGCTACCCTGGCTCGCCAAGCGCAGGAATTCGGCGGTGAGGTCTGGCTCGTCAAGGGCAAGACCCAGGTCAACGCCAAATCGATCATGGCGATCATGGGCCTGGAGGTCGAGTTCTGCGCCAAGGTCCACATCGTGGCCTCCGGCGTCGATGCCGAGCAGGCCGCCGAGAGCCTCGCCTCCGCCATCGCCTCCGGCCTCGGCGAAGAGGGCGTGAGCGTTCTTCCCCCAGACACCGGGGCAGCGGTCTTTGACACCGAGACCGCTGCCCCGGTTTCCACACCCCCCACCCCGGTTTCCGCCTCCCCCACGCCGTCGGGCGTCGGGGAGTCCCGGGAGCTGAAGGGGGCCGCTGCCTCCCCCGGCCTGGCCGTCGGCACGATCGTGCAGATCCGCCACGAGGAGGCCGAGGTCGGCGAGGAGGCCGGGGACCACCACGCCGAGCGCCGCCGTCTGAACGATGCCATCGACCGGGCCCTCACCCAGCTGTGGACCCTGCAGAATCGTCTGGCCCAGGAGACGGGGGAGGAGAAGGCCGCGATCTTCGCGGCCCACGCCGAGATCCTGCGGGACCCGGACCTGCTCGACCTGGCGACCAGTTCGATCGACAAGGGCAAGAGCGCGCCGTTCGCGTGGCGCTCGGCCTACACGATGTACGCCGACCGGCTGGCGGGCCTGCGCTCGACGGTCCTGGCCGGCCGTGCCGTGGACGTGCGCGACGTCGGCCAGCGGGTCCTGGAGGAGCTGCTGGGCACGCGGGGCAAGGGCCCGGACCTGCCGCCCCACTCGATCCTCGTGGCCGAGGACCTCACGCCCTCGGACACCGCGTCCCTGGACCGCAGCACGGTCGTCGGGTTCGTCACGACCGGCGGAGGGGCCTCCTCGCACGTGGCGATCCTCGCCCGTTCCCTGGACATTCCCGCGGTCGCCGGGATCGACGCCCGAGCGCTGGCCCTGCCCGACGGCACCAGGGCTGTGATCGACGGGGCTGCGGGAACCCTGCGTTTCGACGTCACGCCGGAAGAGATCGAGCGGATCTGGAACCGTCAGGCGCGCCGCGCCGAGCGCCGCGCCGTCGAGCTGGCCCACGCCGGTGAACCCGCCGTGACCCGGGACGGCCTGCGCATCGAGGTGGTCGCGAACATCGGTGGCCTGGACGACGCCCGCGCGGCGGTCGAGAAGGGTGCCGAGGGGATCGGCCTGCTCCGTTCGGAGTTCCTGTTCCTGTCGCGGCGGACCGCCCCGACGGAGGACGAGCAGGCGCTCGTCTACCAGCAGATCGCCGAGAGCCTGGAGCCCGGCTCGCCCCTGGTGATCCGCACCCTGGACGTCGGCGGCGACAAACCCCTGAGCTACCTGCCCATCCCGCCCGAGGAGAACCCGTTCCTCGGGGAACGTGGGATCAGGGTGGGGCTGGCCCGCCCGGAGCTGTTGCGCACACAGCTGCGGGCGATCCTGAGGGCCGCGGACTGCGGGGCCCGGGTCCACGTCATGTTCCCGATGGTCTCGACGCTCGAGGACTACCGCGCTGCCCGCGCGATCCTCGACGAGGAGCGGGAACGGCTCGGTGTCCCGGAGATCCCCGTCGGGGTCATGGTCGAGGTCCCGTCCGTGGCCTTGACCGCCTCGCAGTTCGCGGCCGAGGTCGATTTCTTCTCGGTGGGGACCAACGACCTCACGCAGTACACGTTGGCGATGGACCGGGGGCATCCCAAGCTGGCCCCGCAGGTCGACGGTCTGCACCCGGCCGTGCTCTCGCTCATCGGCCGGGCTGCGCAAGCCGGCCGGGAGGCCGGGTTCTGGACGGGCGTGTGCGGCGGGACCGCCGGTGACCCCCAGGCCGTGCCGCTGCTCCTCGGGCTGGGGGTGCGTGAACTGAGCGTGTCCGTCCCGGTGATTCCCGCCGTCAAGGCGCAGATCCGCACCTTGGACCTGGCCGAGTGCCAGGACCTGGCCGCAAGGGCCCTGACAGTGGACAGCGCCGCGGCCGTGCGCGCGCTCGTCCCCTCCTTCGACGACGAGGAGCTCTCCTGATGTCCACCGCATCCGCGTCCGCGCAGCCCGCGGATCCGCCCAAGGCGCGTCTGGGCAGCCGGGCCTTCGGGTTCATGCAGAAGCTCGGCAAGTCCCTCATGCTTCCGGTCGCCGTGCTGCCGGTGGCGGGGATCCTGCTGGGGGTCGGCATGGCCTTCATCAAGGGTCTGCAGCAGAAGGCCATGGATCAGGGTTTCTGCGTCGACGCCGTGGGGGCGAAGGTCGCGTGCTCCGTCCAGGACGCCGTCGGTGACCCGGTGGCGGCGGGGATCGTCCCCAAATTTGTGATCACTTTCCTGCAGATCATGCAGGACTCCGGCAACCCGATCTTCGGTGCGCTGCCGCTCATCTTCGCGATCGGCGTCGCCCTGGGCATGACCCGCAACGACGGTGTCTCGGCCCTCGCCGCGACCATCGGCTACCTGGTGATGAACGGCACGCTCGGGGTCATGGCCACCTCGCGCGGGATCGAGACCGACACGATCATGGGTCAGACCACCCTCAACACCGGGGTGTTCGGCGGGATCCTCGTGGGGATCGTCGCCGGGTCGCTGTTCAACCGGTTCTTCCGGATCTCCCTGCCGCCCTATCTCGGGTTCTTCGCCGGCAAGCGTTTCGTTCCGATCATCACGGCCTTCGCCTCGATCGGTCTGGGCCTGATCCTGTCCTTCGCCTGGCCGCCCATCGGTGACCTCATCGAGAACGGCGCCAACGAGCTGGTCCGCACCAACACCCCCGTGGCCGTGGGCCTGTACGGGCTGGTCGAGCGTGCGCTGCTGCCCTTCGGCCTGCATCACATCTGGAACGCACCCTTCTTCTACCAGCTGAACCCCGGCGGGTGGCAGGACTGCGAGGGCCTTCTGACCTGCTTCTTCAAGGGGCACCCCGACGCCGGCATCCTCGGCGGCGGATTCCTGGTCAAGATGTTCGGTCTGCCCGGGGCCGCGTTGGCCATCTGGCGCACCGCCAAGCCCGAGAACCGCGTCCGCATCGGTTCGATCATGGTCTCGGCCGGTCTGACCTCGTTCCTCACCGGGATCACCGAGCCGCTGGAGTTCTCGTTCCTGTTCGTGGCCCCGCTGCTGTACGCGGTGCACGCCGTCCTGGCCGGTCTGGCCTTCCCGCTCATGTATTTGTCGGGCGCCCGGCTGGGGTACTCGTTCTCCCAGGGCGGGATCGACTTCGCGCTGTTCTTCGCCAACGGTGAGAAGCCCTGGCTGGTGCTGATCCTCGGACCGCTGTACTTCCTGCTCTACTACGTGGTCTTCACGTTCCTCATCCGCAGGTTCAACCTGCGTACCCCCGGCAGGGAGGACGCCTCGGACGAGGTCGAGCAGACCGGGCCCACCTCGGGGGACCAGTTCGCCCGGCAACTCGTCCACGCCTTCGGCGGCAGGAGCAACATCACCGACTTGGACGCCTGCATCACCCGCCTGCGGGTCGGCGTCAAGGAGATCGGTCGGGCCGACGAGCGCAAGCTCATGGCCCTGGGCGCCGCGGGCGTCCTGCGCGTCGGGAACAACCTCCAGGCGATTTTCGGAACCCGGTCGGAGAACCTCAAGACCGACATGGAGGAGTACCTGCGCAGGGCGGGCGACGACGCAGAACTCAGCGAGGCCGAGGTCAGCGACGTGGTGTACGAATCACCGCGGGCCGAGCCGAAGCTGCTGGACGAGAACGCGCCGCAGAAGGCCCAACGGTGGCTGGAGGCCCTCGGCGGCGCGGGGAACGTCGTGAAGGTCGAGTCCGCTGCCGCGACCCGTCTGAGGGTCGTCGTCAAGGACGGCGACAAGGTCCGGTCCGCTGCGCTGAGCGACGCCGGGGTCTCCGGCTCGGTCCGCGTCTCGCCGGACACCTGGCATCTGGTCGTCGGGAACAACGCCGACCAGTACGCCGCGGAGATCCGCGGACAGATGGCGGGAGCTCTCAGCAGCGCCGGCTGAGTTTCTCCCTCCACACCGGCAGGTGCCGTCCACCCCCCGGGACGGCACCTGCCGGTTTTGTCATCTTCCCGACTGATAGATCACAGCTCCAGTGATGCAATTTTGCATGGGCAACTTGGCTTTGCAGAGGGGCGTAACTTTCGACGAGTTCGGCCATGATCCAAGCATCTGCCGGGTTCGAGCCCTTTCTGGGGAACGTCCGATCAATTCGCCGCCGCCCCGCGTTCGTTCCGTAGTGGCTTGGGGGCGTAGCGTCGAGATCGTCGCCGGTTCTTCACCCAGCCCGGGTTGGCGGGGGCCGGTGAGGGCACGCGTGGCCCGACGTTGTAGAACCCCTCGGGAGGCTGCAAGATCTTGCAAGATACGCAAGATCTTGACAGGGGTGGGTTGCGCCCTCATCCTCCAGACACCGGACGGCCGTCCCGATCATCCGTTTCCCTCTGTGCATGGTCCTTCCCAGGAGGTCCCCATGGTACGAGAACTGAGCGTGGTCGGATCTGTCGTCGCGGTGGTGGCAGCCGGTCTGGTCGCACTGTCCCTGCCCTCCACCGACGCCCGGGCTGCGGTGTCCCTCAACACCGGTGACGTCACCGCGAACCTCTGGCAGGCGAACTGGAAATCGGTGGCGACGGCCTGCACCGACCACCTCGGCCCCGCCGGCTACGGCGCCGTTCAGGTCGCCCCGCCCGCCGAGTCCGTCAGTCTCGCCACCAGCGACTCCGGTGCGCACCCCTGGTGGGAGGTGTACCAGCCGGTCTCCTACCAGTTGACCAGCCGCTTCGGAACCCGGGCGCAGTTCTCCGCGATGGTGCAGACCTGCCACGACGCCGGTGTCCGCGTCTACGTCGATGCCGTGATCAACCACATGGCCGGTTCGAACAACTCGCTGACCACCACCTACGGCGGGTCGTCCTACAGTCCCTCGGGGTATTCCTACCCGGCCGTGCCCTACTCCTACAACGATTTCCACCACCCGGACGACGGCACTTGCAACGACGAGGACGGCGTCATCGACGACTGGAACGACGCCGCCGAGGTCCAGAACTGCATGCTGCTGTCGCTGTCCGACCTCAGGACCCAGAGCAGTACGGTCCGAGGAAAAATCGTCTCCTACCTCAACGACCTCATCGGCCTGGGGGCGGACGGTTTCCGAGTCGACGCGGCCAAGCACATGGACAAGAGCGACTTCGCAGCGATCCTCGCCGGCCTGGACAGGACTACGGCCGAGAACCGGGCACCGTACATCGCACAGGAGATCTTCACCGGCTCCACCAACACCGCGTTGCAGCCGGCCGCGTTCACCGACAACGGTGACGTCCTCGGTTTCTCCTACGCCCTGCGACTGAAGGACCATTTCACGAACGGCACCGTGGACCGACTCTCCACGATTCCCTCGTGGCCACTGGACGCGAGCAGCGCCAAGACCGCCGCCCTGGTGACCAACCACGATCTCGAAAGGGACGGCACCACCCTGCGGTACCAGGACGGCAGCGCCTACACCCTGGCCAATTATTTCCTGCTCGCCTACCCGTACGGCAAACCGTTCCTCTACGACGGCTTCACCTTCCCCACGTCCGACACCGGCCAGTCACCGCCCGCGGACAGCAACGGCTTCGTCACCGACACCGACTGCTCGGCGGGCACCTGGCAGTGCCTGACCCGGTCGACCGGTGTGAAAGGAATGGTCGGCTGGCACAATGCCACCGCGCCGGTGAGCACCGTCTCGGACTTCACCGCGACCTCGTCCTCGGTGATCGGCTTCCACCGCGGTTCGCTGGGCTGGATCGGCCTCAACGCCTCCGGCAGCGCGTCCACCGCGACCTACACCACGGGCCTGGCCGACGGCACCTACTGCGATGTGATCACCGGTGGCGCGCACAGCACCGGGTGCAACGGGACCACCGTCACCGTCTCCCAGGGCCGGGCCTCCGTGAAGATCCCGGCCCAGGGCGCCGTCGCAGTCCACGCGGGGGTCCTGTCCGGGGGCGGGAGCGCCTCACCGTCGCCCACCCCGACCGTCGATCCCACCCCCAGTTCCACGAACGTTGCCGTGACCTTCAACGCCTACGCGACCACCACGTACGGAACGAACGTCTTCGTCGTCGGCAGCATCCCAGAACTCGGCACCTGGAATCCCGCGGACGCCCTCGCCCTGTCGGCCGACAATTACCCGACCTGGTCGACGACGGTAAATCTGCCTGCCCGTACCCGGATCGAATACAAGTACCTCAAGAAGGACCCCTCCGGGAACCTCACCTGGGAGAGCACCCCGAACCGCTCGGTGACCACGGGCTCAATGGCCGTGACCTACAACAACACGTGGAACGTTGCCCACTAGGGTCTGTTTCGGAATTCTGTCGGTGTTGTGCGTGGTCCGGTTGAGTGCTCTGGAAGGCCGCAGGAGGGGCCGATAGTGGTTCCTCTCGGCCCCGACGAGAACGCCCCGGAGCGCCGACCGGGCCGGGCACAGCACCGGGCAGGAGTCGGCGAAACAGACCCTAGGGACGGGACGAGCCGGTTGACACCAGACGGGGGTTTCCGTCGCTCTCGGTGATGCCGAAGCGGCGGTACCAACCGGCGAGCGGGCCGGGCAGCC
>JAUPKJ010000027.1 GCA_030837505.1 Actinomycetota bacterium
CGACCCCGTGCTGCTCTGCGACGCTCTCCAGGCTCTCTCCCCGCCCCAGGACGTGCGTGAGCACCTTCCCGCGGGCTCCGAGCCCGCCGCGCGTGCCGTCGCCGGCCGAGCCGTGCAGCGCCGGATCGGCGCGGTCGGTGGGAGGGCCGTCGGTGGGAGGGCTGCCGGTGGGAGGGCTGCCGGGAAGAGGCAGGAACACCCGCTGCCCCGGGACCAGCTGCGGCTGCCCGGCCGCGCCGTTCACGCCGGCGAGAACCTGGACCGGCAGGCCCAAGCGGGCTGCGACCGACCGCAGACTGTCCCCCGGCCCGGCTGTGTACCAGGGCAGGAACACCTCGGTGCGCCTGCCCCCCGCCGGGTGCTCCGCCCTGGACCTCTCCCTGTTCGTGCCCGAACTTTTCTCGCCCTGTCCCGCGGCAGCCTTCCGCCGCTCGGACAGGGCCCTGGCCCGATCGGACAACGTCCTGTCCGCACCAGCCTTGTTTGCACCAGCCCTGTTCGGATCTGCTTCGGGCTCGCTCGGTCCGGGGTCCACCCGGCCGACGGGCGGTGCGGGCCGGCCCGGGGGCGACACGCTCCCCTTCGGGGGATCGAGGGTGATCGGGACGCGGGCTCGGCCGACGTTCGCTGCCGGACGCCGTCGGGGAAGGGAGACCGTCGTCGTTCCCGTGCCCGTGCCGACGGGGGAGGGCTCGTGTCCGGGGATCGGGCCGCGGGGGAACCGGCCGGCCTCCGGGGGGCGGGGGACGGGCAACACAGGTCCGCTCACGTCGTCGCGACGGGGGATCACGGGGGGCACGCGCCGCCGTCCCTTGGCCATCGGGAGAGGGTCCTTTCCCCAGGGCTCCCCGCGGCCATCGGTGACGTGGCCCTTGAGCGCCACGTGTGATGTTGGGAACGCTACCGGAGCGTCCTGGAGCTTCTGTGGATACGGAGAGGTAAGGCTGCTCGGTGTCGTGGCACCCTGGTGGTGTGAAACAGACGCGATCCTTGCGCCGTCCCGCGGGCAGATCCCCGCAGGAGGGCCTGGCCCAGCCGGAAGCCACGAATCCCCTGGAGGGCCTCGTCCAGGTCTGGTTGTCCTTCCAGGAGGCCGCCGACCGCCTGGGAACCGACGTGCCCGCGGTCCGCAGGCTGGTCCGGGACCGGGACCTGCTGGCCGTACGGTGCGGAACCCCCCGGATGCCCCGGGTCCCGGACTCCCTGCTCCACGGCGACCTACCCCTCCCCGAGCTGCGGGGCACGTTGATGCTGCTCGCCGACTGCGGTTTCAACGACCTCGAAGCCCTGCGCTGGTTGCTCACCGAGGACGACACCCTTCCCGGCACCCCGGCCCAGGCCCTGAGAGCCGGCCGTAAGACCGAGATCCGCCGCAGAGCCCAGGCCCTGGCCTTCTGAGCGGCGGCTCGTGTCAGGGCCGGGCCGGAACGGGCCTGGCGGGAGCTGACCGGCGGGTGTCCCACCGCGTGCTGGCGAGGCGGCGTTCGGTGAACGTGAGAAGGTCGAACACCTCGCGGGCAAGATAGCCGGTGGTGCCCTTCTCCACCTGCTTGCGGGTGAGGATCCGCGCGTCGGCGAGCTCCTCCACCGCGCTGCGGGCCGCGGGAAAGGAAACCTCCAGGAGCCGCTGGGCCGTCCGGGCTGTCACCAACGAAGCCTCGGGCAACCAGGCCAGGAGCCGGGCGACGGCGGAGTCTGCCCGGGGACGGTCGCGGACCCCCCGGGCCTGCCGCCGCTCCATGATGCGCTGGTCCCATTGACCACGCAGATCCTCCAGATCGGCGGCGAACTGACCAACCTGCTCGGTGGCGATCTGAACGGAGTCCAGAAAGAGCGTCAACCATTCGTTGACACCGGTCTGTGCGATGTCACTGTCCGGTGCCCCGAGGTAACGGTAGGCGGTCAGCCCCTGAACGTAGGCGTCCGAGCGGGTGAGTAGAACCAGGCTCACCGGCAGGACAGCACCGTGAACCAGTCCTCGTCTGGTGAGAACGGTGTGGATCAACGCGCGTCCGACTCTGCCGTTGCCATCCGTGAACGGGTGGATCGTTTCGAACTGGGCATGGACCAAGCCGGCCTGGATCAGCGGCGCGTGGACAGCGCCGTTCATGTAGTCCACGATGTCTGCCATCAGCGGGTCGAGGTGTGTTGCGGGAGGCGGAACGAACTCTGCGTCCAGAGGGTGCCACCGGCTGCCGCCCACCCAGTTCTGAGTGGTCCGCAGGCCCGCAGGACGATGCCCAGGCAACAGTGCCCGTTGCAGGGCTTCGAGTCCGCAGACCGTCAGGGCCGGTGCCGTGGCCAGCTCAGCCCCGGCGTGGCGAAGCGCAGTGATGTTGTTCGCCACCAGCTTCGCGTTCTGGGGGAAGCCCCGCACACTGCCACCCTCGACCTGGGCGAACTCGGCCAGCGCCACCTGCTGTGGGCTGACCTGCAGACCTTCGATACGGGACGAAGCTATGGCCTCCGATCGGAGCAGGAAACGCGCCAGGCCCTCCAGTCCCCGAGCGCCAGGGCCCGTGACCAGCGAACGGACGGCGGTCTCGACGACGGCGGCCTTCGCCGCCAGCTGTGCGTCAGCGACGATCGGACGGGACAGGAGCGGATCGGGCAAATAGGGATGAAAAGTACCCGCTCTGCATTCTCGCGCCAAAGGGGCACCGAAGGATGGTTCCCACGAGGAGTCCATCGTCGAGGCCACGGGGTTTCCTTTCATGGAAGCGTCCAGCATTAAAGTTTAGGACCCTAAACTTGCATC
>JAUPKJ010000240.1 GCA_030837505.1 Actinomycetota bacterium
GGTCACCTCGACGAATTCGCCGTTGCGGTAGCCGGTGGAGACGAAGGGCCGGATCTCGGTGTTGATGAGCGACATGGCTGACGTACCTCGTTCTGTCGGAGATGTGAGCGACTGACCTGCTGTTGATAGAAAACCTATATGGACCACAGGAGGGTTCCAAGACTTCATCAATCGTTTCTGTCTCACAGATTGATAGCTGCTGACTATGAGAGCACGTCAGAGTGTTTTGAGGCGGTCAGACACGGCACAACCTCGGCCTTCTACAAGAGAGGAGACGCTGCCGGCGGGGGCCGAGGCAGGTCAGATCACCGCGGAACAGCTCCCCCCACGACCCAGGGTCTGTCGGGAGGAGGCTCCGGACCGTGGCCCGGCTCCTGGAAACAGGCCCAGGGGCCGGGCCGGCGTGGACTGCCTCTTGCCGCCCCGCTCCAAAGCGCCGTCCACGCCGAACCCGTGCCTACTGCTGCTGTCCGGCTGCTGCTGTCCGGGATTGCGAGTCTGGGTCAGGAGCCGTCGCGGAGGTCGTTGAGGCGTCGCCGTGCGAAGTGGATCTCCGTGAAGGTCACGGCGCAGCCGTCTCCGGTGGGTGACTGGGCTTCGAAGCCCAGTTTGTGATCGGTCACGTCGTTCCCGAGGCTGAAGACGCGGACCAACCTCCACGTGGTCGCGTCGGTGGAAGCGTGGTAGGCGTAGACGCGATCGACGCGGGAGATCCGCAGCCGGATGGATCGTTCGGGGACGACGAACGCGTTGGCGTCGTCGGAGATGTCCCGGGTGACGACGGAGACCACCATGGGCTCTTGCGATGGGGAGAACTCGAAGCAGAACTTGGCCCAGTTCCGCTCGTCGATCCACAACAGCAACACCCCAGCGTCGTACTGGGCCCGGAAGTCGACCGTGACCCGGGCACTGAACTGGAAGTCCCCCTCGGGGGGCGTCCCGAGCAGGGTCGCCGCATTCAGCAGCGTCTCGGCGTCCTCCGAGTCCTCGCCGCCGGGGTTGAGATAGAAGTCGGTGTGGGCAGGGGCGTCGGCCACCACCCCGACGACCTGCTCGTCGCGCCGCCAGACCTGCAGGTGTGACGGGCTGAGGGGGAAGGGCAGCTCTGGCATGTCCACCATGTCACTCATCCTCGGGGTGTGAGGGTTTCGTGGGGTGTGGGGGCGTCGGGGTGCAGCAGGTCTTCGGCGCGCAGGTGCTCCCAGAGCTCGGCAGGGACGGTGTCGGCGTACATCGTGGCGTTACGGGTGACCTCCTCGGGCGCACCCATGCCCAGCACGACGTTGATGACCGAGGGATGACCGAGGGGAAAGGCGATCGCCGCGGCGGGCAGGGTGGTGGCGTGCTCCTGACAGATGTCAGCGAGGCGTCTCGCCCGCTCGACCACGTCCGAGGGGGCGTCGAGGTAGTCGTACTTGGCGTCGGCTTCAGGGCGTTCCTGAGCCAGCAGCCCGGAGTTGAAGGCGCCCGCGATGATGACGCTCTTGCCGAGCTCTGCCGCGGCCGGCAGGACGTCGTTCAGGGCACCCTGTTCCAGCAGTGTGTAGCGGCCGGCCAACATGACGACGTCCGCGGCCGTCTCGCGCAGGAAACGCTCAAGCATGCCCGACTGGTTCATCCCGACGCCGATGGCCCCGATGACACCCTGGTCGCGCAGGTCGGTCAGGGTCGGCATGGCCTCGTCGACGGCCTGGCGCCAGTGGTCGTCCGGGTCGTGCACGAGGATCACGTCGAACCGGTCGAGACCGGTGCGTTGCATGGTCGCCTCGATCGAGCGCAGCACGCCGTCACGGCTGTAGTCCCGCACCGGACGCATGTCACCAGGGACGTCAAAAATGGTGTCGCCGCGCGCGGTCGGGTGGTGGCTGGGTTCCAGTAGCCGCCCGACCTTGGAGGAGACGACGAACTCCTGCCGAGGGCGACCGGTCAGAAAACGTCCCAGCCGTTGCTCGGCCACCCCGAGCCCGTAGTACGGCGCGGTGTCGAAGTACCGGATGCCGGCATCCCACGCAGCCTCCAGCGCGGCCTGGGCGGTGTTGTCATCCACCGCCCGGTACATGTTGCCGATGGCTGACGAACCGAAGCCGAGTTGCGTCAGCTCCACCCCGGTCGCCGCCACACGTCGTGTTCGCACGGGGCAACCCTAACACCCGTACGAACGTTCTCATATGCTATGGGCGGACGAGGAGAGGACCACCGATCATGGGCAGCACCTCACGACGCAGCGACCCGGACCGACGCGCAAGGATCATCGCCACCACGCTGGATGTCATCGCCGCACGCGGAGTGCACGGGGCCACCTACCGGACCATCAGCGAAGCCGCCGACGTACCGCTGGGATCGATGACCTACCACTTCCCCAGCCGGGACGACCTCGTCTTCGCCGCCTTCGAGCGGTTCACCGAGGACCTTTTCTCCCCGCTCGACACATCGACGACCGGTCCGGACGCCGACGAGGACCCTCGGGAACGACTCGTCCAGATGGTCGTCGCCGATGGCCGGGACCGGCAGCGGGACATGGTCCTGTTGGCCGAGTTGTATGTCCTGGCCTTCCGCGAGGAGCACTACGCAGAACTCATGAGGCAGTGGATGCGACGGGCCCGCGCGGCGATAACCCGCCAGCTGCCCGGCGTGAGCGCGCCCGTCATCGACGCCGTCCAGGAGGGCCTCGGACTGCACCGCTCCCTCATGCCCGAGGACTACACCGAGGACGTCGTCCGGCGAACCCTGCACGCCCTCATTCCCGCCCCGGCATGAGCCAGGCCCTCGCCGAAGTACTCGGGGCCCTTGGAGCGACCGCTCAGCACTTCGAGTCGGCGAGAGCACCCTTGCGGAGCGTGACATTCTTGCCGTTGAGGGCGATCCGGAGCGCATCGGGGAGGACTTCGACTCCCCGGTAGGCCAGGCCGGTGGGCAAGGCCTGCAAGGGAAACGTTGTCATCTTGGGGCTGATCTCGGTGAGCACGTCGCGGGCGGGGAACGTGACGCCGAACATCTCGATCTTGTCCGGTGCGAGGTCGAGGGTGGTTCCGGCGATCGTGGGTGTCGCGTGCAGGACGATGGGCATCGAGTGGTTGCTGGGGTTGCCGGTGGTGGTGACCGCCAGCAGGCCGTTCTGGGCGCGATACGTGGTGGAGCGGCCATCGACCGTGGACGGTAGCTCGGAGAAGGGTTTGACGGTCATACCGCCGACGTCCACCTTCAACCCGGTGTCATCGATGCGCACGGACAAGTACCGCACCCCGCTGGGCAGGGCCGGGAGCTTGCGGGCGAGGTCCTCCTGCTTGACCTGACTGAGCACGAGCGCGGCGATCGGGTCGCTCGGCCGGCGATTGGCTCCGAGGATCTCGACGGACTTCGGTACCAGTTTCAACGTACCGCCGTCGATGCGGGGGGAGGTGAAGATGGTCAGCGGGATGCTGCCGAAGACCGACAGGTCCTTCTGCATGGCGATGCCGAGCAGGCCGTCGTGGGCCTGGTAGGAGACGGATTGCCCGCCGACGTCTGTGGGCAGCGCGGACAGCGGGGTGATCACGGTTCCGCCGAGAGCGACGTGGAGCCCGTCCGCTCTGGGCTTGACGGAGCGGTAGGTCAGCCCGGTCGGCAGGTGTGGGAGCTTCTCGGAGCGCACGCCGCCGGTGAGGGCGGTGACCTGGGCGGCCGGCACCGTCTTCCCGAAGACCACGAGCTGTTGGGGGATCAGCTTCAGGGTTTCTCCCCGCAGGTCGAGCTTGGCCAGCAGGGTGGCTTTGACGTTCTTGGCCGCTGAGGCCGGGGGAAGGACGGTGATTTTGAGTGATCCGTCCGGGGAGCGCGCGAACGTGGGCTTGGCCAGATCGGGCAGCGTCGGCAGGTTGGCGTAGCCGATGGTGATCGAGGCGTCCATGCTGTCGGCGTGGGAGGCGTCTGGCGAGGTCTGGGTGACCTCGCGCAGCGTGGCCGCGAAGGTGACGTGGCGGGCCCCGCCCAGGGTCGCGTCCGGCAGCACCACCTCGATCTCGGACAGTCGGCGGCGCAGCAGTTGGGGCAGGAGCCGGCCACCTCTCAGCGTGATCTTGGGGGGTTCGGTCCGGGTACCGGGGCAGCCCATCTGGGCGGTCATCTGACGGGCGACTCGTCCGGTGACCAGGCTGGTCAGCGGGGCGTCCAGGAAAGGCAAGGGTGCGATCAGGAGCAGCAGCAGGACGGATATCAGCACGGCCGTGCCGACGAGCAGCCGTCGGGCGCGCCGCCCGAGCCGGTGGTCCCGGAAGGGGGGCAGCCCCTTCAGGGCGACCCGTACCGTCGGATGCTGCAGGAGGCGGGCGTTTCTTCTGGGGGACGCGGCCTGCTGGGATGGTACGAACGTCGGCATGCCGTCATCTCTCCGGAGTCGGGGCCGTTGAGCCGCTCGCTGGAACAGGCGCTGACCGTGGCCCGGCCCGCCACAGCTGTGGGACCGCACGGGGGCAAGCCGGTGACGGGCCGACGGGCAGGCTCAGCAGTTGCTGGGGGCCGGGTCGTCGTGGAAGCGCTTGACGATCCATTGGTGTGCGGCCTTGTTGCCGGTCATGATGCCGGTGAGGTGGTCGGACAGGATCGTGTTGAACTGCAGGCGTACGCCCTTGGCGCAGTAGACCTTGTGCAGGGCGTCGGCCTGGGGCAGTTTCACGATCTCGTCCTGTTTGGCGTGGTATTGCAGCACCGGGACCTTCGGTGGGCTGGCGCCGAGCCTGTTCTGCGCTATCCGAGCCTTCCACTGCGAGGTGCTGAGCGGGTTGCTGGTGGTGAAGTCGCCGACCTCCGCGAAAGCCTCCTTGAGGAGGAGCTCCGGTGCGCAGTAGTCGGCTTTGGCCTTGGCGATCTCGGCGCGGCCGGCGTCGTTGAGGAAGGAGTTGAGTTTGAGATCGGGGTAGGCGGCGTCGAGGCCCATCGCGGCGAACAACAGGAACCCGTAGCCGACCTGGCCGTCCAACCCCTTGGCCACCTCCCCCAGATCAGCCGGCACACCACCGGCCACGGCACCCACGAGGTTGAGTTCCGGAGCGTAGGCGGGCTGCTTCTCGGCGGCCCACAGGGCGCCGCCGCCGCCCTGGGAATACCCCTGGAAGATCACCTTCGCCGTGCGGGACAGGTGTGCGGCGGGCAGTCGCTGGGCCGCCCGCACCATGTCGATCACCGCCGGTCCCATGGACTGGCCGGTCATGTACGTGGGGGTGGTGTGTGGGCCGTAGCCCTCGTAGTCGGTGATGGCCACCGCGAACCCGGAACCGATCGAGTCGTTGACGGCCGGCTCGTCGTAGAGCAGGCCACGCCTGATCGCCTTGGACGGCGTGCACTTGAACGCCGGGCCCTGGGTCCCGACACCGAAGCCGACGATGGGTGCCTCGGCGGCCTCGATTCCCTTGGGCACGATCACCATGCCGGTGACAGCGTCGCGCTTCCCCAATGCGTTGGTCGACAGGTACATGACCTCCCACGCGTTGGCGTTCAACACGTTCAGCAGCGCGACGGACGGCCGCCATCGCAGGATGTCACCCGGCCTGCCGGTCGGCAGCGGAGTGGGCGCCGTGTAGAACGCGTCGCCCGAGGGACCTGGCTCCGCCGGAACGGCGAGGGTGGCGGCCTGTACCTCCGATTCCGGAACCAGACCGATCCTTATTCCCAGTGACACCGCCGCGACCAGACCCACGGCGATCACTGTCCCGACCCACCGACGGATTACCCGTTGTCGATATCGAGTGCCCACCAGTCACCTCCGTGTGGTCGTTGTGGTTACGGTTCGACTTGGGATGTTAGATCGTGTTCTTGTCCGAATTGAACCCTCCGCAAACAGAAACGAATGGGTTGTGCACAGTAGGTGACGCCTCCGCCCGGCGGATCCCTCGCGACGGTCCCGGAGGTGTCCGTGCCGATACGGTCCCTCACCCTCCGATGAGGCCACCTGCCGGGACGTCCGCTTCGTCGGCGGCCACGTCGTGGGTCGTCCAGCCGGGGCGGGTGGGGGCAGGTCGAGCAGCCCGGACAGCAGGCGGGGGATCACGTCGGTGACGAACTCGTTGTCCGCGGTCAGCGGGAGGCCCTCGATGAGGTTGTTCGCCAGGGCTCCGTTCTTCTTGCCAGATCAGAGACTCTTCTACCCCCAGGGCGATTCGTCATCCACGATGATCACCCGATCGGAGCGAGTCACCGGACCATGGCGCGCCTACGGGAATCGCATCGTGACGGGGGGCACCTCCCGGGAACAGGCCCCAGTCCTCGGGAGACGCCTTCGGACCGACCCGTGACAGAAAAAGGCACATAACACTATTCATCGATTTTTTTGGACATACGATCCCCTCAACCTGCTCGGTTCCGACAACGGGACCGAGGCGGGGTCGATCACCGACAAAGGGTGGATCACATGATTCGATCGACACGACAAAGCGAAAACGGGCGGCTCCGCCGGCGCGGAGCGACCGCCCTCGCGGGAGTCGGGGTGCTGGTCGCAGCCGGTGTGACGGGGCTGGTGGCGTCTCCCTCGGCCTGGGCCGATCCGGCGGTACCCGCAGTTACGGCAGCACCGGCAGCCTCCCAGTGCCCAGGAAAACGAATCGAACACATCCCGATGCGTGGGGACATCGCCGTGGGGGACACGGTTCTCCTGGCCTACTTGGACGTCTACTTCGACGCGGCGACGGGCGACAACTGCGCCATCACGACGACCACCGGTCCCGTGACCGGGAAGGCCGCCTGGATCATCGTGGAACTCGCGAAGTGCAAGGAGACGAAGCCGGGAACCACCTGCACGGTCCTGACCAAGGACCGCGATCCCAACAGCGGAACGGGCAACTTCCACACCTACGCGGGCCCCGTGACGGTGAACGCCCCCAAGAACTGCATCAGGTACACGAGTCAGCTGGCCGTGCCCGTCGAGGGCGACCACTCGCTCGCGTACTACTCCAGCGGGGCGGTCCACTGCTGACAGCTCCCCCGCCGGGCACGTGAAGTGGGAAGGGGCGGTCATCCGCGTCCGGATGAC
>JAUPKJ010000241.1 GCA_030837505.1 Actinomycetota bacterium
CGGCGACGCCCCCGAGCGGACGTGCTGTCCCGGGGCCGGGGCCGGGGCCGGGGCCGGCCGACGGTAGGGCTCCTCGGTGCCGGGACGGTCCGGCTCTGCCGATGCCGAGGATCGTTCCGGGAAGGCCGGGGCCGGGAGCGTCCCCAGGACGGGAGTGCCGGTCCGCGGGGTCAACGGCTCTCGGACGCCGTCTCTGTTCGGATCCGGGTCCAGCCCGGCAGCGGCCGCGGTGGCAGCCCCGTCCACGGTCCCGTCGGGGGCGGCCTGCGCAGGAGAGGACGGCGTCGAACTCTCCGGACCGGGGGCCAGCAGGGAAGCGGGGATCCGCACCCTCGCGGTGATCCCATTGACGGGGGAGGGCAGGAGTTCGACGTCGGTAGTGGTCTCCTGTGCGAGACGACCCACGACATAGTGCCCGAGGAAACGGCTGGGGGCGGCCAGGAAGTCGCCTTCGCCGCGCAACCGGGCGTTGGCCGTGGCGAGGTCGTGCGTTGGCATCCCGACCCCCTGATCGGTGACTGCGATGAGGTAGCCGTCCGGGGTCTGTCGGCCGTGGACCTCGACCTCGGAGTCCGGAGGGGAGAAGGTCAGCCCGTTCTCGATCAGTTCGGACAACAGGTGTGCGATGGAGCCGACAGCAGTGCCGTGGACGTAGGCGTCGTCGATCCTGCGCAGTGCCACCCGCCGGTATTCCTCGACGTCGGACACTGCCGCGCGGATCACGTCCCCCACGGGGATCGGGTAGCTCCATTGGCGGGGGCTCGACGCTCCCACGAGCACCAGCAGGCTCGCGGCGTTCCGCCTCATGCGCGTGGCGAGGTGATCGAGTTCGAACAGGTTCGCCAGACCTTGGGGGTCCATCTCCTCGTGTTCGAGCGCTGTGATGAACCCCAGCTGCCTGCGGATGAGGTTCTGGTGGCGTCGTCCCAGGTTGGCCAGGGACTCCACGATGTGCTTGCGTTGACGGGCCTGGTCGGTGGCCAGACCGAAAGCCGCGGACTGCAGATGGTCCAGGGCCACGACGACCGACCGGATCTCCTCCGTCGAATGGACCGGGACCCGCACGGACGGCGGCGGAGGGACGGGTTCGCTGCCGTCTCCGCTCTCCTGGACACGGCGGACGGCCTCCGGCAGCCGTTGGAGCGCGACCTGGTCGGCCTCGGCCGCCAGGTCCGCCAAGGGGCGTGTGATGGAACGGGCCGCGACAAGGGCCAGGTGGATGGTCGTTGCCAAGCCGGCCAGGGTGAGCAGGCCGATGGCGGCCAGACGGCGTTCGACGCCGCCCTGCAGGTCGTGGGCCCGCAACTGCATGTGCGACCCGACGTGCCGCTGGAGCCGGTCCAGGTCGTCCAGGACCGTGGCCATCCCCGACCACCAGGACTGGGGGTTGACGACGAGCCGTCGGCCGTCAGCGACGCTGATGGCCACCTGTTCGAAATGCTCGGACAGTTTCGCCGCCGCTGTACGGGTCAGGTCCGTCATCCCGGCCTGGGCCTGCTCGGTCGAGAACCGTTCGAAACGGTCGAGGGCCTCTTGCCGGGCTGCACGCATTTGCGCGAAACGCACGTACTCGCCCTCGGTGAACCCACCGGCGGAGAAGACACCGTTGAGGAAGGCACGTTCCTGGGCCGCAGCCTCGGTGTGGTCCTGCAGGGCCTGCAGGACCGCGGCCTCCTCCCGCAGGCTCCGGTCCGCGCTGCCCTCGAGGCCCAGGTCGATCGAGAGCAGACCCATGATCCGATCGGTGTAGTACGTGAAGGCCACCTGGCGTCCGGCGTTGGCGGTGTCGGTCCCCGCCCGGATCGAGTCGAGACCGTCGAGCCGTCGCAGGGCCTGCTGGACCCGGGACTCCCTGTCGTCGCCGACATCGCCGTCGCGCACGAGCCGATCGAGTTCGCCCAGGGCGCGGTCGACCCGTTGCCGTGCGGGTGGGAGTTCCGGGGTGAAGCTGGGGTTCCCGCCGAGCACCCCCGCTGTGACACCGCGTTCGGTCTGCAGAGCCTTGACCAATTTCTGAACGGCCAGGGCCGAGCGGACCGAACGGGACGTCGACCGCGCGTCCCGGTACGACGAGACCTCCTGAGCCGCAACGACGAACAACAGCACCAGGACAGCGCTCAAGGGCAGGGCGAGGATCCTCGTGACCCTGCGCCGGATGGTTCCACCGCTGGGGATCTGCTGCGTTCCGCCGTGCGAAACCGGAGCGGTGTCCGATTCGGCGCCCTGTGACGCGGAGAAGGGGAAGGGTGTCCCGTACAGCGGGAACACCGGCACGGCAGTGGTGGACCGAGTCGGACGGGGTCCCGGGTGCCGTCTGGCGGACCACGACCGGATCCTGGCGAGAAGCAGGGCAGCGCCTCCATCCATCGGTGGGAACGCCGCGAACGGCAGTTCCGACAGGGACTCATGCGATCAGGAGTGGTGGGTCATGTTGTCCGACCGCGGGCGAAAAGGTATCAGAGGATCCGTTTGGCGACCACTGACCGTGATTAACGGTTTCGTCAAATTAGTTCTGGATCGTCTGTTTCAACACGCATCGTACGCGCACACAACACCCAGAGTCATCATTATGACGCTTTGTACCCCTTCCCCAGTGTCCCTTGTGTCCCCCTTGTGTCCGCCAGATTCCTTCGGGGGAACCCTCGAACAGCGAGGACCGGGATGTCCCTGAAGGACATCCCGGTCGCTCTTGGCCCTCATGAACTTTCCGAACGGTTCCCGAGTCACCCGGCGCCGGGCAGAGTGGCGTCCTCTTTCACGGCCGGGGGTTCGGCCCTGCCCCCACCGAGAACGGACGCCGTCAGAACCGCCGAGAGGATCAGCAACCCCACCCCGGACCACGCGACGACGTTGAGGCTGTGGGTGAAGGCGTCCTTCGCCACGAACAGCAGCTCCTGCGCCGTCTGGAACGGAAGATGACCCGCGACGGCGGTCGCGCCCGCGATCCCCTCGCCCACCTCCGAGCGCAGTTCCTCGGGCACACCCCCCGGCACCTGCCCCTCAAGGCCGGAGCGGTAGGCGGCAGCCCCGACACTGCCCAGGAGCGCGATCCCCAGAGCACCGCCGAGTTCACTGCCGGTCTCCACGAGAGCCGAGGCCGAGCCCGCCCGCTCGGCCTGCGCCGTGCCGACGACGAGTTCCGTTGCCAAGGTGATCACGGCGACCAGTCCCATACTGAGCAGTCCCGCCCCGATCAGGACGAGCCCCAGCCAGGAATCCGGTTCGGCCTGGGTCAGGACCACGAAGCCGCTCGACGCCACCAGGAAACCGCCGCTGACGACGTAGGCCTGCTGGTACTTACGACCGAACGCCTGGGCGGCAGGGGCTGCACCCGCGATGGCAACCGAGGGCAGCAGGCTCCACAGGGCCGCTCGCAGGGGGCTCAGGTCCTGGACCATCTGCAGATACTGGGTCAGGAAGATCGTGTTCCCGACCATCGCGAAGGTCGCGATCAGGTTGGTGATCATGCCGCCGCTGAACCGGTAGCTTGCGAACAGAGACAGATCGATCATCGGGTACTCCTGGTACCGCTGACGCCGGAAAAAGGCGACTCCCAGCAGCAGCCCCGCGCAGATCGACACCAGGACCGTCAGGTCCGTCCCCTCGGTCGCCCAGTGCTTGATCCCGTAGATGAACGGCAGGATCGCGCCGAGGGACAACAGCGAGCCGAACAGATCCACCGGGGCACGGGTCTTGCTGCGGAACTCCGGCAGGAGCATGGGCGCCAGGACCAGAAGCATGAGCATGAACGGGGCGTTGATCAGGAAGACCGACCCCCACCAGAAGTGTTCCAGGAGCACCCCGCTCAGAACAGGTCCCAGAGCAATTCCGCCCATGAGCACCATGCTCCACACGGCGATGGCCTTCGAACGCTGCTCGGAGTCGTGGAACATATTGCGAATCAGCGCGAGGGTCGAGGGCATGAGGGTGGCCCCGCCGATCCCCAGCAGCGCCCGGGCCGCTATGAGGGCGGAGGGACTGTGGGCGTAGGCGGCGGCCAGGGAAGCCAGGCCGAACAGCAGCGCCCCGATCATCAACAGCCGCCGACGCCCGATCCTGTCACCGAGGGACCCCATGGTGATCAGCAGCCCGGCGAGGACGAATCCGTAGATGTCGAAGATCCACAGCTGTTCCGCCGCCGTGGCCCCCAGATCCCTGCTGATGAACGGGACAGCGAAGTACAGCACCGAGATGTCCATCGACACCAGCAGCAACGGCAGTGCCAGAACCGCCAGCCCGATCCACTCCCGGGCACCGGCCCTGGGGTGCCCGTCGGAGGACGGGTCAGTACGCACCGTGGACATGCGAACACCTCCCACACGATTGTGTATGCGATCCACTGTTTACAGCATACACAATATTGGAAGGCAATGGTCTATCGTGTAAGCAGTTGCTGGTCCGGTGGGAGCCGGTCGGGTTCGGAACGGACGCTCGGGGCCGTTCCACGGACTCCCCCGACCTCTCCCGCCGCCCACGGACACCGGTATGAACGAAACGATCGAGGAGGACATGGGTGATGAACGGCGTCCCTGCCCGGCCTGCCCCCCTGCCCCGGGTGCTGCGCCTGTTGTGGGGGCGGGAGGAGACCCGCCGTCCGGGTCCCAAACCAGCCATCAGCATCGATCTGATCGGCACGGCCGCAACGAAGATCGCGGATGCGGACGGACTGTCGGCCGTCTCCATGAACAGGGTGGCCCGCGAGCTGGGCTTCACGCCGATGTCGCTCTACCGCTACGTCGATTCCAAGAGCGATCTGTTCGTGGTGATGCTCGACCAGGTCTACGGCCGTCCCGCCCCCGCCCTGCCTCCCGAGACGCCGTGGCGGGCACAGCTGGCCTCCTGGGCCCACGCCAACCGGGCGGCAGTGCTGATCCATCCCTGGGTGCTGCAGATCCCCCTCGTCTCGCCGCCGCTGGGCCCCAATGGTCTGGCCTGGTTGGAACAAGGGCTCCAGGCCCTGTCCCCGACAGGCTTGGACGAGGCCCAGAAAATGTCGGTGATCATGCTCGTGGAGGTCCTGGTACGAGGGCAGACCCTGCTGACCATCGGCATCGACGGCGAGACCTCCCCGGCGGTCCCTGTGGAGAACGGCCAGTACGGCCGGATGTTGTTCGACCTGGTCGACGAGGAACGGTTCCCCCGCATCTGGTCGGCCCTGCGTTCGGGAGCACTGGAGGACGAGGATCCCTCTCCGGAGGACTCCTTCCTCTCCGATCTCACGACCCTGCTCGACGGGATCGAGGCCCGGATCAACCGGATGACCGAGCACGATGCGGCCGAACACTGTGCAACCGAACAGGGGCAGAGCACGGCAGGTCGGAGCGCGGTCCTCGGACACCCGTAGGGATGGGCCCGGGACACGTTCGGGACCGGACGGGGGTGGTCCCCTCCAGGGGGTGTTCCGTCCTCCGGGACAGGGGTGTTTCCACCAGGGCACCCTGGACCTACACCCCTGTCCGATCCTGGCCGTACGGGCCAAGAATGTAGATCCGTCGGCACAATGATCGGGGAGGATTCCCATGGCCCCCACAGGGGAGCACAGTCTGGTTCCCGCCAGGGAACAGCGCAGCGAACCACTGTTCGAACTCATCGGATGGGCGCTCGTGCTCGGAGTGCTCTCCGAGATCGGGATCCTGGTCGCGGTGGTCTTCCTCGTCTCCTTCGCGCTCATCCCCTTGGGGGCGGGACTCGCCGTCTTCCTGGCGTTCCTTCCCTTCCAGCGTTCCTTCGTGGACTGGCACCGGACCCGCGCGGGCAGGATCCTCGGCAAGGAGATCAGTCGGCCGTATCTGCCGCTCCCGCAGGGGAACTGGTTGACGCAGTTGCGTGCGATCACGCACGATCCGGCCACCTGGCGCGACCTGGCCTGGCTCCTGGCCAACGCGACCCTCGGCCTGTTCCT
This sequence comes from Actinomycetota bacterium, assembly GCA_030837505.1. Classification (GTDB taxonomy): domain Bacteria; phylum Actinomycetota; class Actinomycetes; order Actinomycetales; family Kineosporiaceae; genus JAUPKJ01. Next base: position 5,903 of record JAUPKJ010000241.1, read on the forward strand.
GTGCGTCTACGTGCTCGCGCTGGTCTCGGGGATCATCTGGTACCTGTGTTTCCCCGCCATCTACTTCTTCTCCCCCGACGGCCTGTTCGACATCGACTACTGGTATTTCGCGGTCAATGACCTGACCACTTCCTACCTGGTGCTGCCCTTCGGCATCGCCTTCCTGCTGCTGTTCTGGAAGACCTCGGCCCCAGCCATGCGCCTGTACGCGGGGCTGGCGGACAAACTCCTGTCCCCCACCCAGTCCTCCCTGTTGACGATGCGGGTCCGGGAACTGTCCGAGTCCCGCGCGGACACCGTGGACACCCAGGCCGCCGAGTTGCGTCGTATCGAACGCGATCTGCACGACGGTGCCCAGGCCAGGCTCGTCGCCCTGGGGATGAGCCTTGGGATGGCAGAGAGCGTGCTGGCCAAGGACCCGGCGGCCGCGCAGAGCCTGCTGGCCGAGGCCCGGCTGGCCAACAGCCAGGCCCTGGCTGAGTTGAGGGACCTCGTGCGGGGGGTTCACCCCCCGGTGCTCGCCGAGAGGGGACTGGCCGGAGCCGTCGAGGCCTTCGCCGTCGCCAGTCCGTTGGAGACGAATGTCCAGATCGATATCCCGGGAAGACTCGATCCACCGGTAGAATCGGCCTCGTACTTCGCCGTCGTCGAGGCTCTGACGAACGTCATCAAGCACAGCGGAGCCACCCGGGCCGAGATCCGGCTGCGACACGACGGCGAAATCTTGACCATGCAGGTGACCGATCACGGCGCCGGCGGCGCTGACCTGCAAGGAGGCACCGGTTTGCGGGGGATCCAACGGCGCTTGGGCGCGTTCGACGGACGACTCGATGTGATCAGTCCTGTCGGAGGCCCGACCGTCGTGACCATGGAGCTGCCATGCGTGTTGTCATCGCCGAGGATCTCGCCCTCCTCCGGGACGGCCTGATCCGACTGCTGACGGCTCACGGACTGGAGGTCGTGGAAGCCGTCGACAACGGCCCGTCGCTGCTGAGAGCTCTTCTGACTCAGCAGCCCGACGTGGCCGTCGTCGACGTTCGACTGCCCCCCACGTTCACCGATGAGGGCCTCCAGGCCGCCATCGAGGCCCGGCGCCAGATCCCCGGGCTGCCCGTGCTCGTTCTCTCCCAGCATGTGGAACAGCTCTACGCCCGCGAACTGCTGTCCGATCGCAACGGCGGCGTCGGCTACCTTTTGAAGGACAGCGTCTTCGACGTCGACCAGTTCGTCGAACGGGTGCGCCAGGTGGCCGGCGGCGGCACCGTCATGGACCCGGACGTCATTGCCCGGCTCCTGGCCAAGCCCAAGAACGCCGAACCGCTGGCGCAGCTGACCGCCCGCGAGCGGGAGGTGCTCTCCCTCATGGCCGAGGGCCGGTCCAACGCCGCCATCTCGGCCCGCTTGTTCGTCACGGAGAAGACCGTGGGCAAACACACCCACAGCATCTTCAACAAGCTCGGCCTGGCCCAGTCCGAGGACGACAACCGGCGGGTCCTGGCCGTCCTGGCCTACTTCAACACCTGACGCCGCCGGATCGGCACGTGAAGTGGGGGATGGTGTCAAGCCTGCCTGAAGCAGCCATGGGGACCCACAGAGCCGGTCATGTCCGTGGGGGCATACGCACGAAGTAATGCTTCGGCAGCGGTGTCTTGTCCAGTGCCAACTCCTCGCGCAAGCTCGTGCGGAGCGCCTCCAGCAACGGCTCAAGATCGGTGCCGCTTCCGTCCCTGAGCGCGAGGAGAAGTCGATGAGCAGCCTCCACCTCTTTCTGCTGACCAAGCAGCATCACATCGTTGACAGCGGCTTCGAAGGCTGAGGCGTGTCCAGCGCCCTCGCCGCCAGGACGATGGGCTGCTGCGATAATCCGCTGGTAAGCCGAGATGAGGTGTTCGACACGGCGCCCACGCCGCTCGTTCCGTGAACCTCGGGCTGCTGCGGTCAGGTGCACGATCAGCCCCCCGATAATGGCTGCCAGCAGCGGCACCGTCCCGTTCCACAGCGAGGTCATGGGCCATTTTCCCCGACGGACCACGAACTACCGCGATCCCAGGCGTACTTCAGTGTGTCGCTGTCCACCGA
>JAUPKJ010000242.1 GCA_030837505.1 Actinomycetota bacterium
CAGCGGCCTTCGTTCTCCTGGCCGTGGCGTTCGCCGCCGGGGTCCTGACGGCAGCACAGAGCCACGCCGCGATCCACCTGCCGGTCGAGGTGGAGATCATTCCCACAGCGCGCCTCGTCGCCGGAGGCGTCGCCGTTGACGTGACGGTCGTCGCGCAGTGCGACCGCCTGGACGACCCGTGGAACGGGTACCAGGACGACTTCTGGGTGGAGGTCCGCCAATGGACTCCCCGAGGCTGGACCGAGGGGTGGTCGGTCGGCGTGGCGCGGTGCGACACCCGGAAGCACCGGTACGTGGTGCGCCTGGCCCTCGGGATCGGTGAACCCGGTTTCGTCACCGGGACCGCGATCGCGCGGGGAATCGGACCGGGCACCAGCATGGAGCACCCCTACCCCTTCATCACGACGCGAACCATCACGATCAAACGGTGAGCCCGTTGGAGCGACCGGCGGTGGGCTGTGCGGCGTCGGCGTCCGGACCGGTCCGTGGGGAACATGGCACAGACAGCAAGGAGGATCGCGTGAGGAAACCGCGAGCGGCGTCGGCCGCCGCCCTGACAGCACTGCTGTGGGCCGCCGGGGCCCTGAACGGGCCCGGCGCCCAGGCAGGGCTGGTGCCCGACAAACCCCTGCGCCTCCAGGTCGAACAATTCGGGCGTCTGCGGGGTGACGGTTTGGTCGACCTCACCTTCCGTCGCACCTGCCCGACGGGGGCGGGATGGATCCGGCTGTGGGTGGGGCTGGACCAGGTCGTCTCCGGGCTCGTGGTCAACGGCGACGATCATGACGTGTTCCCCTGCAGCAGCACCGAGAAGATCACGGTGATGAGAGCCTCGATCTGGCGATGGGGAGGAGGGCCCGTGGGACAGCGGTTCGACATCGGCCCGGCGCTGTTGAAATACCACTTCGCCTGGTGCGCCGACCTCGACTCCGGAGAATCGTGCTCGATGGGGGTTGAACGATCGGAGACGATCTTCGTCCGTCGCTGAGCCCCCGGCCCCGGTCCCGGACCGCTCCGGACCGGCGGGCTCCCCGGGGCCGGCCAGGCCGCCGTCAGACGGCGTTTTCGGAGTTCATGCGACCTCCAATTCCTGGGGGGCGACGAACACCCCTCGACGCCGGAAGGCAGCCGGGGCGTGAACAATCGCGTCGACCCTGGCGGCACGGGTATTGAACGGGAACCAGAACTGCCGCAGGGAGCGTTCCTCGGTCCAGGCCGGGGCACGACGTCCGTCCCGGGCTGCGAGGTGTTCGGCGAGTGCGGCCAGGAACACGTCCCACCGCTGATCGTCGGTACAGTCCGGTTCGTCGGCCAGCAGGGCCGGCCGTTCGTCGACCGGCTCCCAGCGGTACTCCTCCAGGAATTCGGCGACCAGCCGCCATCGCAGCGAATCGTCCGCCCCGACCAGCAGCCCAGCCAGCTGTGTCAGCCCCATCGGCTGGTACCGGCGTGCAGGAAGCGGCGACTCCATGCCCCAGACGGTAGTACACCTCGACTCCAGATCGCCTGAGAGCGACTCGGCCTCGGGACATCGTGGATGTTTTGGCGGGTTGCCGGCTTCGGGTGGGGGGCCGAGCACGGTGCCTGCGGACGTGCGGTGGGCGATCGCGCACTGGCCCGAGAATGCCGAGCGGTCGTGGTGTGGGGGCGCAGGCCGTCGGGTGGGGCGGTTCGGGCAGGTCGGAAACCAGATCGTCACCTGCGATGACAGTCGCTGTCACAATCCCGTCGTTCACTGTGGCGAAACAGTGGACACCACGGGGAGACCCTGTCTCCCGAGGGGAGTGACGGCGGATGGACGCTGCGAGCACGGCCTGGGTCATGGCCGCGACCATGGGGGTCAGTCTGATGATCCCCGGACTGGCTCTGTACTACGGCGGGATGGCCGGGGCCAGGAGCATCCTCAATGTGATCATGATGACTTTCGGGGCCGTGGCCGTCACCGGGGTCATCTGGACGCTCTACGGGTTCTCGTTCGCCTTCGGGGACTCCTACGGCGGCGTCGGTCTGCTGGGTGACGTCACCGAGTACGTCGGACTGGGCGAGGCCCTGCCCGACGTTCCGAACACGGCCCTGCCCCTGGCAGGATTCGCGACCTTCCAGGCGCTGTTCGCTGCCATCACGGTCGCGATCATCTCGGGGGGCCTGGTGGACAGGGTCCGGTTCGGCCCCTGGCTGGTCTTCTCCGGGCTGTGGGTGACCATCGTCTACCTGCCCGTCGCCCACTGGGTCTTCTCCCTGTCCGCCCCGGACGGCTCCCGCACCGGCGGGTGGATCCTCAACCGTCTGCAGGCCGTGGACTACGCCGGGGGCACCGCCGTCCACATCAACTCCGGCATAGCGGCCCTCGCCGCGGTCCTGGCCCTCGGCCCGCGCGTGGGCTGGCCCCGCCGGCCCCGCCCCAACAGCCTGCCCCTGACCGCCCTCGGCGGGGGGATGCTGTGGTTCGGGTGGTTCGGTTTCAACGCCGGGTCCGCGCTGGCCTCGGGGAACGCCGCATGCGTCGTCCTGCTGACCACTTTCGACGCAGCGTGCGCCGCGATGCTCACCTGGCTGGCCGTCGAGAAGATCGTCGACGGACACGCCACGACCCTCGGCGGGATCACGGGCGTCCTGGCCGGTCTCGTGGCCATCACCCCGGCCTGCGGGGCCGTGTCGCCCCTGGGGGCGCTGGCCGTCGGGGGCCTCGCCGGGATCGTCTGCGCCCTCGCCGTCCGCCTGAAGTACCGGTGGGGCTTCGACGACGCCCTGGACGTCGTCGGGGTGCATCTGGTCGGCGGGATCCTCGGCACCCTGCTCGTGGGGGTGTTCGCGATCTCCTCGGCCCCCAACGGCCGCGAGGGTCTGTTGTACGGCGGTGGTTTCGAACTGCTCCGGGCCCAGGCCCTGGCCACGGCGGCCGTCCTGGTGTTCTCCTTCACCCTCACCTGGTTGCTGGTCAAGGCGGTCGACCGGACCCTCGGCCTGAAACTGTCCGACGACGCCCAACTGGACGGGGTCGACCTGGCGGTCCACCGCGAGCGCGGTTGGGACCTGGACGGGCGTTTGCAGGTGCCTTCGGCACAGGTGTCCGTGCCCGTGCCTTCGGCGGAGTTGCCCGTGCGGGCCGAGGTGTCGGTCGCGGAGGCGCCGGTCCTGGTCGAGGGGCGAAACGGCAGTTCGGAAGGTGTTACGCGTCGGTAACAGGGGTGACGTGCCTCGGTAACACCCATTGTTTACTGTCATTACACATCGATTCATGAGAGTTAACTATCGAGCGTGCGGCGTCTGCCGACACGCGGATCCTGGAGCGGTTCCATGCCGACAGCACAGCTCCCCGACACTGCGGCCCCGGTGGTGAGTACTTCCCCGACCCTCGCCGAGCGGGCCGCGGCCGACGGCGTCAGGTTCCTCCTGGCCACCTTCGTCGATCTCGTGGGCAAACCGTGTTCGAAACTCGTGCCCGTCGAGTCGGTGGAGATGCTCCAGACCGAGGGGGTGGGCTTCGCTGGCTACGCCGCCGGTCTGTTCGGTCAGACCCCGGCCGACCCGGACGTGATCGTCCTGCCGGACCCGGACTCCTACACTCCCCTGCCGTTCGTCCGGCCGGGCCTTGCCCTCGTGCACTGCGACCCGACCGTGAACGGCGCACCGTGGCCGTTCGCCCCCCGGGTGATCCTGCGCGCGGTCCTGGACCGTCTGGCGGCGGCCGGGTACACGGCCCAGGCCGGGGGCGAGGCCGAGTACTTCCTGGTCGGCCGCGACGACGACGGTCGGATCGTCCCCGCCGACCGCCTGGACGTCTCGTCGAGCCCCTGTTACGACGCGCGTTCCCTGACCCGCATGTACGACCACCTCACCGAGGTCTCGCAGGCCCTCAACGCTCTGGGCTGGTGCAACTACGCCAACGACCACGAGGACGGCAACGGCCAGTTCGAACAGAACTTCCGGCACGCCGACCCCCTGACCACGGCCGACCGGCTCATCACCTTCCGGTACCTCGTGCACGTCCTGGCCGAGCGCCGCGGCATGACAGCGACGTTCATGCCCAAGCCGTTCACGCACAGCACCGGCACCGGTCTGCACCTGCACCTGTCCCTGTGGGACGGGCCCACCCCGCTGTTCCCCGCCGACGTCGACCCGCGCGGTCTGGGCCTGTCCCCGCTGGCCTACCGGTTCGTCGCCGGGCTGCTCGAACACGCCCCCGCCCTGCAGGCCGTGCTCGGTCCGACCGTCAACTCCTACAAGCGCACGGCCCCCGCCGCCGGGGCGCACGGCCCCAGCTGGGCCCCGCACACCGTCACCTACGGCGGGAACGACCGGACCCACCTGCTGCGGATCCCCGAGGGCAACCGGGTCGAGGTCCGGGCCGGCGACGGCGCGGCCAACCCCTACCTGGCCCTGGCGGCACTGCTGGCCGCCGGCCTGGACGGCGTCGAACGGGAGCTCGACCCCGGCGACCCGCCCAACGGCCCCGGGATCGGCGTCCCCCCGACCCTCCTGCACGCCGCGCAGGCCCTGACCGGCGACGCAGTGGTCCGCGGGGCCCTGGACGCCGCCGGGGGCGCCGACGTCTCCGGGTACTACGCGGCCGCCAAGCGCGAGGAGTTCCTGACCTGGCACAGCCAGGTCACCGCCGCCGAGATCGACCAGTACCTCACGGCCTTCTGAAAGGAGGACACATGTGCGGGATCGTGGGTCTTCACCTGCGAGGGGAACGCCTTGCCGACCGGACCGGCGACCTGCTGGCCCGGATGCTCGCCCAGGTCGCCGACCGGGGACCGGACTCCGCCGGGATCGGTCTGTACGGCGACGACGAACTGACGTACCCGGGCTGGTCGACCGTCAGCCTGCTGAGCCGCGCATCGCCCGAACGGATCGCTTCGGACCTCGCCCTGCCGGTCACCTGCCCGGACCCCGTGGTCCGGGCCGTGGCCGACGTCCGCACGATCAGTGCGGACCTGCCCGTGGGCGACCTCGTGGCAGCGGTCCGCGCGAGCCTGGACGGCCTGGTCATCGGCTCGGGCGAGCACTTGGCCGTCCTCAAGGGGATCGGCTCGCCCGTGGACCTCGTTCAGTCCTTCGCGCTGCCCTCGCGGCACGGGTACCAGGCGGTCGGACACACCCGGATGGCCACGGAGTCGGCCGTCACCCTGGCCCACGGACACCCGTTCTCGGTACGGCCCGAGATGTGCCTGGTCCACAACGGGTCGTTCTCCAACCACGACACCGTCCGGCGGGAACTGCGCGCCCGGGGCGTGCAGTGCGAGACGGACAACGACTCGGAGGTCGCAGCCCGGTTCCTGGGCCGCTGCCTGGACGAGGGGAACGACCTGGAGAAGTCCCTGCGCCTGCTGATCGAACGGTTCGAGGGCTTCTTCACCCTGCTGGTCACGACCGAAACGCAGTTCGCTGTCGTCCGCGACCGTGTCAGCGCCAAACCGGCCGTCCTGGCCGAGACCGACGACTGGGTCGCCCTGGCCTCCGAGTACCGGGCCCTGGCCGTCCTGCCCGGCCTCCAGGACGCCCACGTGTACGAACCCGGACCCGAGGAGGTGCACCTGTGGACGCGACAGTGACGGGCGCCGCGACCGGAACGGCGGTCGGAACGGCGACCGGACCCGCGATCGGAACGGCGACCGGTGCCGAGCAGCCCCCCGGGCTGCGTCTGGACCTGGCCGAGGTCCCCCTGCGCGAGGCCAACGACGCCCTGCGGGCCCTGCCCGACGGCGCCCGCGCCGAACTGCTGAACCCCGCCGGCCGCCACAACCTCGCCGTCGGCCTGACCACGGCCTGCGAGGTGACGATCGCGGGGCCCGCCGGGTACTACTGCGGTGGCCTGGGCGAACGGGCCTCGATCACCGTGGACGGCCCGGCCGGCTGGGGCGTGGGGGAGAACCTCATGTCCGGCACGGTCCGGGTGCGCGGCGACGCCAGCCAGAGCGTCGCGGCCAGCGCCCACGGCGGGCTCGTCGTCGTGGAGGGCCAGGTCTCCCTGCGCGCCGGGATCTCCCTGAAGGGCGGGACCCTCGCCGTCGGCGGGGACGCCGGGGCCTTCTGCGGGTTCATGGCCCAGGCCGGGACGATCCTCATCGGCGGGAACGCCGGGGACGGCCTGGGCGACTCCCTGTACGAGGCCGTGATCTACGTCGCGGGCACGGTCCGGTCCCTGGGCACCGACGCGCGCGTGGAGGACCTCGCCGACGAGGACGTCGAACGCGTGAAGCAGCTCGTGGAGGTCTGCGGGTTCGACCACATCGACCCGGGCAACGTCACCCGGATCGCCTCGGCCCGGCAGCTGTACCACTTCGCGACCCACAACCACGACGCCTACTGAGCGAGGGACCGGCCGTGTACGAAACGAACCACACCTTCCCGCCCGGCGTCATCGCCGACATCCAGGAACGCGCGTCCGAAGGACGCTACGTCATCCGCGGTATGGGAGCCCGCCGCCGCGTGCCCATGTTCGACGACCTGCTGCTGCTCACGGCGAGCGCCTCCCGCTACCCGCTGGAGGGCTACCGCGAGCGCTGCGAGACCGGCACCGTCCTGGGGACGCGCAACGCCTCCGAACCGGTCGTCCTGGAGATCCCCATCACGATCGCCGGCATGTCCTTCGGGGCGCTGTCGGCCGGGGCCAAGGAGGCCCTGGGCCGGGCGGCCAGCGAGGTCGGCACGTCGACGACCACGGGCGACGGCGGGATGACCCCCGAGGAACGCAACTCGTCGGAAACGCTCGTGTACCAGTGCCTGCCCTCCCGGTACGGGTTCAACCCCGCCGACCTGCGCAAGGCCGACGCCGTGGAGGTGGTGCTCGGGCAGGGGGCCAAACCCGGCGGGGGAGGGATGCTCCTGGGGCAGAAGGTCGGCAGCCGGGTCGCGTCCCTGCGCACGCTGCCCGAGGGGATCGACCAGCGGTCGGCCAGCCGACACCCGGACTGGACCGGACCGGACGACCTGCGGATCAAGATCGAGGAGATCCGGGAGGTCACGGGCCACCGCGTCCCCGTCTACATCAAGATCGGGGCGACCCGGGTCGACCACGACGTCAAACTGGCCGTGGCCGCCGGGGCCGACGTGGTCGTCGTCGACGGGATGCAGGGAGGCACCGCCGCGACCCAGGAGGCGTTCATCGAACACACGGGGGTCCCGACCCTCGCGGCCGTCCGCCAGGCCTCCGACGCCCTGGCCGACCTCGGCCTGACCGGCGAGGTCCAGCTCGTGGTCTCCGGGGGGATCCGCAGCGGCGCCGACGTCGCCAAGGCCCTGGCCCTGGGTGCGGACGCAGTGTCCCTCGGGGTCGCCTCCCTCATCGCCATGGGCTGCAACTCCCCGACAGCGACCGGACCCGACGGCGAGGTCCTCGACGTCGCCGACGACTACCGGCGCATGGGCACCCGACCCGGGGACTGCCACCACTGCCACACGGGCCTGTGCCCGGTCGGCATCGCGACCCAGGAGGCCGACCTGGAGGCCCGCCTGGACCCGGGGGCCGCCGCGACCCGCATCGCCAACTACCTGCGGTCCATGGCCATGGAGGTCACCATGCTGGCACGGGCCTGCGGCAAGTCCGACGTGCACCGGCTGGAGCCGGAGGACCTCGTCGCCCTCACGATCGAGGCCGCCGCCATGGCCCGCGTGCCCCTGGCCGGCACCTCGTGGATCCCGGGGACGACCCGATGAACGGCACCGGCACCGCCGACGTCGTGGTCGTCGGGGGCGGCCTGGAGGGCACGGGCGCCGCGTGGGAACTGGCCCGCCGCGGGGCCGGAAAAGTCGAACTGTTCGAACGACACGCGGTGGCCGCCGCCGGGACCGCGAAGTCCAGCGGGATCGTCCGCTGCCACTACTCGATCCGCTCCCTGGCCGCCATGGCCTGGGCCGGCGTGCAGTTCTTCGAGAACGCCGAGGAGATCCTCGGCCAGGACATCGGTTTCCAACAGACCGGGTACGTCGTGGGGGTCGGCGGGCCGGACGTCGCAGCCCTGCGGGCCAACCTGGAGATGCAGCGCTCGCTGGGCATCGAGGTCGACACGATCGACCACGACGCCGTCGCGCAGCTGTGGCCGTGCGCCCGCCTGGACGACTTCGCGGCCTTCGGGTACGAGCCGCGCGGCGGCTTCGGCGACGGCCACCGCACCGCACAGGCGTTCGCGGCCGCTGCCCGCCGTGAGGGGGCCCGGATCCACCAGAACACCGCGGTGACGCGGCTGCTCGTGGAGGGCGACCGGGTCAGGGGGGTCGAACTGGCCGACGGCGGGCGGGTGCACGCCCCCCGCGTCGTCGTGGCCGCGGGGCCCTGGTCGACCTCGCTGCTGGCCGACGTGGGGATCGACCTGCCGATCGAGGTCCTGCGCGAGGAGATCGTCATGGTGGCGCCCGGGCGGGACCTGCCAGGGATGCCGGTGCTGTCGGACCTGGTGTCCCTGCAGTACGTCCGGCCCGAACGCAACGGCGAGATCCTGTTCGGCAACAGCGATCTGTCCGACCCCGCCACGGCCGACCCGGACTCGTACTCGAACACTCTCACACCGGCCCTGCTGGAACGGGCGGTCGACAAGCTGGCCGACCGGCTGCCCGGCCTGCCGGACGCCGCGGTCGCCTCCGGGTACGCCGGCTGCTACGACGTCACCCCCGACTTCAACCCTGCGATCAGCCTGACCGGGGTGGAGGGGCTCGTGGTGGCCGCGGGGTTCTCGGGCCACGGGTTCAAGATCGCCCCAGCGGTCGCGCGGCTCGTGGCCGACCTGGTCCTCACCGGTCGCAGCCTGGCCCCGGACGTGCCGGAGTCGGATTTCCGCCTGGCCCGTTTCGCCGAGGGCACGCTGCTGACCAGCCCCAACCCGTACGTGTCCGCCGGGCAGCTGCGATGAGCCCCCGGGGACCGGACCGTCAACGGGCGCCGTCGGCGGCCCCGAACGCCGTGATGGACAGGAACTTGATGGGAAGTTCGATCAACCGGACCGGACCGTGAGGGCCCCCGCCGTCGAACTGCAGGGCGTCCCCCGGGCGCATCTCGTGGTGGGTCTCCCCGTGGCCGTAGACCATGGCGCCCTCGAGCATGTAGAGGAACTCGGTGCCCGAATGCTGGAACAACGGGAACACCTCCTTGGGCTCGGTCAACGTGACCAGGAGCGGCTCCAGACGCTTGTGCTCCCCGCGCAGCGTCCCGAGCACCTGGTACAGGTGACCGACGTCGCTGCCCCGCCGGACGATCTGCGCCCCGTGCCCGGCCGGCACGAACACGGCCTCGCTGACGTCGTCCAGGCCCCGGAACAGGGCCGTCACCGGAACGCGCAGCGCCTGCGCCAGCTTGGACAGCGTGGACAGGCTGCACGAGGTCTGGGCGTTCTCGATCTTCGAGAGCATGGCCTTGGACAGGCCGGTCGTGCGGGCCAGCTGGGCCAGGGACACCGCCTTGGCCTGCCGCAACTCGCGGACCCTCGCGGCGATGACCTCCTCGATCCGCCCCTCGGGCCCGCCCTCGGCGCGGTCGGGCGCGGACCGGACGGTTCGGGCTGCGGCGGGGGGACACGGGGAACGGTTCGGCTCGGTCGGCACCGGTTCAGGGTAGAGCGAGCATTCCGTGCCCGCCCGACGCCCGTCCCGGGAGGTGCCCGGTGAACGACCCCCGCACCGTGCTCCTGGCCGTGTGCCTGGTCGCGACCGCCGTGGCCGGAACGGCCGTCACCCGCACGGTGTTCCGCACGGTGCGCGCGCTCCGCGCCGGCCGGCCCGACCCCACCCGCACCGGCTCGCCGGGTCGCCGGACCCGCGCGGTCCTGCGTCAGGTCCTGGGGCACACGCGGATCGCCCGCTCGCCGGTCGTGGGCGTGGCCCACTGGTTCGTCATGGTCGGGTTCTGCGCGCTCGTTCCGAACGTCGTCCTCGCCTACGCCGAGGTCCTCGACCCCGCGGCCGACGTCCCGGTGCTCGGTGGGTGGGGGCCCTACGAGCTGCTCGTGGAAATCATGGCCGTGGGGACCGTCGCGGGGATCGGCGTGCTCGTCGCCGTGCGGCAGCTTCGCCACCCCCGCCGCACCGGCCGCGCCTCCCGGTTCGCCGGGTCCCGGATGGGACAGGCGTACTTCGTCGAGGCCGTCGTCGCCCTCGAAGGGCTCGGGGTCCTCGCCGTGCGGGCGAGCGGCCATGCCGCCGGGGTCAAGGACCTGGACCCGTGGACGGCGCCCGTGAGCGCGGCAGCCTCCCACCTGCTGCCCGGCGAGCCGCTGCTGGTGTCGGCCCTGGCCGCCGCGAAGATCCTCGTGGCCGTGACCTGGCTGGCCGTGGTGGCCGCCGTCCCGACCATGGGCGTGGCCTGGCACCGGTTCACCGCCGTGTTCAACCTGTGGTTCGCACGCCACGACGACGGCCGCCCGGCCCTGGGCCCGGCCCGTCCGCTCCTGTCCGACGGGAAGGTCCTGGACCTGCAGACCCTGGACAGCGAGACGTTCGACCCGGACACCGACCCCCTCGGCGTGGGCACAGCGGACGACCTGACGTGGAAGGGCCTGCTCGACCTGCTCAGCTGCACCGAATGCGGCCGCTGCCAGGAAGTGTGCCCGGCCTGGGGCACCGGCAAGATCCTGTCGCCCAAACTGCTCGTCACCGGCCTGCGCGACCACGCCCTCGCCGGTTCTGCGCAGCCCGGCGGCGGATCGCCGTCGGCGCGCGACCGGCCGCTCGTGGGTCCCCCGGGCAGCGGCGCCGTCCTGGACGAACGGGCCCTGTGGGCCTGCACGACCTGTGGCGCCTGCACCGAGACCTGCCCGGTGGGGATCGAACACGTCGACCACGTCCTGGACCTGCGCCGTCACCAGGTGCTCTCCCTCGGAGCGTTCCCGGCCGAGCTGTCGGGAACACTCAGGAACCTCTCGGCTCGCGCCAACCCGTGGGGGCGGCCCGCCGCGGAGCGAACGGCCTGGACCGAGGGCCTGGGGTTCGAGGTGCCCGTCGTCACCGGCGCCCTCGGCGCGGACGTGGAATACCTGTTCTGGGTCGGCTGCGCCGGGGCGCTGGAGGACCGGGCCCGGCGCACGACCCGGGCCGTGGCGGAACTGCTGCACCGGGCCGGGGTGTCCTGGGCGGTCCTCGGAGCTCGCGAGGTCTGCTGCGGCGACCCCGCGCGGCGCGTGGGGGACGAGTTCGCCTACCAGGAACGGGCCGGAGCGGCCATCGCACTGTTGGACGAGACCTTCGCCGGTCGGGCGCGTTGCGAACGGCGGATCGTCGTGACCTGCCCGCACTGCCTGAACACCGTGGGCGGGGAGTTCCCCGACCTCGCAGGCCACTACCAGGTGATCCACCACACGGAACTGCTCGCGCAACTCGTGCGCGAGGGGCGCCTGCGCACCGCAGCACCGCCCCGGCCGACTGATGTGCCCCAGCTGCCGGGTGTGCCGGAGCTGCCGGGTGCTGGACCCACCGTGACCTACCACGACCCGTGCTACCTGGGACGGCACAACGGCACCTGCTCCGCGCCGCGCGAACTCCTGGAGGCCGCCGGGGTCCGGACCGTGGAGATGCCCCGCAACCGGGAACGCTCGCTGTGCTGCGGCGCCGGAGGAGGGCGCCTGTGGGCCGAGGACGACGAGGGCACCCGGATCAACCTGGCCCGCAGCGACCAGGCCCTCGCCACGGGCGCGACGTCCGTCGCGACGGCCTGCCCCTTCTGTCGGGTCATGCTCGACGACGGCGTGACGTCCCGCACGCAGGACGGTGCCGGAGGCCGGTCCGCCGACGTCCGGGTCGAGGTGCTCGACGTCGCCCAACTCCTGCTGGAGGCCGTCCGCCGCGTCGATCGACCCGAACAGCCCGAGAGTTCCGAACCGCCCGAGAGTTCCGAACCGCCCGAGAGTTCCGAACACCCTGAGAGTTCCGAACAGCCTGAGAGTTCCGAACAGCCCGCTCGACGCCACCCGGCGTGAGACCGCCGACCGATCGGAGGAGCCATGCAGATCGTGGTACTGGTCAAGTACGTCCCCGACGCCGCGGGCCCGCGCCGGCTGACCGGCCCGGACCTGCGCCTGGACCGCGAAACGGACCCGGGACTGCTGTGCGAACTCGACGAGTACGCCGTCGAACAGGCCCTCGTGGCCGCCGGGACCCACGGCGGAACGGTCACAGCACTCACCCTGGGACCGGCCGAGGCCGAAACAGCCGTGCGCGGTGCCCTGCAGATGGGCGCAGAGAGCGCCGTCCACCTACTCGACGACGCCCTCGCTGGCAGCGACGCCCCAGGCACCTCCCTCGCGCTCGCAGCGGCCGTCGAACGCCTGGGGTGCGACCTGCTGCTCACCGGCATGGCCTCGACCGACGGCGGCACCGGTGCCGTCCCCGCGATGATCGCCGAACGGCTCGGCCTGCCGCACCTGGCCCTGGCCGATCACCTGGAGGTGCGCGAGGGCGAGGCCCTCATCCACCGGGACCGGGACCGGGACACCGAGGTCCTGCGGGCCCCGCTGCCCGCAGTGGTGTCCGTGACCGACCGGAGCGGCGATCCCCGCTACCCGACCTTCCGCGCGATCGTCGCCGCCCGCAAGAGACAGGTCACGACCTGGTCCCTGGCCGACCTCGGCGTGGCCGCCGACCGGGTGGGGGCGGCCGGGGCCAGAACCGCGGTGGACGCCGTCGAACAGGTCCCCGCCCGGCAGGCCGGCCGGGTCGTCGTCGACACCGGCGACGGCGCAGTGCAACTCGTGGATTTCCTTGCCGAACAAGGTCTCGTCCCGACCCCGTGCCCCCCGACCCCGTGACCCGGACCACCCGGATCCAGACCCACCGGAGGACAGCATGTCCCGGATTCTCGTAGTCGTCGATCAGGTGGCAGGGGTGCCCGACCGGCACGCCGCGCCCCTGCTCGCCCTGGCCCGCCGCCTGGGCGACCCCGTCGCAGCCGTGTTCGGTCCCGCCCCGGCGGCCGCGGAGGCCCTGGGGCGCGCCGGGGCCACCGGGATCGTCCAGGTCGTCGCCGGGAACCTGTCCGAGGACCCCGGAGGGAACACGGCGTCCGTCGCCGCGAGGGCCCAAGGGCTGCACGCCGCCGTCCAGGCCCTGCGCGAACAGGGCCACGAGCCGGCCGCCGTCCTGCTGAGCGGGACCCCGGACGGCGTGCTGCTCGCCGCGCGCCTGGCCGTGCGCTGCGAGGGCGGCCTGCTCACCGACGCCGTCGACGTCGAACCCGGCGTCGACGGCCCCGTGGTCACCAAGACCGTCCTGGGCGGCACCCACCGGGTGCGGGCCAGGGTGACAACGGGCCTGCCGGTGATCTGTCTGGTCCCCGGGCAGCCGGCCGCGGCCGGGCAGGTCCCGCCGGAGGCCGGGCAGGTCCCGCAGACAGAAGAGGGTCCCGCCGCTGTTCCGCCCGTGGACCGGGTGACCTTCGAACTCTCCGCGCAGTCCCTGGCCGTCACGGTCGTCGAACGCCGACCGAAACGCACGACCGGCCGTCCGGACCTGGCCGAGGCGGCAGCCGTGGTGTCGGCGGGCCGCGGCACCGGTGGCGACCTGTCGGGCGTCGAGGCGTTCGCCGACGCGCTGGGCGCTGCCGTCGGGGCGTCGCGGGCCGCGGTCGACGCCGGGTGGTGCCCCCACGACCAACAGGTCGGGCAGACCGGCCGCCAGGTCGCGCCCGACCTGTACGTCGCGGCCGGGATCTCCGGGGCGATCCAACACCTGTCGGGTATGCGCGGCGCCCGCACGGTCGTGGCCGTCAACGAGGACCCGGAGGCCCCCGTGTTCCGGGTCGCGGACTTCGGCGTGGTCGGCGACCTGCACACCGTCCTGCCCCGGGCGGCCGAGGAGATCGCCCGCCGCCGGGCGGCGGCCGCCGCCCGGGGCTGAGCACCGTCGGTCCGGGCGGGGCCCGCGCCCCGCCGCAACGGAGCTTCAAGACACGCTCTCAGCTCCACCCGGCCCGGGTCGGGGGCATCCCGCTGCCGCCGCCGGTCCCGGGGACGACGCCGAGCACCTGGTGCAGGGCGAGGGTGCCGTTCTCGAACGCCAGGGCACAGCCGGCCATGTACATCCGCCAGACCCTGGCTCGGCGCTCGCCCACCAGGTCGACGGCCTCGGCCCATCCGGACTCCAGTCCGGCGACCCAGGCCCGCAGGGTCGTGGCGTAGTGCTCCCGCAGGGATTCCACGTCGCGGATCTCGAAGCCGGCCCGTTCCATGGCCAGGATCGTCCGCCCGATGTCGATGACCTCGCCGTCGGGGAAGACGTACCGCCCCATGAAGGAGTTGCGGTGCGCCAGGGAGCCGCCCACGGCGGAGATGCCGTGGTTGAGAAGCCTGCCGTGCTCGGTCAGGAGCCCTCGCAGGATCCGCAGGTAGTCCTCCAGACGGCCTGCCCCCACGTGTTCGAACATGCCGATCGAACTGATGGCGTCGAAGGTCTCGCCCTTCAACTCGCGGTAGTCCTGCACGCGGATCTCGATCGAGTCGCTCAGCCCGGCCTGTTCGATCCGTTGCCTGGCGAGTTCGGCCTGGGGACGGCTCAGGGTTATCCCCAGGACCGTCGCCTTGTGGGCCCGGGCCGCGTGCAGGGCCATCGAACCCCATCCGCAGCCGACGTCCAGCAGCCGCAGCCCGGGCCTGTCCGCCAGCCCGAGCTTGCGGCAGATCATCTCGTGCTTGGCCTCCTGGGCCTGCTCCAGCGTGGTCGAGGGGGAGTCGAAACGGGCACAGGAGTACGTCAGGCTCGGCCCGAGGACCAGGCGGTAGAAGTCGTTGCCCACGTCGTAGTGGTGGGTGACGACCTCGGAGTCCCGGCGCAGGGAGTGCCGCCGGCCCCTGGCCCGCAGTTCCTCGGGGGGAGCCGGCAGCGGCCCCCGCAGGATCCCCAGACGCCGGGCCAGGCCCAGGGCTCTCACGGCAGCGCCCCACCCGGGGCTCTTCTCGTCGGGGCCGGCCACCTCCAGGGCCCGCAGGACACCGAACAAATCGCCCTCGATGTCGAGGTGCCCGGTGACGAACGCCCGTCCGGGCCCGAGGTCCCCGCGTGTCCACAGGATGCTGCGCAGGGCCTCTGCGGAGCGCAAGTGGACGGTTCCCGGGCCATCGGTCGGGCCGATTCCCGTGCCGTCCCAGAATTCGAAACGGATGGGCGGGGAATCGCCCCACAACCCGGACAAAAAGGGACCCAGGAGATCGGAGAGCCCGGGCTGATCGATCGTCGTGGATGACGTGGCTGCATGGGACCGTACGAGCGACATTCTCGTCTCCTCCGCGAGAGGGGAACGCGCGATTCCCCGCCTCAGACCGGGGCCGGGACCGTCCGCCGCGGTGCCGCAGAACCTGCGCGGAAGCCCGCGCGGCCCCGGCCGGGAGTTCCCGAACCGACTCTCAGGAATACGTAGAAAAACTCGGTCCCTGTGGAATATCCAGCAAAATGATGTTTGTCAAGAGGGAGGGGCCGCCGCGGTGCGGGCGGTCGTGAGGATCCAGGGGCCGTCGCCGATCAGCGGATCGGTCCGGTTCCACAGCTGAGCGGGTACGGCTTGTCGAAGGCTCACCTGTTCGAGCGTTGGGAAACCGCACCGGGCGAGCAACTCGGCGAACCCCTTCTCGTCGAAGCAGCTCCGCCAGGGTTCTCCCATGTCCTCGACGGCTTGTGCGAGGGCGGCTCTCTGCGGGGAGGGGCAGGGCGGGCGGTGGTCGGCCACGAGCCACGCCGCGCCGGGCCTGACGCTTCCTGCCAGGCCGGTCAGGAGCGCGGCCAGGTCGTCCTCGGCCAGGTACATGGTGAAGCCCAGGCAGCCGAACAGGGTCGGCACGTCGTGTTCCAGACCTGCGGCGGACAGCAGTTCTGGCAGGTTGTCCGTGGTCAGGTCCGCCGGGACGTAGGACACCGTGTCGGGAACGGGCACGTGTGCCCGCGCGAGCCGGCGGCGTTTCCATTCCTGCATCTGCGGGCGGTCGACCTCGAAGACCCGCAGCCGGCTCGCGGGGTCCTGGCGGTGGGCGAAGGTGTCCAGGCCGGCTCCGAGGAGGACGTACTGTTCGACGCCCTCGGCCACGGCCCGGGCGAGGACCCGTTCGAGGTAGGCGCTGCGGACCGTGGCCTGGACCCGGATCGCGACCAGGACGGGGGAAGCCCCTTGCACACGGTGGTATCCGAGCGGCTGGGCCAGGTCCTCCCCGAACACGGGGACGGCCAGGGAATCATTGAAGATCACAGGGGGGTCGTCGACCAGCGGATGGGCGGCCCGCGCAGCCGCGGCGAACAACGCGGTCGTGCTGGGGCAGGGATCCTCGGCGGAGGATTCACCCGAGGACCCTGCACGGGATCCCGCGGGAACGGCACTCGTCATGACGCAACCATAACGCTGAATCGACAACAGACTAAAAACAAGCCCATTCCGAAGTAAATTGGGCAACCACTTTCTGAGAACGTTTTCGGAAATTCGCGGACTTGGACGCTCCCTCCCTCGGAAGACCCGCCGGAATACCCGTGCCCCCGTAGTGGCGACGTCCGTCAGGCCATACCTCTGCGACCCATTCCCAACGCCTTGCGGTACAGCTCAGGGACCCGGAACCGGTCGTTGCCGGTCCGGCTGTCGCTGATGGGCTCCA
>JAUPKJ010000243.1 GCA_030837505.1 Actinomycetota bacterium
AACGCGCCGCTCGGCCGGGACCAGGGGGGACACTCCGAGCAGGAGGCCCTGGCCATCGACGCCGACCTGTTCGACGTGCTCGTCGAGGCACAGGTCGCCGGAGGATTCCTCTTCTCCTGGAACGACGAGTGGTTCAAGCCCAGCTGGAACACCAGCGCCCGCCACCAGCCCGCCGACCGTCGGCAGAACTGGCACGACGTCCTGACCAACGAGCAGTTCTTCGGGGTCCTGGCGACCGACGCCACCGTGCGCGGCCGGTCGGACCCGTGGGCGATCACCGACGGCCGACCGCGGGTCCAGGTGGCCGTGGACCCCTCGTGGGTCCACATGAACGTCGAACTCCCGCAGGACCGCGATCCCGCGGCGGCACTGCGGCTGGGCTTCGACGTCCTGGACGGCGGCGCGCCTTCCCTGCCGGGATCGGTCCTTCCCGACGGCGTCAGCGACTACTCGCTGGTCCTGGACGCCGCGGCCTTGGCGGGGAAGAGCACCGGCACGGCCGTCGTACGGGTCCGGCGGGCTTTGGACCCTGTGCCCGCCGACGTACCGGACGGGGTCCGCCTGCGACCGCCCTGCGACCAGTGGTGCTCCCACATACTGATCCTCAACGGCGAGATGGCGATCCGCGGCACCGACCGCGTCCGACGCGCGGAATCCACGGAGGTCGGCATCTTGCGCCGAGGCCCGTGGACCTGCCGGTCGGCGGGTTGCGACAGCCGCAACACCTGGAACGTCGAGGGGAACCGGGTCACCCTGCGTCTGCCCTGGGGGCTGTTGGGGATCTCGGACCCCTCCTCGGGCCGCGCCCTGGTGCTCCGCGGCGACACGGCGTCCTCGCTCCCGTTCCAGCGGATCGGGGTCGTGGGCGAACTGGGCTCGCGGCGTTTCACCACAGTCGGGTTCACCTGGGACCACTGGGACGTGCCGACCTACGCCGAAAGGCTCAAACCGGGGTCGGCCCCCCTGGTGCAGTCCCTGGCCCGAGCCCGGAAACTGCGAGCCCCCTCAGGCAGCCCCGGTCCGCCTTGACCCGGGCGATGTCCTGCTGACCCGGGCGATGTCCTGCTGCGCTGCAGTTCGAATGGGAAACGACATCGGTGTCATAGATCACGAACTCCACTGCTACGCAATCCCCGCTCGACGAGCCCTATAAACAGATGCCACGTAAGCCTCCATCTCCTCATCGGAGGAGAAGACCCCGTCTTGGGCATAGTGGGAGCCGTCGCCGAAGGGCGGGGGGTTCAGGGTACGCACTTGCTCAACCAGTGATGGAGGGGTGACGTGGCCTGTGTGGCACTCGTCCTGCGGACGATTCGCTCCACCGACGGTCATGTTCATCGCCTCTTGATCTCTTGCCGGGCTGTGTGGGCCGTGGCCAGGACGCCCTGGTCCGGATCACGGTGGCGGGGTGGCCGAGGTGCCGCTGCGCTGTTGTGCGACGCCGGCCAGAGCCCTGCTCCTGGGGCCGGGAAGACCGCCGGGCGGGTGTGGCCTGGGGCGGTGCAGGACCATCAGCGAGTGGGCCTCGACCTGCGCGACCTCCCCCGCGCACAGGACGCGCTCGGGGTCGGGGACGTCGTCGTGCGTTGTGTCCAGCAGGACGTTCCAGCGCCGGCCGTACTCCGGCGGGGGCATCGTGAACGACAGCTGCTCGTAGTGGGCGTTGAAGACCACGAGGAACGAGTCGTCCACGACCGGTTGGCCCCGCCGATCGGGCTCCTGGATCCACTCGCCGTTGAGGAACACTGTCAGAGCCCTGGCGTACCCGTTGTTCCAATCACCCTGCGTCATGATCGTGCCGGAGGGCGTGAACCACGCGATGTCGCCGATCCTGTCGTTCCCCGTGCCCTCCCTTTCCCCGCGGAAGAACCGGCGACGGCGGAACACCGGGTGCTCGCGGCGCAGGGCCACCAACCGCTGCGTGAACTCCAACAGTTCCAGTTCCCGCGGTCCCAGGTCCCAGTCGATCCAGGACAGAGGGCTGTCCTGGCAATAGACGTTGTTGTTGCCCTGCTGGGTCCGGCCGAGTTCGTCCCCGTGGGAGATCATCGGAACGCCCTGGGACAGCAGCAGGGTGGCCAGGAGGTTGCGCTGCTGGCGCGCTCGCAGGGCCAGGATCTCCACGTCGTCGGTGGGACCCTCGACCCCGCAGTTCCAGGACCGGTTGTGCGTCTCGCCGTCGGCGCCGTCCTCGCCGTTGGCCAGGTTGTGCTTGTCGTTGTGCGAGACCAGGTCCCGCAGGGTGAAACCGTCGTGGGCCGTGACGAAGTTGATGCTGGCCAGGGGGTGCCGGCCGTCGTCCTGGTACAGGTCGCTCGACCCGGTGATCCGGGACGCCAGTTCCCCGAGGGTCGCGGGCTCGCCCCGCCAGAAGTCCCTGACCGTGTCGCGGAACTGGCCGTTCCACTCGGTCCACAGCGGCGGGAAATTGCCCACTTGATAGCCGCCCTCCCCGAGGTCCCAGGGCTCGGCGATGAGCTTGACCTGCGAGATCACCGGGTCCTGCTGGACGACGTCGAAGAAGGCCGACAACCGGTCCACCTCGTGGAACTGGCGCGCGAGGGTCGCGGCCAGATCGAAGCGGAACCCGTCGACGTGCATCTCTGTCACCCAGTACCGCAACGAATCCATGATCAGCTGCAGGACGTGCGGGTGCCTCATGAGCAGGCTGTTGCCGGTGCCCGTCGTGTCGTAGTAGTGGGAGCGGTCCTTGTCGACCAACCGGTAGTAGCCCGCGTTGTCGATCCCCCGGAAGCACAGGGTGGGTCCGCACTGGTTGCCCTCGGCCGTGTGGTTGTAGACGACGTCGAGGATCACCTCGATGTCGGCCTCGTGCAGGGCCCGGACCATGGCCTTGAACTCCTGCACCTGTTGGCCGCGCTGCCCGGCCCAGGCGTAGGCGTTGTGGGGTGCGAAGAACCCGATGGTGTTGTAACCCCAGTAGTTGGACAGACCTTTGGTCGTCAGGTGCGTGTCCTGGACGAACTGGTGCACGGGCATGAGTTCCAGGGCCGTGATCCCCAGATCCTGCAGATGCGCGACGGTCGCCGGGTGCGCGATCCCGGCGTAGGTACCCCGGATGTCCTCCGGGACGTGGGGATTGGTCATTGTCAGGCCCTTGACGTGGGCCTCGTACAGGATCGTCTCGTGGTACCCGTGGCGGGGCGGCCGGTCGTTGCCCCAGTCGAAGAAAGGGTTGACGACGACGGAGAGCATCGTGTGCTCCAGGCTGTCCATCGTGTTCAGGGGAAGGTCGGCGGCGCGCTGCTCCTGGCCCGGTTCCGGGGGCGGTCCCCAGCCCCCCCTGCCGATGCTGCTTTCCCTGCACTGCGGGCCGCCGTGGCAGGCCACCCTCGGGTCACCGCCCGGGCCCGCCGACGCCGCGTCCGGCCCGTGCCCTTCGGCCGTGCCCTGTTCGGACCCCGAGGCGTGGAACTGGTAGGAGAACAGCGACTCGTCCTCGTCGATCTGTCCTTCGATGGCCTTGGCGTAAGGGTCGAGCAGAAGCTTGGCCGGGTTGCAACGGTGCCCGGCCCTCGGATCGTGGGGCCCCTCGATGCGGAAGCCGTACCGTTGTCCCGGGGATATCCGGGGCAGGTAGGCGTGCCAGATGAAGGCATCGACCTCTTCCAGACGGATGCGCCGTTCGGCCCGGTGGCTGTCCGGTCCGGTGAACGGATCCGGTTCATCGATCAGACACAGGTACACTTCCCGCGCGACCTCCGAGAAGATCGCAAAATTCGTTCCCGCCCCGTCGAAGGTGGCCCCCAAGGGGTAGGGTTTTCCCGGCCAGATTTCCATGGCTCCCCAGTCAGTCCAGGGTGACATTGTGGACCCCCCACCACCCCCACCGGGGGACGGCCCGCGACACGCACCCCCACCAGGGGGAATGTCCCGGGGCGTAGCCGTGACACAACGCGGCGACTCGGTCTGCGACGACTCGGCCCGCGGCGAGGTCGGTCGCCCCCCTCGATGCGGGTTGTGTCGACCTCGTGGACGGCCGCGCGCATCGTGTCGGTGACCTTCCGGGCCCACTGTTCTGTTCTCGGGGCGAGGACGTGGACGCCGTCGAGGTCGCTCCATCAACCCCGACCATCTTCCGAGCGCGGTCGGCTATCCTGGTATTTCCCAGGCATGTTTGAGCACACCGATCTCTTTGCCTCCGACCCCGGTGAGCAAATACCGGTCGAACGGCAGGCTGTCGATCTTGTGACTTTTCTGGATATCTTGGATGCTCGTGAGATTCGGTTGCCTCTGGCCCGGTTGACGCCGATCGTAGCTGCTGCTCTTCGCGTGGAGGAACGCCTCGGGCTGCCGGATGCGACGCAACAGATCCAGACCCGCCTCTCCCGCATACTTGACTAGAGAAGGAAAGCATGTCTGATAAGAAGCTTTTCGTCTGGGACCTTCATGGCACATTGGAGTGTGGCAATGAAATGGCGGTGATTCATCTCTCAAACGAGGTACTGGCTTACCGCGGTTATTCGGAACGGTTCAGTGAGAGTCAAGCAATCAGGCTCTACGGATTGAAGTGGTGGCAGTATTTTCGTAGCCTCCTTCCGGAGCAGGAGAGTTATATCTGGCACGCATTGCAGGAGGACTGCTTCCAGTTGTCGGAGCGGGATCTTAGGACACAGGCCGATTGCATGTCTCCCTCTCCCCGCAGTCATGAAGTTCTGTCGGAAATAGGAAAAATGCACGATCAGATACTGGTGTCGAATACGAGGCCGACAAACCTTCTGGGTTTCATCTCCGAACTTGGGCTCAATGCCTTTTTCTCGGAGGGTAAGTTCTTCGCGGTGGACGGACACTCTGACTTCCGAGCCACCAAGGAGAAGGTCATCGACGATTACTTGGCGAATCACCCGAAATTCGATTCTATAATAGTGATCGGTGATTCTGGTACCGATATGCGACTCGGGAGGCATGTCGGGGGAATTCGAGTACTGTACAATCATGAATACCTTCCGAGGAAAAACGTTGAAGCGGAAATATATACATCGGATTTGAGGGACGTTCTGAAGCTCATCTGATCGTGGAATCCTCTGGATATGACCATGGCACAGAAGAGGGCTGTGATATTTGTTCTTCCGCCTTCCCCTTCTGACACCAATCCGCCTCTGGTCCCGGCGATCCTGGCGAGGCCGCTCGGAACGCCCAGGCGAAAATCTTCGTTCGGGACCTGAACATCGCGTGCCTCCGTCGGTTCCAGGAGCCCAGCGCGTTTGCCGAGGTGACACCGAGGACTTTGGGTGACCAAGGCAAGGACAGGTCTCTCGCTGTGTTCCGACTCGGCGCAGTGGATTTCGGTCTGTCTGGATGAGGTCCAATCCGAGATCAAGGACTCATCCGTCCCGCCGGGAGAACTGTTCTCGTTGGCGCGGACCATTCCGACGCAGGGACTTCCGGCCGCAAGGAGCGCGACAACGCTGCCAAGATGAATCATGGGCGCAAGGGCCGACGAGTTCGCCGCCGCTGGTCCGGGGAGCTTGGAATTCGATGTGGAGAGCATTCATACAGCCAATCAGGAGTTGTCTCGAAAGCGATGCTCACCGGCCGATGCCGAACGCATGATCGAGCATCTGGCGTCGGTAGGCATCATTTAGGTCGTGAACCTCACGGACGACGGCAGCCTCCCGCATCGGATTGCCGACCAAGAGGTCAGGCACCGGGGCGGACGGCGTCAGGGCGGGCGGTGTCGGGGTCCGGTGACATCAGGCCGTTCTTGTAGGCCAGGACGACGAGTTGTGCCCGGTCGCGGGCACCGACCTTGGTCATGGCTCGTTGGATGTGGGTGCGTACGGTGAGCACGCTGAGATGGAGTTGCTTGGCGATCTCGTCGTTGGACTTGCCGTCGGCTGCCATCGTCATGGCCTCGCGCTCACGGTTGGTCAGATCGCGGATTCCTGGAGTGGTGGGCAGCTCGACGGCGGCGCTCGGAGGCGGAGCCGCGAGGAACTTGGCGATGAGGGCCTTGGTCGCCCCCGGGGAGAGCAGGTTCTCGCCGTCGGCCACGACACGGATGGCTTGGAGGAGGACGTCGGTGGTGACGTACTTCCCGAGGAAGCCACTGGCGCCGGCGCGGAGGGCCCGGGCGACGTGCTCGTCGTTCTCGAAGGTGGTGAGGATGAGTACTCGGGTGTCGGCCAGCTCCGGGTCGGCGCAAATGGTCTCGGTGGCGGTGAGTCCGTCGGTGCCGGGCATCCGCAGGTCCATCACGATGACGTCGGGTCGGTGTCTCCGGGCGAGGTCGATGGCCTGTACCCCGTCGGCGGCCTCGGCCACGACTTCGAGATCGTCGCAGGAGTCGATCAGTATCCTGAAGGTGCCCCGCAGGAGCGCTTGGTCGTCGGCGAGGAGGACTCGGATCGTCATGGCGTCTCCTGGCGTGCGGCGGGGCTCGGCGCGGACGTTCGCGGAGGAAGCGGGAGCACGGCCACGAGTCGAAAGCAGGCCTCACTGCTGTCGCTCACCCGCAGGTCGCCGCCGACGGCGTGGGCACGCTCCCGCATCCCGATGATGCCGTAGCCGTGGGAGGCCTGTCGCGGGTCGTCGTCGGCGCGTCGGTCGTTGATCGCGGTGATGGTGAGCCGGGTGCCGCTGCAGCACAGGCGCAGGGTGACCGCCGCCGATGCCGAGTGCTTGGTGGCGTTGGTCAACGCCTCTTGGATGATGCGATAGGCGGTCAGGTCGACGCCGGCCGCCAGGCCTTGAGGTCTGCCCTCGATCTCGAGGTTGACGGCCAGGCCCGCGGATCTGCAGACGTCCAGCAGATCCGGGAGCTGGGCCAGCCCTGGCGCGGGTTCGAGGCCGTCCGCCTCCGGGTGGTTCTGGCGCAGGACGCCGACGGTGTTGCGCAACTCGAGCATGACAGAGGAAGTGGTGGCCTGGAGGTCGGTGAGGATCTTCTTGGTGAGTGCCGGGTCGGACTCCAGCAGGTGGGCTGCCGTACCGGCCTGGGCGTTGGCCACGGCCATGTGGTGGGCCACGACGTCGTGGAGGTCGCGGGCGATGCGCATTCGCTCCTCCATGACCCGCAACTGGGCCTCTTCCTCGCGGTTTCGCTCGGCGTGTTCGGCACGGGCCTGGACGGCGTCGAGCCAGGCGTGGCGCAGCCGCGTCCTGCTGCCCATCGCCAGCGGGAGCAACAGCCACAGCGCGGGCCCCAGCGCGCGTAGCGCCACCGTCTCGTCGAGGTGGACGCCGACGGCGGCAGTGACGACGAGCGGAGTCGTGACGCTGCCGTAGGCCCAGGTCGTCCGGTAATCGGTCATGGCAGCCAGCCGGTACAGCGCGACCATCAACGGGGCGAGCAGGAGGGGGGAGAGGACGAGTCCGAGGGCTCCCGCGGCGACGGCGCAGACAGTGGTCACCACCACCGTGCTCCGTGGACGCTCCCGGGCCTTGAACAGCGACAGGCAGGCGATCCCCGTCACCACTTCGCCGGCCCGGAGATGCTGCGGTCGGCCCTCGCCGGGGCCGACGAAGTACACCCCGATCACCGCGCCGCCGAGCACCGCGAGCACGATGAGCGCGTCGGTCAGCCGCGGATGGCGCTCTGCGTGCTCCTCCAGACCGACCAACGGTGCTCCTCCTCGCGTGCTGCAGGCCGACGGCGCCGGAAGCGGTGGTCTCCCGAGCGAGCAATTCGTGTCCGTCACATCGTGGGACGGGTCGACCGTTCCCGGCGACCGCGGCCCACGATGTGATCATCGACTGATCATCCGTGGGGAGGCTCCACCGCCGTCAGGGAGCGCTTGCGGGTACAGGCTCCGGTTCGGGCTCAAGCTTGCCCAGCGGGTCTCGGTTCAGGCTCGCGCCCTCGACGTCGACACGCGGCAGGACTCTGTCGAGCCAACCCGGCAGCCACCACGCGCGGTGGTCGAGAAGGGCCATCAAGGCCGGGACGATGGCCATCCGGACCACGAGCGCGTCGAGGAGCACCGCGGTGGCGAGACTGAAGCCGATCATCTTGATGAAGGGGTCGTGCTCGGAGATGAAACCGGCGAAGACAGCCATCATGATCAGCGCCGCCGCGCCGACGACGCGGGCGCTGTGCCGGAAACCCGTTTCGATCGCCCCATGCGGCGTCCCGCCCTGGACGTAGTCCTCCCGCATCCGCGAAACAAGGAACACCTGATAGTCCATGGCCAGCCCGAACACAATCCCGATCATGAAGATCGGCACTGCACTCATGATCGGACCGGTCTGCTCGATGCCCAGCAGCCCGGCAGCGAATCCTTTCTGGAAGACCAGCACCATCGCTCCCAGCGCGGCCAGCGCCGAGAGCAGGAACCCCAGGGCAGCCTTGATCGGGATCAGGACCGAACGGAACACCACCAGCAGGAGCAGCATCGCGAGGCCGACCACGGTGGCCAAGTAGGGCAACAGTGCGTCCTGGAGTTTGCCGGCCAGGTCGATGTTGATCGCCGTGGTTCCCGTGACCCGGAACGTCGCGCCCGTGCGTTCGGTCAACGCAGGCCGTGCGTCACGCAGGTCGCGTACCAGGCCCTTGGTCGCTTCATCGGTCGGGCTCGTGGAGGGGACGACCTCGAAGACGGCGGCATTCCCGGCGTCGTTGAGGTGTGCCGGAGAGACCGACACCACACCCTTCGTGCCGGCCATCGTGTCGGCGATGGCGTCGACCGCCTTGCGCCGTTCGGTGGCACCCTCGGCGTCGACCACGATC
>JAUPKJ010000244.1 GCA_030837505.1 Actinomycetota bacterium
TCTTGGGGCCGGTGGCGTAGCTGAACTGGAACGCGTCGCACTGCCCCACGATCGGGGTGACGGTCGGCGTGTAGGTGTAGCTGAACAGGCCATTGGCGATCGTGGTGTAACCGGTGACGCTCGCCGCATCGTAGGTGCAGTCGGCATCGTTGACGTCCACGAGCACCGAGACCTGCTGGACCTGGGCGCCCGTCGGCTGGTACACGCCGCCGAACTGGTCCAGGACCCGACCAGCCAGGGTGGCCGGGCTACCCACGGACGGGTGCAGCTGTGCGGTCGTCGAGGTCACCTCGACGCTGCCGACAGCGGCGTCACCGTA
The DNA here is from genome assembly GCA_030837505.1 of Actinomycetota bacterium. Classification (GTDB taxonomy): domain Bacteria; phylum Actinomycetota; class Actinomycetes; order Actinomycetales; family Kineosporiaceae; genus JAUPKJ01. The sequence continues at coordinate 320 of JAUPKJ010000244.1, forward strand.
GGTGGCGGTCATGGCGAGGGGCGCTGCCGCACCGTTGGAGCTGGCGTTCACGACGTAACCGGCCGGGGTCGTGGCGCCGTCGGTCACGACGATGGTGGCCACCCCCATGGCGTCGGTCACCGCGGAGTAGATCCTCGGGGTCGAGGTCGTCGCGGAGTCCACGGCCGTTCCGTCGGTCGACAGGTACGCCCTGTCGGTCCCCGTCAGGGAGAAGTACACGACGTTCCCGGACTTGACGGCGTCGGCGTCGGTGACGGTCGCCTTGTAGGTGACCGGGAGGGTCCCGGTCTTGACCGAGACGGCGCCGGCGGCCTCCTTGACCGTGCCCGTGACGTCCACGGAGTCCAGCGCGACCGCGGAGACCCCGTTGGTCGCCAGGACGGTGTTGGCCGTGTTGCCGATCGCGAGGTCGTCGGCGTCGGCGGCCGCGGCGTCGCCGTCGGTGTCGAAGTAGGCCGTGGTGGTCACGGTCCCGGCCTCACCGGTGGTGCCGGAGGGGATCAACCGGGTCGCCATGTTCAGGGCGCTCGTGGCGAACGCCTTGGCCATGAGGCCGGCACCCAGATCGGTGTCCAGTCCGGCGGTGCTCCCGTCGAACGCCAGGCTCAGCAGGGCCGCGTACTTCGCGGACACCACGCCGATCCCGGCGCTGCTGCCCCGGGAGTCGATCACGGTGAGTTCCGACAGGGACACCCGGCCGGTGATCGGGTCGCCGATCCCGGCGCTGGAGGCGTTGTTGCTGACCGTGGGCACCCAGTCGTCCGTTGTGCTGGCCGAGGCGGCATAGGCGTCCTTGACCGTCAAGGTGATGGTCGGGGACAGGACGTCGTCGTCGGTGCCGGCCGTGGGCCCTTCGTCCACGAAGTGGAGCGTGTAGGTGCCGGGCTCGTTCGTGGTGAGGAACGTGTCGCTGCCCTCGGTCAGCGCACCAGTGATGTCCGTGGTGCCCGGGGTGGTCAGAGTCCGGCCGTTGGCGCTGGTCCACGTGAGCGGGCCGGCGGTGAGGCCGGCGGCCTGCTGGGAGTAGAACAATGTGGGAGTGCCGACCGGGACCACACCGCTGGGGGCCGTGTAACTGTCGAGCTTCAGTTTGATCGTGGTCGTGGTCGTGGGGTCATTGGTGACCCGCATCCCGAAGGTGGCGTTGGCCAGCGGCGCGAGCAGGGCGTTGGCGGCGATCTGGTCGCCGAAGTTCAGCGTTGTGATGCTCGTGGCTGTCGGTGCCAGGGTCAGGGAGGTGGCCGCGTGGGCTGGTCCGGCTCCGATGCCTACCCCCGCCCCGACGATTGCTGCGGTCGAGGCGAACGCGATGAGCCCCCGCCGCGTCCGCCGAGTCGTGTGGTTCCTCAAGATGTGGGTTCCTTTCATCAGTGCCCGGGCCGGTGCCCTGGCACCCCCTCGCCCTGCGATCAGGTCGGCGGTAGTCCGCCGGAGGGGTCCGATATCGCGTGGTGAATGCGCAGGCGGGGCCGTTCGGTAGGCCCCGCGCGGTCCGCGAGGTGACCCTCCTTCCCCCCTGCTGTGCCTGATCTCCGCTGGCAACCAGTGAGTTGCGGGCACGTCCCGCCGCCGACCCCCGGCCGCTTGCCCGACCGGGCGCGCGTCCCTCACGGGGAGTCGCCACAGCCGGCCACGCCGTTGATCTCTCGCAGTTCGTGCCGCCCTCCACGCCCCCCGGCGCGGTGATCCATGTCGCGACGCCCTACGCCCCCCGCCCCCGGCCCGTCGCGGTCTTGAAGCGCCCCTCCGACCGCCCTCTCACAGGCAAGATCTCAAGACCACCCCAATACAAGACGTGAGCGTACCATGACCCTCCGCAACCACCCCCCCATTTAGCCTCCCCCCACCCAGGCCCCCCAGATCCCCCCACCCAGGCCCCCCTCACGCCCACCCCCGGCCAAGATCGAGACCCCACCACCCCCACAACCAACCCCCCACGTCACCCCTCCAGCCAAACCTCGATCACCAGCCCCTTCCCCACCCCACGCCCACCCACTCGCCGCCACCGGCCAGGTCCACACCCCCGAACCACGTGCGGTCTCTCTCCCCCACCCCGCCCCCAGCCAAGATCGAGAACCCACCACCCCAACGACCCACTCCCCACGTCACCCCCACAGCCAAACCTCGATCACGCCAAAACCCCACCAGCCCGTCCTCAGCTGTCGACATCCGGTCAGGCCCCGCACCAGCTCACCTCTCTCTTTTTTCCCCCCACAACCATGATCGAGAAACCACCGACCCCACGACCCACCCCCACGTCATCCCCCCGGTCCAACCTCGATCAATCGGCTGCAGCGCCAGGGAAGTCGGTCGGCTCAGGCCAACTCATTGCCTGATCGAGAACCCACCGACCCCACGACGTCCCCCACACGTCGTCCTCCCGGCCCAACCTCGATCACCCGGACCTCTCCTGTCCCCTCTTCCCGCCCTACCCGATCGCCGACGCCCCAACCAGGTCCACGCACCAGACCACCTTCGGCCGGCTTCCCCACCCACCCAGGGGTGATCAAGAACCCACCAAGACTTCGTCGTGCCCCCGCGTCGCCCCGGCAGCCCAACCTCGATCACCCGACTGCATACCCACCCCGTTCCAGCGCAAAACAGACTCCCCGCCCGTCCCCCCTTCCTCTCCTTCCCCTCACCCCCTTCCCCTCACCCCCTTGTCCTCCTCTCCCCTCTTGTTTCCTCTGCCCCAAACCCCACCAAGATCGAGAAACCACCGACCCCACGACCCACCCCTCACGTCGTCCCCGCAGCCAAACCTCGATCACTCGGTTCCGGCACCAGGGAACTCGACCGGCCCAGGCCCACCCATTGCCTGATCGAGAAACCACCGACCCCACGACGTGGTATCGATGGCGCTTCGGCGGGCAAAGCTCGATCATCCAGGTGTCGCCGCAGATCAGGAAGCGGCGCAATATTCCCTTGCCGGCATCGGCCTGGCGACGAGCGATGACCGGACGGTGGACGCGCGGGGGAACGGAGGGACAGCGAGCGCAGGGCCGGCGGGCGTCGCTGGCGTGAGCTGATGGGGTCCTCACCGGCCGGACCGGAACAGCGTGGTGGACGGTGCACGAAGGCGCTCACGGGAGACGAATCCCGGCACGACCTGCCCTGGCACGACCGGACCTCGTACAACGGACCCCGAAGGCTTCGCCGTGACCCAGCACGACCGGCCCCGGGACGGGTCAGGCCGGGCTCAGGTCCGGGAAACGGACGGGGTCGGGCTCAGACGTCCTCGGTGGGTTTGGCCGAGGGGCTGTCCGGAGGGGCGGGAGGACGCTGGGACGGAGGTGTGAAAGATCGTGGCGGTCCCGGGCGGGGACGGATTCCTGTCCGTTCCCCGGACGGTGCAGCACCTTTGCCGCCCCAGATGCCGGCGAGCCCGCCCCGGGAAACCCCACGGCTCCGCCCGACGCTGCCGGGGCTGCCGGGGCTGCCGTCGACGCTTTCCTGTTCGGCGCCGGCTGGGTCGTCGTCCATGCCCCGGGTCTCGTCGTCTCCGTTGCCGGGGGCGACTCCGGCTTCCCCACCGGCGACGCCGCCGCTCACTCGGCCGCCGGACTCCGTTCCGGCGCGGGTACCGGCATCACCGCTGTGGCGCGGACCGGGGCCGAAACCGGAGTCGGAGCCGACACCGGAACCGGTCCCGCCGCCGGAGCCACCGTGGTCGGCGATGCTCTCCGCCGCTCCGGGGCCGCTGCCGGTCCCACCTGCACGATCGTCCCCGTCCCCGCGGCCTCGGCCTCGGCCGCCGACCCCGCCGTCCCTACCGCCTCGCCCGCCGCTGCGGTTGCCGGGACTACCGTCACCGGGATCTCCTTCAGGGTTGCCCCGGCGGCCCTCGACCCCGCCGCCGAGGTGTCCTTCCGAGCCCTCGCCGTGGTTATCGCCACGGCCGCCACCGCCTCCGTCGCTGCCGCCCCCGCCGTGGCCGCCCCCACCGTGCCCCCCGCGACCACTCCCACCATGGCCACTCCCACCGTGGTCGCCAGCACCGTGGTCGCCAGCACCGTGGTCGCCAGCACCGTGGTCGCTCCCGCCGTGACCACTCCCACCGTGGCTGACGCCGCCCCCGTCACCCCAGCCGCTGTCGTCGCCGCGCCCTTCGGGGTTACCCGCGCCGCGCCCTTCCGGGCTACCCCCACCGCGCCCTTCGGGGCCCGCAGTCCTGCTACCGGCTGTCCTGCCCCGGCGGCTGATGCCCCCGCCGTCGCGGCGGGCCGGGGACGGGCGTGCCATGCGCTGCAAGTGTCCGGCCACGGAGGTGAGGTCCTCCACGCGGCTCACGGCTGCGGCGTTGGCGGCCTGGACCTCGGCGTAGACCTCGGCCCGGTGCACCTGGATGCTGCGCGGGGCCTCGATCCCCAGACGGACGGTGTCCCCTCTCACGTCCAGCACCACGACCCGGACTTCGTCACCGATGACAATGCTCTCGCCGGCCCGACGAGTGAGAACGAGCATGCGGGCTCCCTCCGTGGAGACCCACCGCGACCGCCGGCCCCTCCCTGGGACCGTTAGACGATCGCAGCGCGCACCGGCCAATCCGTTCCGGACAGAATCACTTGCATGGCCATCCGGGTGCGGGTGTTCATGACAACCGGTGCCAAGAGGTTAGCGGTCGTGGTGGTCGGATCGGGGCCAACTGTGACCACGACGAGCACCAGCGCGTCGTCCACATCGCACAGGTCGAGCTCGTGGCACGCGGCCTCGTCGAGTTCGACCGTGTAATCGGGGAAGAAAGCCGACGGATCAGCCACCAGGAAACGAATCCGGGGCTGTTCGAGACTGCGCAGTTCGAACAGCGCGCTCTCGGACTCGGTGTTGTCCTCCCCGAGTCGCACGAGAACATAGTGCGTCAAATCCTCGAAACCC
>JAUPKJ010000245.1 GCA_030837505.1 Actinomycetota bacterium
CCGTCCTGCGAATAGGCACCCGTCAGATCCGGGCCGAGGACGAGGAACACCTGTGGCAGGGCTCGCAGGGCCCGGTTCACCGTGTCCGTCGCCGACCTCGGTGCAGGGTCCGTCAGGTGGGAGCCCTCGGGTGCCCGGAACACGACCCGAGCGTTCGCGCCGTCGGAGGACAACTCCGGATAACGGTCCTTGAGGAGGTCGAGCGCCTCCTGGGATTCGATGCCCGGCAGTTCGAAATGGTCCTGCGGCCGGCCTCCGAGGACCTCGGCGCTGTACCCGGTGACGGCCAGGAGGACCACCCAGAAGAGGACGATGACGAACCGGTTCCGGAAGGCTGCGCCCCCCATGCGGAACAGGAGCGACCCCACGGCTCCGGTCACCCCCCTCGAACGTCCTCGTGCCGATGTGCGTGCTGTCCGATGAGCCCCCTTCTCCCGATTCCATCGGCGCACGACGGGTCAGACTGTTGTTCGGTGGGCAGGGAAGGATGATAACCGCCGTCCCGACGACCGGGACAGGTGACCCCGGCGTCGAGGAACAGCCGTGTCCAGGCCCCCACCCGGAGAAACAGCCGTTCGAAATCTGGTTCTGAACAGAGGAGTTCGAACAGTTGTTTCGTAATCTTCGGATCCGAAACACCCTGATTTTCCTGAGGGAAAGGGGAGCGTCCCGTTTACTCCAGGATATTCCCCTCAGGCTGGTCGCCCCGCTTTTCCACAGCACCCGAACAGCGCCGGGGTTATCCACGGATCGGATTTCTTTCCCCCACCGCACGCCCGCCGACCCTATGGTGACGGCCATGCCTCATTTATCACATGATTTTCCACGATCCACGTCTTCGCCACGATCCGCGCTGTCGACGGGGTTCGGAGCCCTGACCTTCGACGCGGTCTCCTGGACGCTCCTGGGAGAGCGTCTGCCCTCCGGGTTCCTGCCCGCCGTCTTCCAGAGCGACTGGACCCAGGCCCCCGCAGCACCGAGGGCCGCAGCCGCGAAGGCCGCCGCTGCGATCCTGCGGGAAAAAGGGCTGCTGAACTCCGCAGACCAGGTGGACCACCACCTGCGCCACGTCCTGGTCCGCTTCGGACTGCCAGTCCTGCGGGTCGGAGTACGAGGATGGTGCGCGGACAGGACGGCCCTGTCGGAGATCGCGGTCGGGCCTGGCTACGGGGTCTCCCTCACCCGTTTGCTGCGGATCGAGCAGGTTCCCGAGACAGGCCCCCTGCTGCGCGACAGCGGACTCGGGGTCGAGCTGGCACTGTTCCCCCCGGAGGAGCTGCTGTCACGGGTCTGGAGGATCGCGCCCGACCCGATCCAGGAGGCGGAGCCCGCGCCCGAGCTGCCGGCGGAAAACGTCGTGATGAAGTGGCCCGAGGGGCTGGGCATGGTCGAGTCCCTCGCCCGGGCCCACCGGCGCGCAGCGACCGCCACCGGTCCGACCGCGTCGCAGCCCCCTCACAGAGCCAGAGGACGCAGATCCGGACGGAACGACTCCACCACCCGCGATCGCCCACCGGCCTTCGGGTCGGCGGGCAGGAACGGCTGGGAGGACATCCCCACGACCCTCGTCGACATCGGTGCCGGGAAACAAGCCTCCTTCCAGGTCACCCTCACGGCCCACGCAGCACGTTCCCTGGGGGATCCGCGGCCGGCGGCCCGCGCACGCAGCCCTCAGAGAATCCGGATCCCCTGCGGGACCTGGCACGGGACCTGGTTGACAGCGGGTTCCCGTCTGGTCGCCCTGCGCTCTCAACGTGGTTCGACTCCTGTGGACAGGAACGTGACCGTCTCCTTCCCGTGCCGGAGCAGCTTCGACAAGGAGCACTTTCCCGGGAGGGAGAACTCACCGGGACGCCGCCCGCGGGGCAGAGGACGCAGGCCCCAGGCACGGCCTGCGTCCGAAGAACGGGAGGTCCGCTTCGTGAACACCGACGGACCACAGCTGTACACGGATCTCGCGCTCGGGGTGTCGGGTGCCCTCGGCAGACAACAACTCCTCTGGGCAGCGGCCGCTGCCCAGACGGCTCGGCAGCAACTCGTGCAGGAGGAGCGTTCGGAACACGACCGTTCCGGGGAGGAAGGACAGGGCGATGTCGGCTGAGGTCTGTCTGCACATCACCGACGGTTCGCCGAGTTTCGTCGGGGACTATTCGGACGTGCTCGACCGCGCGCAGGAGGTCGGCCTGCTGGCCAGGGAGATCGAAGACATGATCCGCCAGCTCAGCAGTGTGATCAAGGAGGGCGGCCTGCCGGGGGTCGGGAGGTCCGTCCTCCGGAACGCCGGTCTGGTGACCGGACGCGCCACCTCCCTCACCATCGACGCGCACGGTCTCGTGCACGCCACCGCAGGTCTGGAAGCCTCCGCGATCTTTCTACAGACCTCGGTGACGGCCAGACGGGCGGTCGACCTCGCCACGACCCATTTGATCGGCACGGTGGTGGCAGCGGTTCCCATCCCCGCGTTGTCCTCCTGGTTCTCCGACCTCGTCCACCGGCAGGGTGCAGACCTCTGGGACGCCGACAGGGACCTGCCGCCCCCGGTCCCGGGGCTGGCCGCTTTCCCCGGGAAGGACAGCCTGTACGAAGGAGAATGGATCGCTGACGGGGTGGTACCGCAGGAACGCTGTCTGCTGCGTTCCCTTCCGGGGGTTCTGGTCACCGCCCCGATCGGGCTGCTGCCGGCAGGGGGCCTCTGCGAGTGGACCGAACAGGACGAAGGACTTCCGCTCCCCCATATGCCCATCGAGACCCTCAGCGCCGACACCATGGCGCTGGGACAACTGTTCGGCCTGTTCTCCCCGGACGTCTCCGACAGGACCGAACAGGACGAGCAGACCGACCAGCGCGACCGGGAAGGTCCCTGCGCGGACGATCAGAATCATCAGGAGGACGACGGCCCTCCCGTCCCCGACGATCACGCGAGCCAGGACCAGGAGGGGCGCTCCGGCGTCGACCAGGGGTTCGGGCACCGGCCGGATCCGGAGACACCGATCCCCAACAGTTGTTCGTCCCTCCTGTGCGGTGTGCACTCCCTCGCTCGCAGTCCCGGGTGCATCAGGGTCTTCGCCGTGCCCCAGCCGGAGGGCAAGCAGCGGTGGGTGGTCGAACTCGCCGGTCTCCAGTTCCGAACGGCCCGCCCCCCTTGCACGGACGACGAGTTCTCCGGACTGCAGCTGTTGGCAGGTGAGAGCGCGGACCTGGAGCAGCACGTCGTGAGAGCGCTGTGCTCGGTGGGGGTCGAGGAGGACGAACCCGTCCTGCTCGCAGGCCATTCGCAGTCCGGGCTCCTCGCGGCCTGTCTGGCCAAGGACGTCCGGGAGCTGAACATCACCCATGTGATCACTGCCGGTGCCCCGAGCGCCTGGATGGAGCTGCCCCCGCACATCACGCTCGTGTCCGTGGAACACCCCCAGGACCATGTGGTCCGGGTGCTCCACCTCCCCGAGTTCGGCCGCGTGAACAGGATGAGGCTGAGACGGGACCCGACCGATCCGGTACCCGGGAAACCTGAGGACGGCGCCCGCCCGATAACCACGGCCCGGTCCCACGGCTGCGATCTGTACGCCGTGACCGCCCGGGCGATCGACGAGTCCCCCGAACCGCGGTTCGTGATGCTGCGCGCCGAGCTGGCCGGTTTCTTCCGAGGGGACCACGAGACCCTCACCTGTCGGGACATCGACCTGAACCGGATCGGAGGGGCGAGCGGACGAACCGACATCTGAGAGCGACCGGCAAGAGGTGGCTCTGAGCACTCGGGGTCAAGCCGACGGCCTCCGAGATCCCTAGGGTCGTGACCGGTGGTTCTCCTGTGTCGGCGAAGGGGCCACCGAACTGTCGCCCATGACCGAACCCTCACTGGGAGGTTCCTGTGAATGAACCCGCTACGGCTCTGAGTCTGTGTTCCATCGGAAGGATCGAACGGAACGGTGAACATCGAAGGGTGCGTATCGACGCTCCTTACAGAAAGGGGCTCGTGGGCCTCGACGGGTTCAGCCATGTCCTCGTCCTGTGGTGGGCGATCGGCTGCGACGACCCGGAGGCCAGGGCCCTCCTCCAGGTCCCGTTGCCTTACGCCCCCGGTCACACCGCGGGCGTCTTCGCCTGTCGAGCCCCCGTCCGCCCCAACCCGATCATGACAACGGTCTGCGAGGTCCTCGGGGTGGACGAGGAGGAGGGGATCGTTCTCGTGAGGGACATCGACGCGTTCGACCAGACCCCCGTCGTGGACATCAAGCCCTACTACGGGATCACCGATCGGGTCCAGGCCCCCCGGGTTCCGGCTCACGCCGAGGAATGGCCCATGTGGTTCCCGCCGGAAGGAGTCGGGCTCGACCCCGAAGAAGGATGACCGCGCCCAGGATCGAGCATCATGGCCCTCGTCGTCTGGCCGGCCTGGGGCACTTCGGTGATCCGATGGAGGAGGGGACGGGATGGACCGAGGAGAACGCGATCGGACGGCTGTGGGAACGGCTCTCCTCCTGGTTGTCGGCTCCGGGCGGCCCGTACCCCTGGCCGACGGTGTTCTTCGAAGTCCACGTGGAGACGGTGGGCACTCCCCTCAGGGGAGAATTCGAGGTCTTCGTGGGATTCGAGGTGGGTGACGACCAGCAGCTCCCCGTGGATCTCTCGATGAAGGTCCTCCCCGAGGGGGACTACGCCGTGTTCACCCTCCGGGGCGAACAGATCCGGTCCGACGAGCCGATCCTCGATTCCTGGCTGGCCGGTGCGCCCTTCGAAAAGGACTCCTGTTTCATGGCCCAACGCTATGACGAGAGGTTCCTGGGCCTGGAACGGTTGGCCGAGTCGGAACTGGACTTCCTGGTCCCGGTTCGACCGACCGTTCCCGGTCCCTCCCCCGCCCGGTCCCGCAGCGAGGTGCCGGGCGCAGGTCCCTCCGCCCGGCGGTCGACATGACCCCCCACGATGCGATCATGCGTTCGGTGGACCTCGTCGAACAGAGGATGCAGGCTCCGCTGGCCGTGAAGGACCTGGCGGCAGCAGCGGCGTATTCCATCCATCATTTCTGCCGGGTTTTCGTACGCCATACCCGTCAGACGCCGTACGACTACCTGATCCGTCGTCGTCTGACGCTCGCCGCCGGGCAGGTGCTGCACACGGATCGCAGGATCCTGGACATCGCGATGGACTTCCAGTTCGACAGTCACGAGGGGTTCACCCGGGCGTTCACCCGGTTGTTCGCCGTCCCGCCCCTGCGGGCCCGAAGGCTCGGGACGGTACGGATCACAGGAGCATTTCCCCGTCTGACCTCCGAGCATCTGGTCCTCATCGGCAGGCGGAACGGATTGGTCGCCGAGATCCTCCCGGCCCCACGGGTACCCCTGACCTGTCCGGCGCCCTGTCCTCGTGACGATCATCCCGCCAGGTCGGCCGGCCCCGGAGAACCGGAATCACTGTTCGAGGAGGCCCTCGCCGCCGGATGGATCCCACCGATCACGGGTTCCGGTCTTCCGCGGGCCGTCGGCGCCGTCCCGCGCAGGAACGGTCCGGACGGAGAACCCACCGGACCGCACGCCTGTTTCCGTGTGGCCGGTGACGAGCACGACCTCGTGCTGGCTCTGGACTGGATCCTGCACAGTTGGTTGTTCCACTCCCCTTACGACCTCGACCCTCCGGGCCTGACGATCCACAGGGCAGACACGACACAGGTCATCCTGCCGCTGCGCCCGCAGGAAAGAACGCCTCCGCGGCGAGGCAACCAGTGGGCAGGCCCGGGACCTCGCCCGTCACCAGGGGGACCGCTGCCTTCGAAGGAAGGCCAGGAGGAAGGCCGCACGGTCCGCGAGAGCGGACCGGTGGACGACAAGGTCGAGGGGCCGGTGGCCGTTACCGGGGGACGGCCACCGGCCCCACGACCCGGACGGGAATCGATAAGGAAGGATCCTGTGCGCCCTGGCCCTGCAGACCTTGCAGGAAAAGTTCTGATTCCCTGTGCTTCTTCCGGGCCTTCTTGCGCAGCTTCTTGGCCTTCGAACAGGAGCTGGGATGGTCCTGCGCCACACCGTCCGCGCCGTACTCGATGCATTGGCGAAGAGACTTCGGCCCCGAACCCTCCACCTTGATCTTAATCTTGTCGCTCGCCAGGACCGAGATGGTTCCGATCGTCACGACGTCACCCGTGAGGGTCGTGTAGGTGCAGTCGTTGCGCTGTTCCCCCGCGGTCCCGTCCACGACGCTGGTGACGCACTCGACGACCGACTGCGCCTTGCCACCGCTTATCCTGATCTTCACCTTCTGGCTGTCCTCGATGAGGATGTCCCCCACCTGGACGACGGTGAAGGCCGTCGCAGCCTGGGAACAGGCGTTGATCTGTTCGGTCACCGTTCCGTTCTCGATCAGATCGATGCAACTGTTGACGGCGGTGGCGGTCCCACCGTCGATCGAGAGGCGCACCTTCTCGCTGGACGTGATGCTTATGCTCTCGACCAGCACCAGGGTCTGTGCGTTCGCACTCTGCTCGCAGGCATTCAGCTGCGTCTCCACGATGCCGTCGACGGCATCGTTGATACACTGGTTGATGGCCTCTGCCAGGCCCCCACTCACTGTGACGGAAACATCCGAACTCTGACTGATGACGATGCTGCCAGTTTCGACGAGGTTCCCGGCGGAGGCCAACTGATTGCAGTAGTTCGCCGCCTCGATGACAAACCCGTCGGCAGCGTCGACGACACAACGGTTGATGGCCGTCGCGACGCCGGCGGTTATCTCCACCGAGACGTCCTCGGCCTGGAAAATAATCATCCCCTCGGAGTCCGGAACGGGCTCGACTGCCGACGCAGCTACGGCGGTGACTCCGGAGAGAAACAGCGCCAATGCTCCGGAAATAGACAGGATTCTCCGGAGGGGATGTCCACGGACAGAATTCACGGAACGGACTCCTTCAATCGCACGACCCTTCGACGGAGGGCCGCGAACTAGTGGAATAGGCCCAGTACCAGCGGGCTCGTACCAGCAGGCTCAGAATGTGCACCGCAACGTTACCCAAAACAACTCCGTCCGCGTGTCCGAACGTCGCAAGGTGTTCGTTGGAGCCCATTGTTCTCCAAGGCAGGATCACTCCACCCGTACTCCTGTCGGAACGACCCGCCCGAGCGCGCCCAGCCGAAGGTCTCCCCAGCACCACAGGGACCCGCGAAGGTCGACCGCGCAGGTGGACAGCTTGTTCGCCCCGACAGACCGCCACGCTCCGGGAACGCTCCGGACCGGCTGCGCACTCATCGGGAGAGTGCCGTCACCGAGCTGTCCGTTCTCGTTGTCGCCCCAGCACCACAGACTCCGGTCCTCCCTGATCCCGCAGGTGTGGTAGCTCCCGGTGAAGACCTCCAGCCATCCTCCCGGCCCTGAGAGCGACCGGTCCGAGGAAGCTTCGGCCAGCGAACCGCTGCCTGTTCGTTCCAGGACAGGGCGGGGCTCGTGCCCGGAGGGACCACCGCCGTCCCCGAGCTGACCGCGCCTGTTCTCACCCCAGCACCACAGGCTCCGGTCCGCGCGCGACGCGCAGGCGTGGAAGTACCCCGTTCGAATCGCCCTCCACGTGTCCGCTGTCCCGACCCGCGTGGGAACCGGATACGACCGGTCGACCGCTCCCGGTTGTCCGACGCGGCCGTCGACGTTCGATCCCCAGCACCACAGGGTGCCCCCGGTCCGGGTCCCGCAGGTGAACCCGTACCCGACGGCAACGTCCGACCAACTCGATCCCGGTTCGACACGGACCGGGACGTCCGCCGGGGCGAAGGAGCCGATGCCGAGTTCGCCGGCATCGTTGTTTCCCCAGCACCACAGGGAGCTGTCCGTGGCCAGAGCACAGGTGTGGCTGAGCCCTGTCCGGACGACGCTCCAGGTCCGACCCGCTGCGATCCTCACGGGGCGGTGACGGTCGACCCGCGTCCCGTCCCCGAGACGACCGGAGCTGTTCGAGCCCCAGCACCACAGGGATTCGTCGGCACGTATCGCACAGGTCGATTGCACACCGACCGACACCTGTGTCCATCCGTTGTTACCGGGCCTCCGTTCCGAGAGGGGGAGCTCGATCCTCACGGGGAGGACTCGGTTGATCGTCGTGCCGTCGCCGAGCCGTCCGGCGGCGTTGGCGCCCCAACACCACAGGGAACGATCCACCCGGACGCCGCAGGACGCCCCGCCGCCGGAGGATCCGCCGTGGCCCGACACCCCGATCCACTGCGAAGGCGGTGCGACCTGCCCCGGGCCCGCGGAGTCGTTCCCGGGCCCCCCACCGAGTTGGCCCAGGGAGGAATTTCCCCAGCACCACAGGGAGCGGTCGGCCCGAACAGCGCACGTGTGGGCGCCTCCGGTGTCGGCCTCGGCCCACGGCCCCGGATCGCCGTTCCGCACAGGCACGCCCTCGACCCAGTCGGAGAGGTCGGTGACCTGAAGACTGGTGTTCTCACCCCAACACCACAGGGCACCTTCCGCAGTCCGCGCACAGGTGTGGCCGTCCCCGGCCGCCACCTCCAGCCACCGCCCCGGCACAGGCAAACGCTCTGGCTTGTTCGGATCGAAGTTCCCCGAGGACCCGGCGCGGAAATCATCGCCCCAGCACCACACAGTGCCCTCGGCCCGCAGAGCACAGGTGTGGTTGTAGCCGGTGGTCACGGACGTCCAGCGGCCCACGGCCGGGCCGGGTCCTTCGTCCTCCCCCGAAGTGCTTCCCCCGAGATCCGAATCGCCCCGCAGCTGCTGGTCACCCCCTGCGCCCCGACACCACAGGGTCTGATCGGCCCGGACCGCGCAGAAGCGGTACCAACCGACGGAGACGTCGAGCCACCGCTGGTCCCCGAGGAGGCGTTCGGGTACCGAATAGCCAGGTCCTGTACCCAACTGGCCGTCGGAGTTGTCTCCCCAGCACCACAACCCGTTCTCGCTGTCGATCGCACAGGTGTTGAGTCCGTAGGCCGACACGGATCTCCATCGGCGCTCGCCGCCGACCTTCACGGGAGTGAGTCGCGTGGTCTCGGTTCCGTCCCCGACCACGCCGCCGTGGTTGTTCCCCCAGCACCACAGGCCGTCATCGACGTCGATCGCACAGGTGTTCAGGGACCCCGCGGTGACGACCTTCCACCGAACGACGCTCCTCACCTGGACAGGGGAGCTGCTGTCGGCCCGGGTTCCGTCCCCGAGTTTGCCGTCGTTGGCCCCCCAGCACCACAAGGAACCGTCCGTACGGACCCCGCAGGTGTGGGCACTGCCGGCGGCCACCCTCGACCAGCTCCTCGGCGGAGCGGTCCCCGTCCCTGCGGAGGGAACGATATCGGCCGAGGTCTGAGGGGCCAGAGCGAGAATGAGAAATATCGATGATGCTGCTGCCCGTGCCTTTCCAGTTCCCCGCATCGCCTTGTCCCCTCGTTGTCGCCCTTGTGGCGTCTCACGAGCTGACCTGCAGGCACCTGGTGAAGCGGGTTCCCACCCGCCGGCTCGTTGTCGCAGCACGCATCGAGTTCCCGCCACTCCGTGACGAGAACATTAACACTTAACATCTTGTATACATAGATTACGGATTACTCAGGACACATCGATCATAACGGTCGCCGTCGAGGTGCGGGCGGGCAGACGATCCAGTCGGACGACGAGGAACTCCCCGTCGTCCTGCCTGCCGTCGGGCAGGACCTTGGGCAGCAGGCGGAAGGGCCAGGTCCCGTCCGGAGAACCCACGATGCCGAAGTCACTGTCATTGGCGATCACGAGGGTTTTGCCACGGTCGGGGGTGACGATCCCCTCGATCTTGTCGTGGCCGAAGAACCCTCCGGTGAGGTCCAGGGTCTCGATCAATTCCTGCAGATCGACAACGAGTTTCTTGGACACGGGGGCGATACGGACGTCCGCCAGCGCAGCTGTTGCCGTCGCCGGATCGGCCGCGCCGACACGGGCCTCCAGGCTCCGACGGTCCGGCGGGACGAGGAGCCCGCCGGAGAGGGCGTCGTAGCGGGCGGCAGGGACCTTGGCACGCGGGCCGACGTCGGTGGCCCCGTTCAGATCAATACGGAAGACCCGTTTGAAGGGGGCCGCGGATCGGAGGGCGGCGGACTCCGGCGGGAGGGTCCGGCCTCGTTCCACGACGAGGAACTCGGTGTTCGACATGGCAGTGATCTCGCTGACACCGTTGAGGTTCCGCTGGGGGTCGTCGAGCAGGTACAGGTACTCCCGCAGGGCACGAGTGGGCAGATCGACGGTGACGATGCGAACGATCGGAACGGAGGCGGATCGTACTGTCAGATCCGGCTGGCTCAGGGCCGACTGCATCACGCCGACGAGGGTGCGGCCGTCCGGCGTGAGGGTGAGGCCCTCCATCCCCTGGTTCGGGGTCCGGTGGGACAGCTCCCTCGGGAGCGATCCCTCGAAGGGCGACAACCGTTCGATCAGACGTCCCGTCCGATCCAGATGCAGCAAGAACGGCCCGTACTCGTCGCTCACCCAGAAGGATCCGTCCGGCAGAGCGACCAGTCCCTCGGTGTCGTAGCCCCGAGCGGAGCAGGGCAGGGTCCTGCCCTGCAGGTCGGTGACGGTCTCACCGGTTACGGCCCCGCAGTTGAGCCCGCCGTTGAATCCGACACCGTCCGCGTCTCGGAGCGGGATCTGCCGTTCCAGTACGGCCCGTCCGCCCACGAGGCGGAAGCGACCTATCCGGGGGGTGTACTCCGGGAGAGGCTCGACCTTGACCCCGGAAGGATGGTCCACGTTGGGCCCGCGGTCCGTGAGCCCGTACAGGAGTCCCGGCCGTCCCGGCACGCGAGCGATCGACGATCCGAACGCGCCGGCGGTCACGGGGACGCCGTCCACGATCGCGAGGGGAGCCAGGCCAGTGCGAAACAGGCGGACGGCGTCCGTCGCGGTGTACGTGAACCGGTCGGTCCCGGCGAACCCGGGCTCCGGGCGGTAGGTGAAGGAGCCGTCGGGTTGGACCTGCACGGTGCCGTGCGCGGTCCGCCCGTGGGCGACCACGGCCGACAGTCCGCCCCGGTCGTTGCGCAGCACCCCGCCGCCGGGCACGCTCAGGGCAGTCCCCGGGGCGGTCCTGTATCGATCGGCCCGAGCCGGTCCTTCCCGATGAGGCAGACCGCCGTGTTCCCCGGAACGTCCCGCAGCGGCAGGGCTCGCAAGGGCAACGCTCCCGAACAGAACACAGACAAGGGCGCCCCCGGTCCTCACCCGCGCTCCGAGCCCACGCCCTCCGAACCCACGCGCTCCGAACCCACGCGCTCCGAACCCACGACGACCGGCTCCTGATCGAACAAGTCCGATCCGAACAGGTCCGAGTCGGGAGGTTCCCGATCGCCCCGGTCCGAACCGGAAACGTCCGGCTCGCCGGTCTCCGGAACGACCGGCCCCAGAACGACTGGAGGGGGGCCTACCGGATCCGTCCCCGGAAGAACGTTCTCCACAACTGTCAGCGCGCAGGCCATGACAGGACATACGCGACAATGACACACCCACAGAGGCCGAATCCTCTTCCCCACCGGCAGTTCCCGAAGAGTTCACCACCGGTTCCCTGCCCCGTCCCGCCGACCTCCGAGCAGAAGAGCACCGAGGTCGGGACCTGATGCTCCGCAGGGGCGTCCAACGTGCGGGCCGTTCTCCCCGCGGTCCGCCTGCGAACCGGCCGAACCCGATCATGCCGTGCCGGATATAACCGTCGGAGGCCCATAACATGGGACTCGGCGCAGGCAACCCCTGCGATCAGGGGGATTCGCCCACGTAGGCCCAGGATCCCGACCAGGTGACGATATTCGCCGGCCCGGGTCACCCAGGCCGGTCGACATGAGGGGAAGAGAGACTGCTGTGACAGAACCGAGCCGGACTCCCGTACGACGGCAGGGCAAGGCGGTGACGGCCTCCCTGGTTTCCGGTCTGCTCCTGACAGTGGGCACGGCCATGCTGGCGGGCACGACCGCGTACGGATCCACCCTCTCCCCCGGGGCCTCCGCTCCCTCCGCCGGGCAGCCGCCACGCGAGGGCACCGTGCGTTCGGTGGACCTGCCGTCCCCACCGACGGGCACGGCCTCGACACACCTGCGGCAGGAACACGTGTCTCATTTCAGCCTCATAGGGGTGACCTGGGACGACGCCACCGACCTTGTCGACGGACGAGTCCGGGTCCGAGCCCGCAACACCGACAGCGGCCAGTGGACGGCGTGGACGGACCTCAGTTCGGAACACGGAGAGGACAGCGGAACCACCCGACGCCGCGGCGGTACCGAACCGGTCTGGGTCGGCGACTCCGACGGTGTCGAGGTCGGCGTCGACGGGGGCACCGCCGGTTCCCTGCCCACCGGAATGCGTCTGGACCTGGTCGGCCCCGCCCAGGAGCCCAGCGCTGGGGCCCTCGCCGCCGGACGGGCGCCCCTGGCCGCGCGCTCCGCAGCCTCCCTCACGACCACGACCGTCGCGCAACCGGACATCACGCCCCGTTCTGGCTGGGAGGCCGACGAGTCCCTGCGCGAACAGACCGAGCCCAACTACAGTCCGCAGGCCCCGAAGGTGGTGTTCGTACACCACACGGCCACTACGTCGAACTATTCGTGCACAGAGTCCCCCGCGATCATTCGCAGCATGTACGCCTACCACGTGACCGGCCAGGGTTGGCGCGACCTGGGGTACAACTTCATCGTCGACCGCTGCGGCACGATCTTCGAGGGGCGCTACGGCGGGATCGACCGAGGCGTGGTCGGGGCCCAGACCTACGGTTTCAACACCGGCAGCACCGGGGTCACCGTGATCGGTACCTACACCGACGAACAGCCCTCCCAGGAGGCCCGGCGGGCAGTGGCACACCTGGCGGCGTGGAAGCTCGGCCTGGCCGGTACGAGCCCCACCGGGACGGCGCAACTCGTCGAAGGCGCAGCCGACAGCGCCGGCTTCGTCAAGGGCCGGTCCTACACCTTCCAGACGATCTCCGGACACCGCGACGGCTACGCCACCGAGTGCCCGGGACAGGCGTTCTACGACAAACTCCCCGAGATCCGCACCTGGGCCGCAGAACTCACGAACGGCTCCTGATCCGGCAGACAACTCCGGGACACCCGTGCGGAACGTTCCCACGGGTGTCCCGGAGTTCCTGCGGAAGCCCGGTCCCCAGGTCCGTGATACTGGTCCTCAGACCGAGGGCTCCAGGAGACAACGGCACCAAGTCGAACAGATCCCGCCCACCAGGCACTCCCCGCCGGTGACCGCGCGGCAGTTTCATCACAGGCAGCGTCAAAAGACGGAAGGAAGAATTCCTGCCTGGCGGCAGACGGAACGGAAGGTTCCGATCTTCAGGTTCTTCCTGTGCATAGGAACGATGACCGTCCGGATCGGGTCGCCGTCCTTGCGGAACTTGGCATGCGATCCGCGCTGGTGAACCAGTACGAATCCGTTGCGTAAAAGTACGTGTACGACTCGGTCGGAGGATGGACCCTCAGGCACTTTTGAGTGTCAGCTCCTCCACATGCGCTTCACCCACGGTAGCGAAATCCGTGTCCCGGACGGGCTCGTCGAAGAAGAGTTCCAAGGCCTCCCGAATTTTGTCACGAGCTTCCTGCTCCGTGTCCCCCTCGCTGGCCACATCCACGTTCAGGCACTGAGCGACGAAACCGTCCCCCTCCCGGTAAATCACGACGTGCAGGGTACGCACCCTCATCACGATCCTCCTTTCGGCCCAGCCCATGGTACGACGGACGCCGCAAGGTGAGGGGATGCGGAGCCTGATGAGTTCCCGGAGTGGATCATCCGGCCCGCTCCTGGCGGGTAGGTGGCCGCCGGCAGGTGAGTACTCCTTGGTCCCGGTCCTTGAGTCCTGTTGAGAGATCGTGCCCCTCTCGGAGGGTCCGGCCCGGGCAATCCGCCCCGATCCCGTCCCGTTCCCAAAACAGGACAGTAGCGGGAAAGGTCGCAGGGCCCCGGACGACATCCGGGGCCCTGCGACCTGCACTTACCTGGTGGAGCTGAGGGGATTCGAACCCCTGACCCCCTCGATGCGAACGAGGTGCGCTACCGGACTGCGCTACAGCCCCAAGGCTTGGCAAGGCTATCACCGGGCGCAGGGATGATTCGAATCG
>JAUPKJ010000246.1 GCA_030837505.1 Actinomycetota bacterium
GGCCCGGGGGAGCGGCGTCGAGCAGTTCCGCCAGTTCGCCCAGGCGGGAGCTCTGCATGATCTGGCGCAGGCTCACCTGTCCGGCCAGGCGCAGACCGACGCGCAGCGCCGTGAGGGAGCTCCCTCCGACGTCGAAGAAGTCGTCGTGGGGGCCGAAGGACGCCGGGTCGCGCCCGAGCACCTCGCCCCACAACCGCGCGACCCGCCGTGCGGACCGTTTCCCGGCTGCGCCCTCGCTCCCGGGGGCCGCGGCGACCGTCGGTTCCTCCTCCGGTCCGGGGCCGGCCGGGGTTTCGGCCTCGGCCAGGGTCTCGGCTTCGGCCTCGGCCAGGGCTTCGGCCAGGGCAGAGCTCAGGGCGGGGGACGACAACGCGGCCCGGTCGTGGGACGACCAGGGGCCGGTGACCATCGCCTCCAGCGTCCGCAGGAAGAGTTCCCCGATCGCCACCAGGTGATCCTCGTCGAAGACCCTGGTGTGGTAATGGAGGCTGAGCTGGATCTCGTCGGTGAAGAAGTGCTGCGAGAACTCGGCGCGCAGCGGGAACTCGGTGATCGCAGCCGCGCGGACGTCGAGCAGCGCGAAGGCCGGAAGCTTCTTCAGCTCCTTGAGGGAGTGGAAGTGGGTGAAGTTGAAGACCGTCTCGAACAACAGGTCCGTGGTTCCGAGGTCCTGTTTCACCGTGGCCATGGGGTAGCGCCGGTGGGGCAGGGCCTGCGCCTCGGTGGCATAGGTCTGACGGATCAGATCGGCCCAGCTCCCCGGGGCCAGACGCATCCGCATCGGCATGGTGTTCAGGAAGACCCCGAGGGCACGCTCGGCGCCCGGCAGCTCGGGGCGGCCGGCGTGCTCGTACCCGGTGAGGACGTCGTCGTCCCCGGTGAGCACGGACAGGGCCTTCAGATGCGTCGCCAGCAGGACATCCTTCACCGGGACGCGCAGCGTGCGGGCGAGGTCCTTGACCCGGTCGGACAGGCCCGCCGGCAGGGGCACGTCGTGGAAGGACACCTCCAGGGCTGCGGCGGTGCGGGTCGCCCTGGTCCTGGGGATCCGGGTGCTCGGGCGTTCGCTCAGGGTCCGCCGCCAGAACTCGGCCTGGGCGCGGGAGGCGATCGCCCTCCTCTCCAGGCCGATGAAGTTGCGCAGGTGATCGGGGGGCGCGGTGATCGACGGTTCCCGGCCGGCCCGCAGGTCGTGATAGATCCCGAAGAGCATGACGTGGACCTGGTTCATGCTCCAGCCGTCCAGCGCCGAGTTGTGCTGGCTGATCCCGTACCGGAAGAGACCATCGGCCAGGCGGTGCACGTGCAACCGGACGAGCCCGGCCCGCCCCCAGGAGAAGGGCCGGTTCTGCTCGCGGACGAACCAGGCCGCGTACCACTCCTCCTGGGCCTCCTCACCGATCAGATGCCGCAGGTCCTGGATCTCCAACGGGAGTTCTTCGACCGTTTCGTGCACGAGTTGGACGTAGGCGTCGAACCCCTCCAGGTGGTAGGAGGTGCGGAAGATCGGGTTCTGTTCCACCAGGAGGCCCACGGCTCGGCGGAACGCGCTCTCGTCGAGTTCCGCCCGGATCAGGTAACTGACGATGTCGTGGTACCCGGTGTTCCCGTGCATCAACTCGCTCTCGAACACGAGCCCCGCCTGGAGCATCGACAGGGGATACCCGTCCTCGACCCCTTCGGGGACCCGGGCACGGTCCTGCGCCGAGAGCAGGGCGAAGGGTTCCACCTCCTGGGGCCGGGAGTCCTCTTCGTCCGACACATCGCCCAGGGCCAGGAGTTCTGCCACCGTCGGGTGGGAGAACAGTTGTTGGAAGGTGAAGTCCAGGCCCTGCGAGCGCGCTCGGGCCAGGACCGAGACGAAGTGGATCGAGTTCCCGCCCAGGGAGAAGAAGTTGTCGCCGATCCCGACCCGTTCGAGTCCCAGGACGTCGGCCCAGAGAGCGGAGAGGATCTTCTCCCCCTCGGTCCGGGGTGCCACGTACTCGTTCTCCGGGAGAACGGGATCGGGAAGGGCGGCCCGGTCCAGTTTGCCGTTCGGACCGATCGGGAAGGAATTCAGTGCGAGGACCCGTTCGGGCAGCATGTGGGCCGGCAGCTCCTGGGCCACCTGTTCGAGCAGGTCCGGCACGGGCTCACCGGCGGGGGTGACCACGTAGCCGTACAGGTGTTGCTGCCCGTCGGTTCCGGTCCGGGCGATCACGACGGCTTCGCGGACCCTCGGGTGCCCGGACAGCGCCGCCTCGATCTCCCCGAGCTCGATCCGGAAACCGCGGACCTTGACCTGGAAGTCGTTGCGTCCCAGGTACTGCAAGCGCCCGTCGGGCAGACGGCGGACGAGGTCACCGGTCCGGTACACGCGGGTCTCGTCCGCCCCGGCGGCGGGGCGGAACCGTTCGCCGGTCAGCTCCGGCCGGCCCAGGTACTCGCGGGCCAGGCCGTCCCCGGCCAGACAGAGCTCACCGGGCACCCCGACCGGTTGCGGACGGTCCTGCTCCCCGAGGACGTGCAGGCGGAGGTTGTGGATCGGCCGTCCGATCGTGACGACGTCGGCCCCGGGGTCGGTGCGGTCGTGCGAAACGTCCACCGTCGCCTCGGTGGGTCCGTACAGGTTGATCAGATCCGCCCCGGGCAGGAGGGCCGCGGCCCGTCGGACGTGCTCGGCGGGAAGCGCCTCCCCGCTGCAGAAGATCCGGCGGACAGGGAACAGCCGTTCCCCGCACCCGGTGGCCTCGACGTACTCGAGGAAGGCCCCGAGCATCGTGGGGACGAAATGCAGCACCGTGACCCGGTGCCGTTCGATCGCAGCCACCACGGCGGCGGGCTCCTTCTCCCCGCCGGGTTCCAGGAGGGCCAGGGAGGCGCCGGCCATCAGCCACCAGAGGAGTTCCCAGACCGAGACGTCGAACGAGATGGTGGTCTTCTGCAGAACGACGTCGTGGGGTCCGAGGGGATAGGCCGATTGCATCCAATGCAAACGGTTGATCAGGGAGCGGTGCTCCACCACGACCCCTTTGGGCGCACCGGTGGAACCCGAGGTGTAGATGACGTAGGCCGCATCGCGAGGACCGGGGGGCAGCACGGTCCTGCGGTCCGGGCGAGCCGCCGGACACCGACGGGGGTTCCCGAGGAGAGGATTCCCGAGGAGGTCGAGCTCGACGACCTCGCACCCCTGGGGCAGGCCGCTCAGGAGCCGCAGGTCCTCACCGGCGGTGAGAACCGTACGAACGGCGGCGTCCTGCAGGAGATACGCGATCCGGGCCGCCGGGAGCTCCGGGTCGACCGGCAGATAGGCCGCCCCGGCCCACATCGTGGCCAGGACACCGGTGAGCATGGCCGGCGACCGCCGGGCACGGACGGCGACCACGTCCCCCGGCCCGACACCCCGGTCGGAGAGGACCGCCGCGAGGCGCCTCACCTTCTCCCGGAGCTCCTGCACTGGCCAGCGGAAATCCTCCCCGAGCAGGGACGCCGAACCGTCCGGGGACTGCAGGGCCGACTCGACGAGGCTGGGGAACGCCGTCCGGTCCGGGTAGGGCGCCCCGGTGTCGTTGACCTGTCGGACCAGATCCCGGTCGAGCTGCGTGAACAGGCTCAGACCGGCGATCGGGCCCGCGGGGTCCTCGGCCACGGCGGTCAGCGCCGCCGCGACGTGCGCGGCCAGGAAACGGGCGCCGGCCGGGGTGTGGACGCCCGGGTCCGGGCGCAGGACGACCCGGGCCCTGCCCTCGACCAGAGCGCAGAGGAACAGGTCACCGACGGTCCCCTCCCGGGGGAAGACCTCCGGGACGACCGAGACCCGCGGCGGGTCCGCGAACAACTCCCACGGGAAGTCGGCGTGCTCGCCGGCGGCCCCGAGGTCCGCGCGGATCCGCAGGACCAGGTCGCGCCAACACCCGTCCCGGTCCACCCCGAAACACAACGGCAGGACACGGGCCGAGGTCGCGTCCCCCGCTCCGACCACGACGTCGGCGCTCGCGGTGCGCTCGGACAGGACCACAGCGAGCGCCCCGACCACCAGCAGCCGGAGAGCTTCGCCCCGGCCCCTGCTGATCTCGGCCAGGCGGACGGCGACGGGACCGGGCAACACGACCGGAATCTGCGCTGCCCGCTCCTGTCCGGGGGCACCGGGACACGCGCCCACGTCGCCCGGGAAAGCCACGGCACCGGTACCGGACAGGCGTTCACGCCAGAAGGCCGCGGCCCGGGGTCGCCGGGCGGCGGCAACCTTGCGCTGAGCGAGGGTGGCTGTGTCGTTCATCTCGAGGTCGGCTCCTGTGCTCAGAAATCGAATTCGATGGACTCCGGGTCCCGGGCCCCGGAAAGCGACTCAGGGCCCCGGGCCCCGGTAGACCCCGCAACGTTCGGGGAGACGCCAGGGGGAGCGGATTCTGCGGGTTCTCCGGCCAGCCGGCCCACCGTGATCTGCGGGTCCCGACCGGCAGCCTGCGCCCCGTCCGTGAACAGCCGGGCGAACCAGGCCACGGTCGCCGTTTCGAAGAGATGGGCGGAGTACTCCCACTCCGCTCGCAGACTCCCGTCCCGCTGTTCGAACAACTGAAGGTTCAGATCGAACATCGGTTCCCCCGGGAAGAGCGGGCGCAGGGGCACCGGGCGCCCCAGGACGTGCCCCTCCAACAGGCCGCGGCCGTGGAAGGCGAAGAAGGCGTCCACGACCCCGCGTCCCTCGACGCCGGCCCCCGGGACGAAACGGGCCAGATCGGCCAATGGCAGGTCCTGGCGGGCGAGGGCCACGGTGATCCGTTCGGACACCCGATCGACCAATTGGTCCACGGTGAGCCCGTCCCGCACGTCCACGAGCAGACCGGCCGTCCCGGTGACCATGCCGATGACCTCCTCGTCCCCGGGGACGGACCGGCCGGCCACGGGAAACGCCGTCAGCACCCTCCCGTCACCGGTGATCGAATGCAGGAAGGCGCAGTACAGGGACGCGAGCACGCCGAACAAGGTCGTGCCGCGACGTCGTCCCAGCGCGGTCAGGGCCGCCACCGTGCGCGGAGCGACCTCGAACGTCAGAACGGCTCCGGCGTCCCGCCGACCGGCCGCCCGGGGCCGGTCGGTCGGCAGATCGGCGCGTTCCCACGGCCGGCCCGCGGCGGGGCGGGACAGGTCCGCCCTCCAGCTCTCCAGCAGGGCTCTGCGGTGTTCCCCCGCGTCCGGCCCGGTCCAGCGCGCGAGCAGGTGCCGGTACTGCAGCTGCGCGGCAGGCAGCTCCTCCCCGCGGTAGAGGCCGTCGAGTTCCTCGAAGAGCCGCCGCAGCGACCAGCCGTCCACGACCAGATGATGGAAATCCGTGAACAGCCAGGCCCGTCCGCTCACCGGATCGCGGGACAGACAGGAACGCACCAACGGGGCACGACCCGGGTCGAAGGGCCGGATCCACCGTTCCGGGTCCGGTGGCCCCGTCCGGACCTCCAGGTCCGGGTCGAGCGGGGGGCACACCTGCTGGACCGGTCGGCCGTCCACGAGATCGAACCCCGTGCGCAGGCTCTCGTGCCGGGCCAGGAGCTGCCGCCAGGCCGCGGACAGCCTTCGGGGATCGATGTCGGGATCGACCTCGAACAGGACCGGCACGTTGTAGCGAACACTGTCGGGCTCGCGCTGCGCAGCGGCGAGGAGAGGAAGCTGCTGGGGGGCCAGGGGCAGAGGAACACCGGGGGACCAGGTCTGGGTCGGGCCGGTCGGGGTCGGGCCGTCGGCCCGGGGAGGAAGGTCGTCCACGGCGACGGCGAGTTCGCGGATCCGCGGCGTGGCCAGCAGCAGGCCCGCGGTGACCCGTCGGCCGCTCGCCCGGGAGGCCGCGGACGCCAACCGCACGGCGGCCAGGGAATCGACCCCGAGGTCGAACAGACTGTCCAGGACACCGATCCCTGCGATCTGCAGGTGTTCCTCCCAGACCTTCACCAGCATTTGCTCGGTCGCCGTGGACGGCGGCAGGTGCTCCTCGCGGTTGTCGAGGAAGTCCTCCGGGTCCGGCAGCGCTGCGCTGTCCACCTTGCCGTGCGGGGTGAGGGGGAAGGCGTCCACCGGCAGCACATGGCCGGGCACGAGCTGCGACGGCAGGCGTTCGGCCAGGTACTCCCGCAGCTCCCGGGGGTCGAGGTCGGTGGAACCGATGACGTACGCGGCGAGGTGACGGTCGCCGTCGGCCCCGGCGCGTACGACGGCCACGGCGTCGAGCACCTGGGGATGCCCCGTGAGAACCGCTGCGGTCTCGCCGGGCTCGATCCGGAAACCCCTCAGCTTCACCTGCTCGTCGAGCCGACCGAGGAATTCCAGGACGCCGTCGGGGCGCTCGCGGACGCGGTCCCCGGTCCGGTACCTCCGCCCGCCCGGCCGGAGGGGGTCGTCCCCGAAGACCGCGGCGGTGAGGTCCGGGCGTCCCAGATACCCCAGCGCGACCCCTTCCCCCCCGATGAACAGCTCCCCGGGGACACCGGCGGCCACGGGATCGCCCTCGGGGTCCAGCACCTGGGCGGTGGTGTGGGCCAGGGGGCGCCCGATGGGCAGGGGACCGGTGCAGTCGGCGGCCCGGACCAGGTGCGTGGTGGCGAAGGTCGTGGTCTCGGTGGGCCCGTACCCGTTGATCAGGCGCAGACCGGGGCAGGCTTCGATCACCTCGGCAGCCTGCCTCGCCGGCACGACGTCGCCCCCCACGAGCAGCTCGCGCAGAGGCTCGAACAGCCGCGGATCGTTCCGGGCGAGCTGGGCGAACAGGGGGGCCGTGAGCCACAGGGTGGTGATGCCGTGCCGGCGGAGGGCCCCACCGAGCGCCGCCGGGTCCAGGACCGTGTCCTCGTCGGGAACCACGAGGTGACCGCCGTGCAGCAGGGCACCCCAGATCTCGAACGTCGTGGCGTCGAAGGAGACCGCTCCGGTCTGGAGGATCACCGGGGGCCGGTCGAAGTCGACGTAGTCCTGCCCGGTCACGAGCTGGACCACGTTGCGGTGGGAGACCACCACCCCCTTGGGACGCCCGGAACTGCCGGAGGTGTACAGGACGTAGGCGCGGTCCGAGGGGCCCGTCGGACCCCCGGCCCGCCCCGGGCCGGGCGTCGGGTCCGACGGGCCGGCCAGGATCGGCCGGAGATCGATCGCCCCCACCGACCCCGGCAGTTCCCCCGGCGGTTCGCCGTCGAACAGGGCCAGGCGGGCGCCACAGTCCTCGAACAGGTGCCGGACCCTCAACCACGGTTCCCGAGGGGCTATCGGCAGGTAGGCGCCGCCGGCGCGCAGCACGCCCAGCAGCGCCGCCACCTGCGTGGTCCCCGGCCCGGCGACCACCGGCACCACGTCCCCCCTGGCGATCCTGCCGCTCAGGGAGGCGGCCACCCGTTCGCAGGCCAGGTCCAGTTGCCGGTAGGTCAGGGTCCCGGCCGGATCCGTCACCGCTGCCGCCCCGGGCACCCGGGCCGCCACGCGGCCGAAGAGGTCGGGCAGCGTCGCGTCCGACTCCGGGGCAGGGCACGGCCGGAAACGGGCCGCGCCCACCCCGGTTCCCTCCGGGACGAGGGCGGCCCGCAGGGCCGGCACGAAGAACGCCTCGATGTCCGCGGCGGTCTGCGCGAGGGCGCCGTGGTCGGCGGCGGCGCCGTGGACGACGCCGAGATGGCCCTGGGTGCCCTGCCTCCAGTCCACGCGCCGGCCCGCGCCGGCCCGCGCGTCGATCTGGAGCACGCCGGGAAGCTCCTGCACCCGGGCCAGATCGAGGTCACGGACCAGGACACCGGTGCAGTCCACCGGAGGGGTCAGGAAGTACTGGTAGGTCACCGTGCCGTTCGGCACGCCGGAAGCGGCGGGGGGAAGGTCGTGACCGAGGGCGAGGGCCAGGGCGGCCCGGACGAGGTCCGTTCCGCCCGCCCGTTTGAGGATCTCGGGGACGTAACCGCCGACGCGGCCGTTGACCTCGATGATCCGGGGACCGTCCGGGGTGAGTTTGATCTCGGTGTGGGTGATCCCGTGGCGGATCCCCAGAGCCCTCACCGCCCCCGCCTCCAGGGCGAGGACGGCCTTCCGGTCGGCTTCGGCCAGCGTGCTGGGGAGCATCATGCCCGTCTCGCGGAACGGGGGAGCCAGGGGGAACTTCCCGGTCAGGGCCAGGACGCGATGCTCCTGCCCCCGGTGGGCCGATTCGACGGAGACGTAGTCGCCCCAGGCGGGCCCGGCCACCTGCGGGGCGCCCGGGAGCAGAGGTTCTGCGACGAGGTCGAGACCAGCGGGCAGCCGCGGCAGGAGGGCCTCGGCCTCGACGGCGTCGTCGAGGCGATGGGTGTGGGTGCTGCCGGCCCCGGAACGGGGTTTGACCACGAGGGGGAAGCCCAGGGCCGCGAGGTCGTCGAGGGCCTGCGGGTCGTCGGCCCGGAACCTCAGCGGCCGCAGCGGGTCCACTCCCCGCTCGGCCAGCCGGTCCCGTTGCAGACCCTTGTCCGTGAGCAGCCGGACGGTTTCCTCGCTGTGGAAAGGCAGGCCCAGGGCCGAGGCCCACTGCGCGGTCTGTCGCAGACGGTGCTCGCCGAAGGTGGTGAGGGCGTCCGGGGCGGCCTCGCGCAGCGCCGCCGACCGTCGGGGGGAATCCAACCCGGTCAGGTCCAGCAACCGACCGACCCGTTCCAGGGACTGCCGGTCGGCCGCGACCTGGGGCAGGGCGAAGTCGCACACGAACAGGACGTCGCACAGTCGTGCGGCGGCGGCGCGCACCGTCAGCGGCCCGGCCGAGCCGAGGTCGTGCACGACCGCGACCAGGGGACGCCGCCGGGCGCGGGCGGGAGCCACGTCGGTGGTCACGGGGCTGTGACCTCCTGCCGGGATTCGAGGAGACTCGCCAACCGGGAAGGGGTCGGGTTCAGGTACAGCTCGTGCAGCGAGAACCGGGGCAGCCCGGCCTGTTCCACGGCCCTGGACAAACGCACCGCCAGAAGGGAATTGCCCCCCATCTCGAAGAAATCGTCCTCCGCGACGACGGCGCGTTCGAACAGATCGGTCAAGATCGCGGTCAGGCGATGCAGCGGACGGCGGACGTCGGAGTCCAGCTCCGCGCCCTGACCCGTCCTGTTCGGGAGGACCTCCCGGTCGCAGTCGTCGGTTGTTCCCGACGGACTCGACGGGGTCTCAGCGGCCTCGCCCGCCAGGGCCACCAGACGCGCCGTGTCGGTCTTGCCGTTGACCGTCCGGGGCAGGTCCCCGAGGACCGTGATCCTGCTGGGCATCATGTAGTCCGGCAGGCTGCGCGCGGCGTGCGCTCGCAGCGTGGGAACCGTGTCCGGTCCGGGGCCGACGACGAAGGCGTCCAGGCGGGCGCGGGCCCGGTCACCGTCCGGACCCGGCACCAGGACGACCGCTGCCGCGGACACCGAGGAGTGTTCGAGGAACACCGAACGTATCTCGTCCAGTTCTATCCTGAAGCCGCGCAACTTGACCTGGTTGTCGATCCGTCCGAGATGGTCCAGACGCCCGTCCGGATGCAGCCGCCCCAGGTCGCCGCTGCGGTAGAACCGGTGACCGCTGACGGGGTCGTCGAGGAACCGGCTCGCCGTCAGATCGGGCCGGCCGAGGTAGCCGAGCGCGACCCCCCGTCCGCCGACCCAGATCTCGCCGGGGGCACCGAAGGGCAGGGGGCCTCCGGAAACGTCCCGGACACTGACCCTCCAGCCGGGCAGCGGCCGACCGACGCTCCGCGAGCCCGCGGCGACGTCGGCGGGGGTCAGGGACTGCGCGGTCACGTGCACCGTCGTCTCGGTGATCCCGTACATGTTCACCAGGCGGCAGTGCAGGTGGGAGTGCCGGTGGAACCACGGCCGCAGGAGGGCGACGTCCAGGGCCTCGCCCCCGAACACGACCAGGCGCACGCTCAGGTCCCCTGCGGCCGAGCGGTCGGCCTCGACCAGGGCGGCGAAGGCCGAGGGTGTCTGGTTCAGGACCGTGACCCGCCGGTGGACGAGGAGCCGACGGAACTCCTTCGGCGACCTGGACACCCAGTACGGAACGACGACCAGAGTCCCCCCGGTGAGCAGACAACCCCAGATCTCCCAGACCGAGAAGTCGAAGGCGCTGGAGTGGAAGAGCGTCCAGACATCGGCGGGTCCGAGCCTCAGGTCGGCGCGGGTGGCGCTGACCAGGGAAAGCACGTTGCTGTGCGGGACGAGCACCCCTTTCGGACGGCCGGTGGAGCCGGAGGTGTAAATGGCGTACGCCGCGGCCGGTGGGGCCGTGGGCTCCTGGCCGGCGTCGTCGTCCCGGCCGGGGACGGCGGACTCGGTCAGCCGGTCGGGGTCCAGGACGTTCGCTGCCCCGGGGAACTCGGCCATCCGAGTGATCACCGTGCGTGCCCCGGCGTCGGCGGCGGTCCAGGCCAGACGATCCGACGGGTACTGCGGGTCCATCGGCACGTACGTCGCCCCGGCCATCAACACGGACAGCATGGCGACCACCAGGCCGGCCTCGCGTTCCAGACAGATCCCCACCCGGTCGCCGGGCTCCACCCCCTGACGTCGCAGCACCCGGGCGCCGTTCTGCGCCGCGTCGTGCAGTTCGGCGTAGGTGAGGTCGCCCTGTTCGCCGCTGAGCGCCACCTTGTGAGGGTGGCGGTCCGCGATCCGGGCGAACGCGGTGCCGATCGAAACGGGCAGCGGGTTCGGCGGTGCGGGGACGTCGGCGGCCGCGAGGACCGCGGCCACCTCCGGGGGATCCAACGCGGGCAGATCCCGCCCCCGTGGCCTCGCGGCAGGCTCTCCGCCGGCACGGTCGCTCCCGTCGGCGGCTGCGGCGGCTGCGGCGGGTTCGGTGGGCTCGGCGGGTTCTGCGGCTGCGAGGACCGCGCGAACGGCTCTGTCCAGCTGACCGGCCAGTTGCTCGACCACCCGGGGGTGGACGGCGGCCGTGTCGGCGTGCAGTGTGCCGAACACCGTCCCGTCCTCCGCGAATTCCCAACTCACGGTGAGCGGTCTGATCGGGGCCAGACAAGCCGTGTACTTCTCGCTGCGGGAACCCTGCGAGAGCACAACGGCCACGGAAGCGTTCGACAACTCCGAAGCGTTCGACACCTCCGAGACGTCGTCGGCGAGCAGCCGGCGTTCTGCGCGCCGGGCCAGAGCGGACAGGTGTTCCTCGGGGTCGATCGCGAGGGAGAAACCCCGCAGGCACCGCGTGGCCTCGGGAGAGTCCAGGAGGAGGAACTCGACGCAGTCGTCCCGGACGTAGCGGTCGAGGACGAGACAGAGAGCTGCCAGCACGGCGGCCCGCCCCCCGCCCCCCGCAGGACCGGGGACCGCGGGCAGGGGCCGGGACAACGTTCCCCGGGCGGTCGGCTCCGGCACTCCCCACGAAGGAGGGCAACGGCGCTCGCAGTCCCAGAGCAGGGGCTGCTCGACATCGGGACAGACGGTGAGGAACTGGTCCGGAAGGTACTCGTCCTCCTCGCTCCCGCACGCGGAGGTGATGAACCGTGCGAGTCGGCCGAGCCCTGCCCTGCCCACCCGGCTGCGGTGGCCGACCAGGACGAGGTCGCGTCGCCGGTCGGAGAAGACCAGGAGCACTGCTCGCAGCGGGATCCGCTCCGCGTCGACGGCCCTGCCGATCTCCTGTTCCCGGCGTCGTTCGGCACGAGGGTCGTCGTGGGGCAGGGGGACCTGTTCGACGTAGCAGCGGATCGAATCCGGGGGTTTCGAACGGGAGGCGAGGCGACGCAACCTGCTGTCCAGAACCGTGGAAGCCAGTTCCGGGGGGACAGGGAGGACAACGGTGTGGCTGGACGCGCCATCGCGAGCGGTGACGGCCGGGGACCCGGCCCGGGCCTGGGCCCCGGTGGTGCGGGCCGGGTCCGTGGTGGCGGAAAAGGGCATGACTGCTCCAGCGGGTGTCGGAGGGCCGGACAAGGACGGGATCAGCGGACGGTGTAGCCGCTGTCGACGGTGACGACGCTCCCGGTGACCCGCCGGGAGTCGTCGCCGGCCAACCAGGCCACCGCCCCGGCCACGTCGGCCGGCTGTACCAGGGACTCGGTGGGGACGGACTCGAGGTCGACCGCTTCCTGTTCCTCGTAGCTCAGGCCCAGGGCCTGGGCCACGACGGCCGTCATCCGGCATTCGAGGGCGTCGTCGTCCCCGACCGGGCCGGGACACACGGCGTTCACCCGGATCCCGAAGGGCGCGTAGTCCAGGGCCGCCGACCTGGTCAGTCCGATCAGTCCGTGATTCGAGGCCACATAGGTCGCGAAGAGCCGGTAGCCCACGAGCCCCGCGGTGGAAGATATGTTGATGATGCTGCCGGCCCCTTGGGCGAGCATGACGGGGGCAACGGCCTTGAGGACCCTCCAGGGGCCGGAGAGGTTGACGTCCAGGACGACCGACCATTCCGCGCTGGTGAACTCGTGGGTCGCCTTGCCGGCCGGGGCACCGATCCCGGCGTTGCTCACCGCGACGTCGATCCGGCCGAATCGTTCGAGGGCCTGCGTGACGACCTTGTCCACGGCGTCCTGGGAGCGGACGTCCATCCCTGCGGTCAGGACGCTCGCACCCTGTTCCCGACAGGAACGGGCTGTTCGTTCCAGTTGGTCGGTCCGGCCGAGGGGGTAGGGGACGTCCGGATCGTCACGGCCGATGTCGGTCAGGACGAGATCGGCCCCCTCGGTGGCCAGTCGGACGGCCGTGGCCCGGCCGATGCCCCGGGCAGCTCCGGTGAGCAGGACGGTTCTACCACGCAAACTCATCGGAGTACTCCTCAACGGTGACGGTTTCCGGCAGGAGGCGTCTGCGCAGGACGTCCAGCACGGGAGTCGGATCCGTGGCCAGGTACATGTGACCGCCCGGAACGTCGATCAGGTCGAGGGGATGAGTTGTCCTCGTGCTCCATTCGGCCACTTCGGACGGCGCGACGAGGGTGTCGTCACGGGCGCGGATCGCTGTGATCGGGACGTCGAGCGGTTCCTGTGAACGTGGGCTGTAGGTTTCGTCCATCGCGAAGTCCGCGCGCAGGGTGGGTAGAAGAAGTTCTCGAACCTCGGGAATTTTCATGGCTTCGTGTTGGTAACCGGTGATGTTCTGCACCAGGGCGAGGAAATCCTCGTCGTCCAGACGTTCGGCCCCGTAGGCCCGGGGTCTTCCCGGGACCCGGGAAGCGCTCACGAACAGCCGAGCCACAGCGGCGCCCCGTTCCCTGAGCCGGCGCGCGATCTCATAGCTGAGAGCTGCGCCCAGAAAACAGTGCCCGAACAGCGACACCGGACGGTCACGGGCGACCATCAGCGCGTGTTCCACCAGGTCATCGGCTGCCTCCTGGAGATCCCGATGGGGCTCCCTGTCGATGAGGCGTTCACGTCCCGGTAGGGGGACCGGGCGGATGTCGAGTTCGGGCGCCCTGGTGTTCCAGGAACCGAAGAAGCTGGGGCCGGCTCCGGCGAAAGGCAGACACAGCAATGGTCCGGATCGAGACGTCGTCGATTTTTCCTGTGCATTCATGCCCTTCTGCCTTTCGGTGGTTCCCGATGGTCGGTGCAGGGCAGCCCGGCGTCGACGGACGAAGTCGTCGGTGCCCCCCGAAGACTAGTTCCCCCTTGCCCTGGGCTGAATGACGCCGCAGAGCCGGCCACCTGTCGTGATCAACGGAGCCGCTGCGAGCATTATGGCTCTTCGGGCAAGGAATGTCACTCGTTCAAAAATGTGGGGTTCCTCACTTAAGCAGTTCTAAAGGCTTTCATGAAGTGCCGTCATGAAAAATTACCCCCTGAGTGTCCCTGACATTTCTTTCGGGTGCGCTACCCGGAAGTTGTCAGTCAACCGTGTGCTGCGGGTTCTGGGAGACCGTGTTCAACCGGCCAGTTCGCCGACAGGAATTGCAATCCGTGAGGTCCGACCCACCCGGGGTGGCGGTCTCCCCGCCGGGTGCCGGAGAGGCCGGGAGCTGTACGGGGCACGTCGCGCGCTGCTGTTCGGCGTCCCACCGTGCACCCCGTCCTGCCCGTCCTGCCGAGGAGCACTTGTGGCGAACGCCCGGACCACCACAGCCGCCGCAGTGGACGATCCGGCCGCTCGGATCGAAATCACGTTGGGAACGGCGTCCGCCGCCCTCGGGGCCCTCGCGCCCCTCCTGGCTCGAACGGGCCCTGGGACACCACACCCTGCTGGACCGGCACCGCCGGATCGCGCCCTGGGGACTGGTGCTCGTCACCGTCCACGTGGCGGCCGCGATCGGAACCCTGGCCCTCGGGGAGACGACCGTCCTCTCGGCGGCCTGGACCCTGGCCGTCGACTACCCGGACAGGCTGCCCGCGTACCTCGGGTTCTTCCTCCTCCTCGCCGTCGGTCTCACCTCCTGCTCCAGGCGAGCGTGGTCGGCCCGGACCTGGCCGTGGCGGACGGCCTCGCGACCGCTCTGCTCGCCGCCGGGGACGCCGCCCCGCCCTGGCTCGCCGACGTCCCCGGCCACCGCGTCCTGGCCCTCACCGAGGCCGGTGCCGTCGCGGGCGACCTGTCCCGAACACTTTTGAACCACAGCGGCGGGGCGGAAGAACAACCGGCGGCCGGAGCCTCACGGGCCGGCGGGGGAGAGCGCGGACAACAGCGCGCCGAGCCGGTGGACGGCCGCCGGGCAGACGCCGTAATACACCCAGGTGCCTCGGCGCTCGCAGTCGACAAGACCGACCTCGCGCAGAACCCGCAGGTGGTGGGAGATCGTGGGCCCGGACACGTCGAATGCCGGCGTGAGGTCGCACACGCAGACCTCCGGACGTGAAGCGATCATCGACATGAGCCGCAGACGGACCGGATCCCCGAGCGCCTTGAACATCGGCGCGATGTCGGCGGCCTCCTGGGGGGACAGCGCCCTCACGCCGAGCGGATCACAGCACGGGGCCTCGGTCGCGGTGAACTGCAGGGGCCTCGCTCGGCCCGCTGGGCAATTCGACACCTCTCTATCTTGACATGCATCGAAGTCAGGGGCAGGATGAGCTTGTTTAGATAGATGTCTAAACAGAGTCGTGTCCGACACGCTTGTTGTCCGTGCTGCCACGGCGGCGTCTGCTGATTTTCGAAGACCCGTTCCGTGCGAATCGCCGAGCACTCCTCCCGAAGGGGATCCTTCCGATGACCGATCTCGACCCGACCGATCTCGACCCGACCGGACTGGACGCCGACCGGTTGCGGGAAGCCGTCCGCGACCGCTACGCCCGGGTCGCCCAGGTGGCGAGCGAGAACCCCGTCTCCGGAACGTCCGGAACCTCCTGCTGTGGTCCGACGTCCACCTCCTGCTGCGGCTCCCCCTCCGCAAGGCCCGCTGCGGACCCGATAACCCGGGATCTGTACGACGCCGAGGCCGAACAGACTTCCTCCGGAGCCTTGGCAGCGTCCCTGGGCTGTGGGAACCCGACCGCCCTCGCGGAGTTGAAATCGGGCGAAAGGGTGCTGGACCTCGGGTCCGGGGGTGGCCTGGACGTGCTGCTGTCCGCGCGTCGGGTCGGCCCGACCGGCAGGGCGTACGGGCTGGACATGACCCCGCAGATGCTGGAGCTGGCCCGCCGCCACCAGGCCGGGGCCGGGGTGGGGAACGCGGAGTTCCTGCAGGGCACCATCGAGAACATCCCGCTGCCCGACGGCAGCGTCGACGTCGTCATCTCCAACTGCGTGATCAACCTGGCGGCGGACAAGGATCCCGTGCTGCGCGAGGCGTTCCGGGTCCTCGCGCCGGGCGGCAGGTTCGCCGTGAGCGACGTCGTGGTGCTCCGACCTCTGCCGCAGGTCGTCCGACGCGCGATGGCCCTGTGGACCGGGTGCGTTGCCGGGGCGCTCCTGGACACCGAGTACGTTGCGAAACTGACCGCAGCAGGGTTCGTCGATGCCGACGTCGAGATCACCCGCCCCTACACGCGGCAGGACCTCGCCGACCTGGCCTCCTCCCTGGACCCGGGGGACGAGGCCCTCGGCACCGGCCTCGACGAGATCGTCGAGGCGATGGACGGCGCCGTCGCCGGAGCCTTCGTCCGGGCCGTCAAACCCTGAGAGACGACCCGAAGTCCACCGGTCGTGTCATCACTCCCTGCTGAGGCGGAGCTGTCGCATCAGTTCCGCGAACACCAGAAGCATCACCACCGGGGAACTCCCGGCGAAGACCAGTTCGACCCGGTCGTAGGTGCCCCAGCCCTCCCACAGGGTCCAGGCCAGACACGCGAAGGTTCCGGTGAGCATCAGGGCCCAGGCAGGACCCTGCGGGCGGTCTTCGACAACGGCCGCCGTGACCCCCAGAGCGCCGCCGACAACGATCCCCATCACCAGGGTCGGGTAGGCCCAATCCGGGACGGGCGTCCCCTGTTGAAAGGGCAAGTCCTGTCGGATCTGCCGATAGGTGATCACCAGGCTGCCCAGAAGAACGACCACCAGGGTCGTCAGACTGCAGATCCGTACCGCGCGTCCCAGGACGGTGCGCTCTCCGACCTGTGCGGGGTGGTCCGGCGTCATCCCGGGAACCCCCGGAACTCCTGGAAACGGATGGTCTCGACCGTTTTGAAAAAGGCGTAGAACTTGATCAGCCGTGCCTGGTCGTTCTGGCTCGTGCACATGACAGCCCGCATGAGCAGGGTGTAGTCCAGCCTGTCGATCGTCTCGACGGGGGAACCGGCGACCTGCGCCTCGATGCTGCTGAAAGCCCCGGCATCGTCCATGCCGAGCCAGTTCTCGACGACGGAGACGTCGGAGATCCCCTGGAAGACCTCTCCGACACCACGGATGATTTCGCCCCAGTTCATGTCGTCCATCCCCTCGACGTATGAACCACATGTTCGATAGCAAAAGGCTAACAAGGAGCGTGCCGTTTCCCCGGCCGTCCGGCATCGACACCAGGTTTTCCACACGAAGAACGACCACCCACGTGGTGGGAGCGGAGTCCTGAAGCACGGCCACCGAGCCACGGGCGACGGCCGGGATCTTCGACAGCAGGGGATCAGCCTTCAGCTCGGCGGGGGTGGAACCGTTGCCGGAGCCGTAGGTCACGAGGACGTCGGCGTCGGCGAAGGCGGCCTCGAACGGACCGGACGCCGCGAGCCGAAACCACCTCTTGCCGGTCGCTCTCAGCCCATGGGCGAGAATGGTCCCGTCCGGTCGGGGAACCGGACCTGCCTCGAGGACGGGGAAGGACCATGGGGAAGGCGACGGACGGGCCCGGCGAACAGGGCCGGGGCGCTCCGGCGGAACGCGCCGCCACGGCTACCCAGTGGTGCGCCGGTGCGGCGGCGCTGGTCTGCGCAGTGGTCGCAGGGTTCCACCTTGTGTGGGCGCTGAGCCCGTGGCCTGCGCAGACCTGGTGGGAATGGAACAGAACGGTGATGGGTACCGACGATCCCGCGGCCCGGACGGGAGCCGGTTGGGCCGGTGCTTGCCTGCTCTTGGCCGGCCTGCTGGTGAGCGCCGCTTGGATCGTCGGCGTGTGCGGGGGTCTGTTCCGCAGGATCGGACCGGGGTGGTTCTACCGGATCTCCTGCTGGGGCGTTGTCGCCGTTTTTCTGACGCGGGGAATCCTGGGGCTTGTGAAGGACGTCCCCGACGACCTGCCGGCCCATGATTGGAACCTTTACCTGTACAGCCGTTGCGACTGAGTGCCGCATAGCGCTCATGTCGCAGTCCCGTCTTGCGTTGGGACGGTCCCGGTCTTGCCGCGTTGCCGCTTGCCGGGTTGACGCTTCGTAGCCACCCGCCGGGCAGGCCCGGTCTTCTGGTCGGCTCCACGTCCGTTGCTGTCCGCCCCATTGGCGGCCAGTCGTGCGAGGTTCACCGCGGCGTTGACGTCCCGTTCCAGGACGGTGCCGCAGGTCGTGCAAGTCCATACACGTTCGGACAGGGCGAGCTTGGCTTTCACCGCGCCACAGGCCGAACAGGTCTTGCTGGACGCGAACCAGCGGTCCGCGACGATCAACGTGCTGCCCCGCCAGGCGGTCTTGTACGCGAGCTGACGGCGGATCTCGGCGAACGAGGCATCTTGCACGTGCCGGGCCAGGCGCCGGTTGCGGACCATTCCGGCCACGTGCAGGTCCTCGACCACGACCGTCCCGTAGGTAGAGACGAGGCCGGTAGTGAGCTTGTGCAGGGCGTCCTTGCGCTGGTCCGTGACCCGGCCGAGGGCCCGGTTCCGGGCTGCGTCCGCCCGGCGCCACCGGTTCGAGGGCAGCTGTCCGGTGCGACGGTCCGGGCCCTGGCGACGCGACACGGCACGGGACAGCCGCCGGACTTTCCGCAGCGACTTCCCGAGATGGCGCGGGTTGGGCACCTCGAACGTCTCGTCGGTGTCGGTGGCGGCTACGGCGAGGGTCTTGATCCCGAGGTCCACGCCCACGGCAACGTCCGGGCGGGTCGGCGCCGGGCGGGTGACGTTCTGCTCGACGGTGAACGCCACGAACCAGCGGCCACGCTCGAACCGCACAGTGGCGGACAGAATCCGGGCATCACCCAGGTCAGCGCGTTCGTGGAGCTTGACCCGGCCGATCCGGGGCAGGACCGCGTGCGTCGGTTCGCAGCGGATCGCCCCGGTGGTGAACCGGGTCGATGGGCGGGCCTTCCGCTTGGACCTGAAGCGGGGGAACCCGACCGGCTTGCCCTTCCTCTTACCCGTGCGGGAATCGGTCCAGTTCTTGAGCGCGCGGGCAAGTTGATCGAGCCCGGTGTTGAACGCCTCCTTCGAGCATTCCGCCCACCACGGGGCCACCTCGTTCTTGGCGGCGTTCCAGTCCTTGCGCAGCGAGTACAACGACCACGAGATCGACGGCGTCAGATCCGCCTCGCTGATCCCGTAGGTGGCTTCGGCGGCCCGCTGGTGCCTCACGGCCATCACCCGGGCCAGACCCCAGTTGAAGGCGACCCGCGCGGCGCCCGTGTGGGCGCGCAGGGCGCGTTCCTGGCGGGGCGTGGGGTCCAGGGCGAACCGGTAAGCCAGCAGGGTCACGACGAATCCTGTGTCGTGACTGCGGCGACGGCCCGGGCCACACGGTTCGCGGCGGCACGCTTCCCGTACCGGCGGGTACAGAACGATGTCAGGATTTCCGTCAGGTCCCGAACGAGGTCGTCGTCGACCTCAGCCGGATCGACGACGAGAAGTCGGCGGCCGTTCGCGGAAAGGGCGGCCTCGACATATTCGGCTCCGAACCGCGCGAACCGGTCCCGGTGCTCGACAACGATCGTCGAGACGGACGGGTCGCGCAGTAGGGAGAGGAACTTCCGACGATGCCCGTTCAACGCCGAACCGACTTCGGTCACCATGCGATCAACCGAAAGGTGCTGGCTGGTGGCCCAGACGGTGACGCGGGAGACCTGGCGGTCCAGATCCGGGCGCCGGTCGGCTGACGAGACGCGGGCGTAGACTGACGACTCCACCGGTCTTCATGGTTCCTGGCGTCGCGATGTCACCGACAATCACCAGCCCACCAATTTTGCGCGCAGGAAATGGGTAGCGTCCCAGCGACGTACCAGCGACGCGCCGTCGCATACGAGACACCCTGGGATACCGCCCATTCCTTCAAGTTCATACGCTCACGGTAGTATGTCATTGACCTTCATGAGCGCCGCATCGACAGGTATCGCAGCCCCTGTGTCTGGTTCTGGCTGCCCTGTCGGCGGTGGCCGCGGTCGCTGCGGGCCCCCGCCCGCCCGACCGCTGATCTTCGAAGGTCAGGTGGCGAGGAGTTCCAGCGGTTTGGTCAGGAGCCCCTCGACCTCCTGAAGGTTCTCCGGGCCCAGGGCGCCACGAGCCACCTCGATCGCCGCGACGAGCACCCGGACCAGTTCCACCGAGGGCATGACCTCCGGTTCGACCGAACCGGCAGCCCCCTCCGACGCCGGGGAACGGGCCGCTTCGGTCTTCCACGGTTCTTTCCCGGGGTCCTGCCAAGAGCCTTCCCAGGGCGGTGGCCAGGGCAGCG
>JAUPKJ010000247.1 GCA_030837505.1 Actinomycetota bacterium
CGACGGCGTCGCCGGCCCCTGGGCGGACCTCGTCGGCCACACCCACCACGACGACCACGCCGCCCCGCCCCCGTCGGTGGTGGCGGCCCTCACGACCTGGCAACAACATCCCGACCTGCAACCCGTTCGAGAGGGTGATTCCCGTGACTGACCCCCGGACGTCGCCCGCGACCCTTCACGTCGTCGGCGCCCCGGAAGGCCTGTCGGCAGCCGATGCCCTTACCTGGTCCTGGCCCGCCCCGGGCCGGGACGTCATCGGCTTCGGCTACGGCGTCGACCGCGCTCCCTGGTTCCGGCTGGAGGCCGACGACCCTTACGGCCCCGACGGCCAGCCCCTGGGTCTCGGCGGGTTGTATGAGCTCGTCGCCTTCGACGCCGACCGGGAACTGCGCTGGCTGCTCGACATCGACGGAGTCACCACCCGCGCCGTCGTCCTCACCGAAGACCACCGTCAGGGCACCCTCCGCCGGCTCACCCCGGACGACGGACCCGTCCCCGCGCACCTCCTCGCCGAACACGTCTCCCGCTACACCACGGCCCCGGCCCCCCTCCCCGACGGCTGGGCCCGGTTGCACTCCGACCGGTACACGGACGCCCTCGTCCCCTACCGCTGGCCCTCGCCGGTGCCAGCCCCCGACGATCCGGATCTGCGACTCGCCCTCGAATACGTCGAGTACGTCACCGAGGACGAACACGGCAACCTCACCGTCGCCGAGACCCGCCTCACCGGCATCCGTCCCTACGACGGCCCGCGACAGGAGGACGACCGTGCCTGACTACCACC
The DNA here is from genome assembly GCA_030837505.1 of Actinomycetota bacterium. Classification (GTDB taxonomy): domain Bacteria; phylum Actinomycetota; class Actinomycetes; order Actinomycetales; family Kineosporiaceae; genus JAUPKJ01. The sequence goes on from JAUPKJ010000247.1 coordinate 785, forward strand.
GGTCTGAGGAATCCACGGCGACCAAGCAAGGCGACATCCTGATCGCGGTCGCCTCCCACTCGCCCGCCTCGTCGGCCAAGCGGAAGGAACAGCGCTACCCGCGTCGGTTCTGGGACGAGGACCTCACCGCATGGTTCGCCACAGCCGCGGAAGGCGATCAGGTGGCGATCATCGTCAACGTCACCTTGATGTCCGAGGGGTATCTCGCCCTGCGAGACAAGCCGTTACTCGCTCCCGTTCCTACAGCGGACGACGTACGCGATGCCCTTGAGCGATCCGGGGGATTCGTCAATCCGTACACGTTCGTGCCCACCCCACCACGGATGGACCTGGTGGATGGTCCAGGGGATCTCGGGCTCGGCGACAGCGGTGAACCCGGCCCCCCCAGCCACGCACTCGTCTCAGCTGACGAATGGACAGGAACGATCACCGTTCACCTGCGGACACTCACCCCGTTGCTCCTGCCTGACACCGAGAACGCTGACAGCGACGAGAACGCTCCGCTCACCTTGTCCACGCTTCTCGACGCCGACGGACTCCCCTTGATCCGGGGCAGTTCCTTCAAAGGCGCGCTGCGGTCGGCCTACGAGACGATCACTGCGAGCCGTTTCGGTGTCTTCGGTCCTCACAAGCGGCGCCTGGCCTATCGGATCCCTGCCACCAAAGGCGTGGATCTCATCCCCGCAGTGATCGAGAAAGACGACGAGGGGAAACGGGTATTCAGGCTGTGCCGGGGAGATCGGGCCTGGACGGCACCGGGAGAGAGCAACAACTCCGTCCAGGCAGCTGCGTGGGTACCCGCCTATCGTCGTCAGGAATCTCAACTTGCACTGGTCGGCGGTCTGACGTGGCCGTTGTCCTACCTGCACGGGCGTGAAGTGGCGGCTCGTCTACGCCTCTACCAGTACGAACACTCCAATCGCCCTGGGCGGTTCAGGGTCTGGAGAGTCACCCATCTGGCACCTGACCTCCACACTCTGTGGACCGCCCTCGGGAATCACCCCGCCGATCCCGTCAATCCGCCGGGATCACTCACCCTCGTCAGGGACGTCAATCCCCGCCTGGACACCGGAGTTCTATCGATAACGGGAAACTCCATCGCCACTAAACATGACGAACGTTTCTTCGTCTTTGCCGGTAATGACGTGAAATCACGGGTGGAAACCGAACATGACGAGTTCTGGCGTTCTGTCCTGGACGCCTACGTCGAGGCCAAGGAGTACAACACCGTTCCGGAGGGACTGGGCAGATCACGCCACGTCGACAACGCTTCATCGTGGCGCGATCTTCCGGTCGGAACGCTCGTCTACGTCAGGATCGACGGAGAAGAGCGTTTGAGTGACGGACGGACCACACCACGAGTCACCGAGGTCCACCCGGTGATGATCGGGCGACAGCCGTTCGCCACGTCACCCGGCGCGCTGCTGGATCCCACCCTGCGTCCAGCGGCAAATCTCCACGAACTGTCGCCCGCAGACCGGGTGTTCGGCTGGGCCCCTGTCCGGTCGGACAACGATCCCCCGGACCGCAGGGACTCATCCGGGTACCGAGGACGGCTCTCCGTCCAGAACATCGCTTGCTCCGACAAGGACTGGAGACAGGTGCTACCGGGTGGGGGCGTGGTCCTTGCACCACTCAGCAGCCCGAAACCCACGCAGTTTCGTTTTTATGCCGCAGCGGACCCGAACGGCCTGCCTGTCCGACGCCGGACTGAGAAGCAGAACGGTTACACCGAGAAATCGGGGGTGCGCGGCCGGAAGTTCTACCGTTGGCCCGACGTTCCCGAGGCCTACTGGCAGCCGCCGAACCCCACCCAGGACGGCCGCACGGTGCCGAATCCAGGAGGATCACCGCGGTACCGCGAGTACCTCAATCCCGATGCTTCGGCGACGCAGACCGTGCGTTTCCGTGACTGGGTTCGCCCCGATGTCATCTTCACCGTGGAGCTCTCACTCGACGGCATCCCGGCCGCCGAGCTCGGTCCGCTGCTGTGGCTGCTGGACCGGGGAACGACGTCTCCGCTGCGGCTCGGCTCCGGAAAACCTCACGGTTTCGGCGTCCTCTCCTGCACCGTCGACTGGACAGCCACGTCGCTGCGGGACGGCCGGGCCACCGCCGAGCGATGGCGGTCACTGGCTCAGCCGACGCCCGCCCAGAAGAGCACCTTGACTGCCTTGGCAGCGGACTTCGAGCAGCAAGCAGGCCGTCACCCCGTCCTCGCCGAAGCTCTGGAGTCCTACCGGCGGGCGACTGCCCCGGTCAGCACGGTGCCGGTGCACTACCCGCGGCTCGACAGCCGACCGCAGAAGGAGAGCTACCGGTGGTTCGTCATCAACGAGAAGTCCACGAAGAACAGCCTCGTCCACGGATGGTCCTTGCCCCACGTCCGTGATGACGAGCAACGGCTCCCCTACCTGGACGAAGACCAGGATCGCCGGTCCGCTTCTCCGGACCGCTGGCAACAACAGCGGCAGAACACCCGGCGTTCGCCCAAGAAAGGCAGACACCCGTGACACTCGAATCGTTGTACCGAGATCTCCTGGAGGCCGTGTCGCTCGACGGCGAGCGCGCCGTCCTGCGGATCACGACGACCTATCAGCCGGCGGGAGGACGGGGAAGCAAGGTGTTCCCGCCGACCTAC
>JAUPKJ010000248.1 GCA_030837505.1 Actinomycetota bacterium
GTAGGTCGGCGGGAACACCTTGCTTCCCCGTCCTCCCGCCGGCTGATAGGTCGTCGTGATCCGCAGGACGGCGCGCTCGCCGTCGAGCGACACGGCCTCCAGGAGATCTCGGTACAACGATCCGGATGTCACGGGTGTTCTCCCTGAACGAGGGACAGTCATGGTCTTGGCGGAGCACACAGCTACAACATTGACGTGAACAAGAGCGGTCGTATCGTCGCGAGGCGCGAGTAATCACTTCCTGGGAGGGGAATGCGGCAGACGCTGTTCGTGGGAGGTGACGTGGGGCAGCGACCAGCCCGTTACCGGGCGGCCATTGGAGAGACGTTCGTTATCGACGAACCAGGTGAAGGTCTCCTTCTCAGGGGTGGGCTTCGCGTGGGGGTAGCGGACCGGGTGTTCGGTGGCAGCCATGGCGGTGAGGTAGTTCTCGCGGGCCTGGCGGAGCAGCGGATGGGAGATACCCGCGAACTGGTGGGCCAGAGCTTCGAGCTCGGCCCTGGTCGCCGGAGGGGACGGGCTGAGTGAGCGCCAGCGGGCGGCCGTGGCGGCTCCGTTCCGCAAGCAGGTGGCGTCGTCCGACCAGAGAATCTCGGCGCTGACGACGCCGAATCCCAGCGGCTTGGCGTGTCCCAACCGCAGAGGTGCCTTGTCGCCCTGGCTGAGGAGCCAGAGGAGAGCTCCGAGTTCGGCCGGAGGTACCCCGTCGAGCCGCAGGTCCGCGGTGAACGTCACGCCAGGTCGTACCCAGTCGGTGACCCGGATCGTCTGGGTCTCGTTGGTCTCTGTGAGGGCGAGGTACTCACGGCAGGGCTGTGCCGAAGAACCGCGTTCCGATCGATCTGGTCTCCAGTAGTCGGGGTGTTCCTTGCGCCACCGGTACACCTTGCGTCCCCGCAGCCCCGATCCGTCGGAGTAACCCACGCCCTTGGGGACGCCGTCCGGCCACGGATCGCCGTGGTCGTTCGCGGCCGAGTAGAACCGGAATTGGGTGGGCTTCGGGGCGCTCAGCGGTGAGAGAACCATGCCCTTGTCCGATCCCGGGCAGCGGAACACCTTTCCTTCGGCGTGCCAGTTCGCGGTCTCGCAACGGACGTCGACGATGGACAGCTGCCCCTTGTAGCCAACAGATTCACCGCTGCGTCGGTCGTCACCGCTGTCTGCGGCGGTTCTACCGCTGCTCGGCGTCCACCCGAACAGGCGGTCCGCAGGGGAGAGCCGGGCGGGACCGTTCTCGTGACCTGCCGGGTGGAGGGAATCCGGCAACAAGGTCTCGGGGGATGCGCCGAACGGCTTACGTCCGATCATGACGGGATGGACCCCGACGACGGCCGAGCCGTCGGCGGACAGCTCTACCCAGACCGGCGTGCCGTGGGTCAGGGCCCGAGCGGCTTCTGGGTGCCGTACGTGCCAGGACCGTTCGAGGGCCGTGCCGGAGGCGCGGTTTCCCGCAGCGGTATCGACATGGTGGTAGCGAGCTGCCGCCTCGTAGGCGTCCAGGACCGTGTCCCACATCGCCTGATGCTTGGTCGTATCCAGGGCCAGGTCGGTGAACGGGGGTCCCAGGGGGAAGAACCGTTCGTGCTTCTTGGTGTCGATCGAGCGCCCGGTCGCGCAGACAACGCCCAGAGTGACGATCGCGGACAGTGGCATCCCCTGCCGGTCCTTGACGATCTTCAAGCTGGGACCCCACTCGGGAGGGTCGGCGTCGTCGGGGCCTCTCAGCGCTGGCCTGTGATGCGCATCGATGAGATCCGTGACGACCCAGGTGGTGATGAGGTCCTGCTGGCGGCTTCCCATCCGGTAGAGCCGCAGCCGGGCGGCGACGACCTTCCCGTGCAGGTCGGGGATGCCCAGTTCGGGTGGGAAGTGGAGCTTCGGCCGGGGTGTCGGGGCCGGAGGCTTCCCGGGGCGAGGAGCTTTCCCGCCATAGGCCGTCAGCAGGGCGCACGGCTGGATCGGACCATCCGCATCCGGACGGTTCGGCGGATGGTTCCACTGAGTTTCGGTCCCGCAGAGGCGGAAGACGAGGTCGCCGTCCTTGCCGTACACGATGGCGGGCCGGACGGCGACGCCGTGGTCGGTGGACAGGCGGAAGGCGAGCGGGTTCGAGTGCGGGCCGAAGACGCCGTACCGGCTGGCGGTGACGGTCTCGAACGCCGACCGCAGCGCACCCTTGAGGGAAGCGCCGTGGAGGAGGGGGCGGCGATGGCCGTCCAGCCGGACGCCGTGGCACCGCCGGCGGGACCGGTCCAGGGTGGTTCCGTCGTCCAGGAGCAGCAAGGGCGTCACCGTGGTGAGGCTCACGCGCAACGTACCCGTCCACTGCGAAGCGTCGATGACGGCATGGCTCGGGGGGCCGTCATCACCGGCGTCCCCCAACCCCGTCGGGCCAAGGCCGTCGGTGAGATCGCCCCGGGGAGGGGCGGGGACGAAGGTGTAGGGGTTCACCGCTCCGCCACGCTGCTGTACGGCCTGTAGGTACCGATTCGACGGTCCGACCGCGCGGGACGCCCGTGAGGCATCCGCAACGCCCGGGGGAGTTGCGCCGTCCTCAGGCCGGGCGGGCTGGACGTCGGTACCGAGACCGACCTCGATGACGTTGCCGTTCTCGATCCTGATGGCGACGTCCACCGCGTCGCCGTCCTGCGCAGTCGCGAACCACGCCTGGAGACGTTCCGACATCAGAGGACGGCGGAAGGCGCGGTTCTTGGGTTTGCGGCCGGGAAGATCGTAGGCGGCCGTGCCCTGGAGATCATCGCCCTTCTTGGCGAACCGGCCCGTGACGGTGTGCACGAAGGTCATTGCGTCTCCTGCTGGGGTTCGCCGGACCGCGGGACGCGGCGGGGACGGATACCGGTGAGGCGGGTTTCGGTGACGGTGAGGTTGCCGTGCTCGTCCTCGGTGACGTACTCGACGTATTCGAGGGCGAGTCGCAGATCCGGATCGTCGGGGGCTGGCCCCGGCGAGGGCCAGCGGTAGGGGACGAGGGCGTCCGTGTACCGGTCGGAGTGCAACCGGGCCCAGCCGTCGGGGAGGGGGGCCGGGGCCGGGGTCGTGATGTAGCGGGAGACGTGTTCGGCGAGGAGGTGCGCGGGGGCAGGCCCGTCGTCCGGAGTGAACCGGCGGAGAGAGCCCTGACGGTGGTCTTCGGTGAGGACGACGGCGCGCGTGGTGACGCCGTCGATGTCGAGCAGCCAGCGCAGTTCCCGGTCGGCGTCGAAGGCGAC
>JAUPKJ010000249.1 GCA_030837505.1 Actinomycetota bacterium
CCGCTCCCCGACTCGGCCAGGGCGATGCGGAAGTCCTGATGGAGCAGGCGGTCGCAGCCGGCCCGCGCATCGGTGAGGATGCCGCAGGCCCTGGCCGCTGGACCGACCGTCCCCAGGTCGAGGGCCTCCTGCCGGGTGAGAACGCCGCAGGAGACCATCCGGTCCTGGAAAGAGGCGTTGAACAGGAGTTCCCGCCATCCCCGCAGGGCCTGGACCCTCAGGTCCACCAGTTCAGCGCGCGCCTCGTTCACGGCAGCGGCGTCGACCTCCAGCTCGCTGCGGCCGACGCACACGGTCCGGGCCAGGAAACGGTGTCCGCCGAGGCGTCCGTTGAGTCGGCGGGCCCGTTCGGTGAGCGCTGCGAAGCGGTTGTTCCCCACGGCCAGACCGACTCCGGCACAGGCCGCAGCGATGTCGTTGAGATGGCTCCAGACCCGTTCGAGTTCCAGCAGGACGGTCCGGGACCTGGCCAGGTCCTGCCCGGCGGTCAGCCCGAGAGCTTCCTCCCAGGCGTGCGCGTAGGCCAGGTCGTTGGAGACGGAGCAGGCCGCGCAGGCCCTGCCGACGTAGCGCATCCCGCCGTCGGGGTCGCTGCCCTCGGCGGCCCGTTCCAGGCCACGGTGCTTGTGGAACAGCTGCGCGTCCAGGTGGAGGATCTCGTCGCCCACCACGTGGAAGCGGAAGTGCCCCGACTCGATCACACCGGCGTGGATCGGTCCGACGGCGATCTGGTAGGAGTCCGGGCCCCGCACGGGCACGGTCCACTCCGCCGTCGCGCCCCGGTGGACCAGAGGCCGCAGAGGGCTGTGCCCGGTGAACCCGACGCCGTACAGATCGTGGGCCTCCCGCTCGTCCCAGCCCGCTGCGGGAACGAGATCCACGATCGTGGGGACCTCCCCGTTCGACACGGGGGACCGCACCGCCCTCCACCGATGCTCCGGTGTCACGAGGACGGCGCAGATCGTCGTGCCGTCCGCGCCCACGTGCAGCCCGGCGAACCGGTACCCCTCGTCGATCGCGTCCTTGATCTGTTTCCGGTAGGGCTTGGTCTCCCTCGGCCCGGACGGAGGCCCGGGGACCACTGTCGGGCCCGACCCGACCGGAAGCGTGTCGATCTGTACGGTCACGAGACTCCCCTCGCCAAGGCCTGGACAATCTGGGTGTCGGGCAGCCAGGCCGCAGCGCCGGCCAGACCCAGCAGCAGCAGGACGGACACGCCGGCCAGGACGGTGACGCCGCGCAGGCCGCCGGGCCGCCCCTCCTGTCTCGGTCGGCTCTCCCCGACAGTGGTTTCCAACAACGACTGGAAGAGACCGAGAAAGGCCAGTGCCAGCAGGACGGCGGCCGCCGCGGCGGCCCAGGGACGCCCGGAGGCGAATCCCCCGGCCTCGATCAGCATTTCGCTGACGAGCAGCGGGGAGGGCGGCAGCCCTGACAACGCGCCCAGGGCCAGGCCGAGCACAGAGCCCAGGGCCGGCTGCGTGCGACCGATGCCGCTGACGGGCCCGCGCGCGGCCTGGGGCTCGTGGGCCACCAGCGGCGTCATCGCGACGAACCCCAAGGTCTTGGCCACGGCGTGACCCACGACATGCACCGCGGCCCCCGCGAGGCCCAGCGGCCCGCCGAACCCGATCCCCAGGGCGATCACTCCCATGTGTTCGAGACTCGAATAGGCCAGCAGCCGCTTCCAGGCCAGCGATCGGGAGAGGAACGGCACGGCCACCCCGATGGACAACAGACCCAGGACCACGAAAACGCTCTGCCCGCTCCGCTCCCCCAGGACGGGGACCAACCCCTGCTGGCAGCGCCAGGCGACCAGCAGGACCGACGGCAGCAGGGCTGCGGAGAGCATCGCCGAGACGGGGGCCGGGGCCTCGGAGTGGGCGTCGGGCAACCAGTTGTGCACCGGCGCCAGGCCGATCTTGGCGGCGAGCCCGATCATCACCAGCAGGTAGGCGACGAGCGCGTTCTCCCTGCCGGCGTCGTAGTCCCCGAGGGAACCCCAGGACAGGGCGGTGAGCCCCCCGTGCGGGGCGCCCGCGGACAGCAGCACGATCCCGAGCAGGGCGACCCCCAGGCCCAGGGAGGTCAGGACCAGGTACTTCCAGCCGGCCTCCAGGGCCCGGGGCTTGCCGCTGAAGGCGACGAGCAGGGCCGATGTGGCCGTCGTCGCCTCGATGAGCAGCCACGCGACCCCGAGGTTGCCCGCGAGGGGCACCGCGGTCAAGGTCGCCCAGAAGGCGAAGAGAACCGTGTAGTACAGGCGCTCGCGTCGGGGAGGCGCGACGAGGGCTCCGGTGAGGGAGTCGAGGTAGGCGGGGGACAGCAGGACCCCCACGCCCCCGACCAGGGCCACGACCCCGACGAGCAGCCCACCGGCGACGTCGACCGCGATCCAGTCCCCGGCGTCCACCTCTCCGGGATGGGTGAGGGCAGCGGTCGTCAGGAGCAGGGCCGGCAGGGCGGTCGCGAGGGCCCCGACCGTCGCGACGGCGCGCAACGCACGGCGCGGCACCACCGTCAGCAGGATCGTGAGCAGCGCGGGAACCAGGATCGTGGCGTGAGCGAGGACGGATCGGTCAATCACGCAGGCTCCTCAGGACACGGGTGTCGCCGCCCCCGAACTCGACGAAGATCCGTTCGTGGAAGACTCCCGCGACCAGCCCCAGGAGGGTCAGATCGAAGGCGACGCCCAGTTCGATCAGCCAGGAGGTCCCGGGCATGGACAGCACCACCAGGGCCAGCCCGTTCTCGACCAGCACGATCCCCAGGATCTGGAACACGGTGGCGCGGTGGCTGGCCGACGTCACCAGCCCGAAGGCGATCAAGCTGATCGCGGCCCGGCCGTGGTCGTCGGCGCAGGGGCCGGATCCCGACCCGGACAACAGCCAGATGAGTCCGAGGGCCAGGACCACGGCCAGTCCTCCGCGACGCAGGGGCGCCAGGCTGGGCAGAACGGCCCTTGCCTCGCGCGTCCTGGAGATGAGCAGCAGGAACACGATGGCCAGGACGACGGCCCTGGCCGCGATCCCCGCAGCGGCGATCAGATCCTGCGCCTCGCGCGCCTCGCGCAGGGCCAGGGCGACGATCGCGAGGGACTGCAGCGTGATCAAACCGACGGCCATCGACCGTCTGCGCACCATCACGACCCCCAGCCCCAGGCCGACCATCGCCCACGAGAAGAAGCCGCTCATGCGATCCCCACGGTCTCGGACAGGACTCCCAGCAGAGCCGCGAGACTTCCGATCAGAAGGAAGCGGGGGGACGACATCACTCGCATTTTGCTCATGAGGCTCTCGACGAAGGCCAGGACCACGCACAACAGGAGCAGGGCCAGGGGAAGGGTGGCCAGCTGCGCCCAGGTGCCGGACGGATGCGGCAGGAAGATCTGCGCAGCGAGGACGAACATGACCCAGTGCCGGGCGTGGGCTGCCCAGTGAAGATAGGCCAGGTCACGGCCTGAGTACTCCAGCAGCGGACCTTCGTGGATCATGGTGAGTTCGAGGTGGGTGTCGGGGTTGTCCACCGGCTGGCGTCCGATCTCCGCGACCAGGACGAGCGCGAACGCGACCCCACCGAAAATCAGCAGCGGACCGGACCACGCCTCGCCACCGGCCGTTGCCGCGATCATGCCCCGAAGATCGGTCGTGCCGGACGCGAGGACCGCGACCGCCGTCGCCAGGATCAAGGTCCCCTCCGCGTAGACGGAGACCATCAGATCGCGGCAGGCTCCGATGAGGGCGAAGCCGTTGGAGGTGTCCCACGAGGCCGCGGCCAGGGCGAACCGCGCCAACGCCAGCAGCCCCATCAGGGCGAGGACGTCGTGCCCGACCGGCAGGTCCACCCCGGTGTCCGCACACGGCACGAGCAGAACTGCCGTGAGCAGCCCGGCGGCCACGACGCTCGGCGCGGCCCGGTGCACGACAGTGGCACCCTCGACCGTGACGGCGCTGCGGGACCACAGGCGTCGCAGCTCCCGATAGGGCTGCAGCGGGGTGGGCCCGCACCGCCCCTGCAATCGGGCCTTGAAATGCTGGATCGTGCCCGACAGCAGAGGGGAGACGACGACGCCGCCCACGATCTGCACCGCGCAGACCGCCATCTGCGCCCCCGAAGCACCCAGCAGGGGATCGCTCATCCGAGCCACCCCGCCCTCGCGGCCCCGAGCAGGACGACGACCGCCCCGATCAGGTACATGACGTACACACTCAGACTCCCGCTCTGCACGCGCCGCGCGCAGGCGGCAACAGTGCCGCTCCGACGAGCGACCGGACGGTAGACCCGCTCGTCGATGAGCTGGGGCACATGAAGATGACAGGTGACCTCCTGGAGGACCCCGCCGGTGGACTTGACGGTGACCTCGCGCTGCGGGCGCAGGACCGCCCGGAGCGCGACCCGCGCGGGGCCGGTGAATCCCGAACCGGTCCACAACAGCGCCGGTTCGTTCACCTGTCCGCAGGCCCAGGTGGGCGCGGGGGCCGCAGTGCGTCTCCCGCGCAGCAACAGCAGCAGCGCGGTCAGGGCGAACAGCACGAGGCCCAGGCCGGGGGCCGGGAGGTTCCCGGCCCCGGGCAGGTCCAGACCGAGCCCTTCGGGTCGTTCGCTGGGCCAGGGCGCCACGGCCGCTGCGGGGGCCAACAGGAGTCCGGGCATCAGGCCGAGCACCGCGCAGGTCAGGGCGAGGAAAACCGTCGAGGCGCGCGTGGCGAAGTCCTCACCGGACCCTTGCGGTCCGGCAGGGTGCCCGGCGGGTCCCGTTTTTTCGGGCGTCCGGGAGGGTCCGAGCAGCACCAGGCCGACGACCTTGGCGAAGCACAGCAGGGCCAGGGCCGCCGTCGCGGCGAGGGCTGCCAGGCCCAGCGCCCCGGCGGCCCCGTCGGCGGTGTCCCCCCGCAGGACCACCCGCAGCAGGGACTGCAGGGTCAGCCATTCGGAGGCGAAACCGTTCAACGGGGGCAGGCCGGCGATCGCCATGGAGCCGACGAGGAACGCCCCCGCCGTCCAGGGCAGACGGCGCAGCAGGCCACCCATGCGATCCAGTTCCAGGGTTCCCGTGACCTTCTCGAAGGCCCCGGCGCCCAGGAAGAGCAGGGACTTGAAGACGGCGTGGTTGACCGTGTGGAGCAGGGCGGCCCCCAGCGCCAGGGCGGCGGGGGTCTGCGCCCCGCGGGACCGCAGGATCAGACACGCGCCCAGGCCCAGCACGATGATCCCGACGTTCTCGATCGAGTGCAGGGCCAACAGACGTTTGAGTTCGTGCTGGAACAGGGCGTGGAGCACCCCTCCTACGGCGGACAACGCCCCGACCGCCAGCACGAGGATCCCGAACCAGACCGGCAGGATCCCCAGACGATCGACGACGATGCGGATCAGCCCGTAGAGCGCAATCTTGATCATCACCCCGCTCATCAGGGCGGAGACCGGGGCGGGAGCGATCGGGTGGGCCCGGGGCAGCCAGGCGTGCAGGGGCATGAGCCCGGCCTTGGTACCCGTTCCGATCAGCGCGGCCAGGGCGATGGCCACCTGCAGCCCGGAGCCCGATTCGATGACCGTGGGGTCGTCCAGCCCCCCGGCGTCGGCGAGCAGGAGGATCGCGACCCAGGTACCGGCCCCGCCCAGATGGGTGATGGCCAGGTAGGTGAACACCGTCCGGCGCGCCGTCGGATCGGCCCGCCGGGCGACCAGGATGACCGTCGCGGGGAGCAGCGTCATGGACTCCCAGGCCAGCAGGAAGGTGAAGGGGTCCCTTGCGCACAGGAGCAGGACCATGGCCAGCTGGAAGGCTGCTGTCAGGGCGCCGGTCGCACGGCCGGGGCCGTCGTTGCGCAGGTAGCGCAAGGAGAACACCAGGGCGGGGGCTGCGACGAGTCCCAACGTGCCCAGGAAGATCGCGCTGAGGGGGTCCAGGCCCAGGTGGGGTGTTGGTGACCCGGTGAAGTCGCTGCCGTGGGCGCTGCCCTCGGCCAGCGCCCAGAAACCCACCACCGCCAGGACCGCAGCCCCGACCGCCTGGACGACGAGCCCCACGGCGAAGGTCCTGCGGGCCGCACTGAGCCCGCCCCCGAACGCGATGAGAAGCGACCCGGCGGCGAGAACGCCGAGGATCATGAAGACTCCAGTTCCCTGAGGATCGACTGCTGCTCGGAGAGATGACGGGTGATGATCCCCCGTGCGACGGCGAGCAGTTCGAGAACGCCGGGGTCCTCCACGCGGTAGTGCACGCTCGTGCCCTCCCTGCGCGACTGGACCGCCCCTATGCGGCGCAGCTGGGCCAGATGCTGGGAGGTCCCGCCGGAGTCCAGCCCCAGCTCCTCCTGCAGCGCACCGACCGTGCGTTCCCCGGCCTGCAGCAGCTCCAGGATCCGCACGCGTGCGGGGTGCCCGAGAACGCGGAAGAGGTTCGCCTTGGCCTCGTGGACGGGCCCTGGAGTGTGCGGCACGCCAGAACCATACCCCACCTTCCTTACAAGAATTGAAGATACCCAGCTGTGAAGCTGTGACGCCGACTCACCCTTGATCACCTCGGGCGCCAGAAAACCAGTTGAGACCGCAGCGGGCCGAGGAGCACGCTTCATCACGGGTCGGGGCAGCCGATCGAGGACCTCTGTGGGCGTCCGGAGAACGTCCCCAACCGTTCGTGTCCGCAGTAGTTGGTGTCCGCAGTAGTTGGTGTCCCCAACCGTTCGTGTCCGCAGCCGTTCGTCAGTTCCCGAGGGAGATCCGTGCTTCTGCTCCGTGAGCTGTGGGGCACGTCCCCGAGCAGAACCGCCCTCGTCGTCGGCCTGACGATCCTCTCAGCCGTCGGCACGTCTCTCGGGGCAGCTCTGGCCGGCCCTCTCCTGCTGCACCGTTCGGGCACGGTGTTCGCCCTGCTGGCCCTGTCCCTGTCCGTGATGACGCTCGGAAAGCTGTCGATCTCCTTGATCGCAGCGCGACTGACGTCCGATTGGGCCTACGACGTCCGTCGCCGCCTGTGCCGCGTGGCCTTCGGTCAGGACCTGCACTCCCTGGAGCGAACGCCCGTGGGGGAGTTGCTGGATCGGATCGACGGCGACGTCCATCAGGTCGCCATGGGTCTGCGCACCCACGGGGTGAGTATCCTCTCTTCCTTCTTCCTGTGTGGATTCTCCGTTCTCACGGCATTTTTCCTCTGGTGGCCGGTGGGGGTCTGCGCCCTGCTGATGTGCTGTCTGCTCGCCGCGGTCCTCCTACGGCCCCTGCGCCGGATCGGCCTGTCCCGGGAGCGGGAGGAGGAAGCCTGGTCGGACCTGGTGGCCGTCATGGAGGAGGCCGTCCACGGTCAGGACGACGTCCGCACGGCGGCCGGCCGCCCCTGGGTTCTGCAGTTGTTCGCGCAGCGGGCGGCCGTGGTCCTCGATCGGGCGAAAAAGGTCTGGATCCTGGCCGGAACGGTCATCACCGCCAGCGTCAGCATGATCCACCTTGTCCTCGGGGTGGTGGTCGTCGCCGGCTCCTGGGCTCTGGGAACCGGCCGGATCGACGCGGCGAGACTGACCTCGATCTGGCTTCTCATGGGGGCCTTCGCCCTGGCCGTCGAGCACGTCAGCCAGATCCTGCCCGAGTTGCAGAACGTCCTGGGCGCCTGGGGCAGGATCCGGACCCTGGCAGACAGCCCGCAGGAGCCCGTCGGGGGGCTCACGTGTTCCCAGGGGGATCTCACGATCCAGGGGCTGACGTTCCGATACCCCTCGGACGAGCCAGAGGCCCCCGCCCTGTGCGATCTGAACCTCACCTTCACGCGAGGCCGGTCCTACGCCCTGGTGGGGCGCACCGGTTCCGGCAAGTCGACCCTGGCCAAGGTGTTGACCAGGGCGGTCGACGTCCCCCGGGGCACGGTACGGCTCGGGGACACCGACCTGTGCGACCTGGACCTGAAGAACCTGCGCACGTGGGTGGGGATGATCCCTCAACGCACGGAGATCCTCACCGGGACCCTCGCGGAGAACATCGCCCTGTTCGACCCCGATCTGCTTCCCGAGGCAGACAGAGCGCTGCGGGAACTGGGACTGCAGTCCTGGGTGGAGGACCTCCCGGACGGGATCGACACCCGGCTCGGCGAAGGAGGACGAACCCTCTCGGCAGGGCAGGCCCAGCTGGTCGCCTTCGCGCGGCTGCTCGTCAGGGCCCCTGAGGTCGTTGTCCTCGACGAGGCCACGGCCAGGATGGACTCGTTCACGGAACAGAGGGTGCGCCGAGCCGCCGAGCGGCTTCTGCGCGGCCGGATCGGCATCGTGATCGCGCACCGGCTGTCGACGGTGGAGCACTGCGACGAGGTGATCGTCCTTGCCGAGGGGTCGGTGGTCGAGGCCGGGCCGTTGCGGGATTCACACCGTTTCGCACAACTCCTGTCGGCCGGACGAACGAACACCGGACAAAAGGACACCGACCTTTCGGCCCCGACGATCGGTCCCCAGCCGGCCCGGTGCGAGGCGGCGTCCTCGTCCGTCACCGGGCCCGAGGCCCTGTCCGTGGCCCCCGGTCCTCGCCCGGCCCGACCCGCCGCCCCCCGTGTCCGCACTTTGCGGGAAATCTTCCGACTGACGACGAACGACGCCCGGCTCAGCTACGGATCGCTCGTCCTCTTCCTGGTCATCATGTTGACGGCCGTCGACGGTTCCGTCCTGCCGTGGTTGTGGGCCGATCTGGTGGACGGCCACGGCGGGACGCAGGGCCCTGCCGTGGGGCTCGTCCTGGCTCTGCTGCTGCCGATGCCGCTGTACTTCCTCACCCGGTGCTGGTTCGCCCAGTGGTGGGTGTGCCAAATGCTGAGGATCAACCTGCGTCTCGTGCACGGCCAGACCGGCCCGGGCAGAGCCGGTTCCCACACCCCCGCCGAGGTCGTCGCGCAGGGGGGCGACTCCGAGAGGGTCGTCGATCTGGCGGACAATCTCCTCGACCAGACAATCTGCCTGTTCGTCGTGGTGTCGGCGGTCTGTGTGGCGGGAACGGTCGTCCCCGGTCTGTTCTTCGCCGGGATCGTCCTGCTGTCCGCCCTGGCAGCGGCCTGCTTCACCTCCCTTCTGGACCGCAGAGCACACAGGACCGTCCTGGCCAGAGGTGTCTTCGCCACAATGTTGTCCTCGTCGCTGTCCGCGGCCAGGACCGTGAAACTGGCCGGGGCGACCGGCGCCGTCCTGAACCGTCTGGCGCAGCTGGATCGGACCCGCAGCGATCTGCAACGCCGGGAGATCGCGGCCCAGGTCTGGGCCACCTCGACCACGACGGTGGGGGCCGGGCTCCTGCCCATTGCCGCGTGGGCCCTCTACCTCGACGGCCGGTTGTCCGCCGGCGCCACCCTGGTGGCCGTGGCCACCCTGGGTTCCGCCGAATGGTTCGCCTGGACCACCTCCGCACTCGTCTCACGTTTTCCCTCGGCCAGGGTGTGGACCCGCCGGACCACAGCCATGACAGGGGCGGCCTCCTACTCCGCGTCCGTCCCCGGGGTCGACCTCGGGGCCGGGACGGCTCCCGGCCCGCCGGCCTCCCCCAGAGTTCCCCTGCAGCGGATGGAACTGCGAGGCTTCGCCGCCGTCCACGACGACGGCTCTCTCGGGGTCCGACAGGTCGATCTCACCGTGGAACGGGGACAGGTCGTCCTGGTCCTCGGACCGGTCGGCTCGGGCAAGTCGTCCCTGCTGCGGGCTCTCGCGGGACTGGTCCACCACACCGGCACCCTGGCCTGGAACGGCGAGCGGGTCACAGAACCCGAGCATTTCCTGCGACCGCACCAGATCGGGTACGTCGCGCAGCTGCCCCGGGTCCTGTCGGGCAGCGTGGTCGACAACATCCGTCTGGGGCACGACCTCGACCCCCGCACCGCCCTGACCACCGCGCAGCTGGACCACGACCTGGCTCGAACCGGCACGGACCTGCTCATCGGGCACAAGGGTGCGCGCCTGTCCGGAGGCCAGGTGCAGAGGCTCGCCCTGGCCCGGGCGCTCGCCCCGGATCCGGAACTGCTCGTCGTGGACGACGTCTCCTCTGCCCTCGACGTCACCACGGAGGCCTCGGTGTGGAAGGCCCTGCGCCACCGTGGGACCACCGTGATCGGCTGCACCTCCCGAAGAGTCGCCCTGGAACAGGCGGACCACGTGGTCGTTCTGCTGGCGGGACGGATCGTCGATCGCGGGACGTGGAAACACCTCGAGGGTGCCTGGGGGCATCTCGCCGGTTGACGGCGCCCTGTGTCCTGTGTCCTGTGTCCTGTGCACGGATCGCCGGTTCGACCCACGGGCCCCCGACCTGGTGGTCACCCACACAGGGGCAGGCGGGCCGGTGCTGGTGGCCTCCGACCGGATGTCCTACGTGGCGCGGGTGGAGCCGAACTGGTGGTGGGAAGAGGAGCTGGACGTCGTGGTGAGCGCACTGTTCGACGGGGTCCGGGGCTTGCCACCGATCACCTGGGACGATCTGTCACCCGTGCCACCGCAACGGCACAGGGAACGCAAGCGATAACCCCCGG
The DNA here is from genome assembly GCA_030837505.1 of Actinomycetota bacterium. Taxonomy (GTDB): domain Bacteria; phylum Actinomycetota; class Actinomycetes; order Actinomycetales; family Kineosporiaceae; genus JAUPKJ01. The sequence goes on from JAUPKJ010000249.1 coordinate 10,484, forward strand.
AGACGAGACCGCCCACCGGCAGGTGTGACCGTCAACGTGGGCCAGCAACGGATTCTGGTGATACCCCTTCGGCCCGTTCTGTCGGCGCCTAGCCGCGCTGGTCACCTTGACTACTCGCCCCTGTTGCGGTGTGTCCGGGGCCCCTAGCCTGGGGATCACGGAATCGCCCATTGGTAGTGAGACGGGGGCCAATCGCGCTGTGAACACTGATCCTGACCACGGTGTCGCCCGGGTTGAGTCGGAGGTCTGGGAGCACGTCGGCATGCGCCGTGCGCTCGCCGCGCGGGACCTGGCCCAGGTCTTCCGGCTCCTGCGCAAGGTCGGGGTCTCGCAGCGGGCCATCGCCGCCGCGACGGGGCTGGCTCCCTCGGAGGTCTACGAGATCCTGCGCGGGCGGCGGGTCATGGCCTACGAGGTTAGGCTCCTGCACGCCGAAGCGACCCATGCGCTGCGCCGCCAGCTGCACATCACCTTGGCGGACCTGCACAACCTCGCCGGGTGGACGTCGCTGGACGTCGGCCTCTACCGGCCTGCCCGCCGGCACTTCGCCGAGGCCATCACGCAGGCACGTCAGGCCGGCGAGCCCTCGCTGCTGGCCAACGTGATCTACCGCACCGGACGCCTGCACCTGCACCGCGGCCTGACCGTCCACGCCCTGCGGTTCTTCCAGCTCGGGCAGATCGCTGCCCGCGACGCCGCCGACCCGCTGGCCGTGGCGGTTCTGAGCGCGAACGAGGCGTGGGCCTACGGGATGCTGGGAGACTCGGCCCAGGCGGTCGGCTGCCTGCACCGGGCCCGGGAGGAGCACGCCCGCGCCGAGCCGGCCACGGCCGCACCGTGGGTGAGGTTCTTCGGCCCTGCCGATCTGGACGCCAGCACCGGCATGGTCCACCTCGGACTCGCCGCCGCCGACGCACCCGCTGCGGACCTGTCCACCGCCCGCGAAACACTCACCGCGTCCCTGGCGGCCCGGGGAAGCGACATGGCCCGAAGCCGCGCCTTCGAACTCACTGCCCTGGCCACCGTCTGCCTACGTGACCACGACCCCGGTGAAGGGATCCCCCTGGCCCGGCAGGTCGCCGAACTGGTCGGTGAACTGCGCTCCGTGCGCGTCATCGACCGCCTCGCCCCCCTGATCGACCAGCTCGCGGCCACTCCCGGCACCGATGCCGCCGGCCTCGCCCGGCAGTTGAGCGCGGCGGGGGCGCGATGAACTCGCCCGCCTCTGACCGGGCAGGACACCCATCGCCGCTCCAGGAAGTCCCCGGGGTCCACGACGGCCACGGCCCACCCGATCGGCTGACTCCCCAGCGGCTGGCCGAGGTGAGCGAGCGGATCGCTGGTGTGGTCGGTCTGGACGCCACCGGCGCGCACCGGATCAAGTTCACCAACAACGCCGTCGTCGCCCTGCCCGCCGCCGCCGCCGTGATCCGCATCGCCGGCTCCACCACCATCCGGCACCGCGTTCCCGCCGTCATCGCCGCCGCCCGCCTGTTCGCCGACCACGACATCCCCGCTGTGCGGTTGTGGCCCGGCATCGACCAGCCCCTACGGGTGGGCCACCACTTGGCGACCCTGTGGCAGCACACCCCCGCCGGTGGCCCCGCGCCGCTCCCGGCGGACCTGGCCCGGATCCTGCACGCCATCCACGCCATCCGCCGAACCCCACCTGCGGGCATCCCCGCGTGGCGGCTCCCTGCCAGGATCCGCCAGCGACTCCTTGACGCCGACGGCGTCGACACCGACACCGTGACCTACTTGACCGCTGAACTCGCCGACCTTGAAACCGCCCTGGCCCGACTCGACGACATCGCGCCGCTCCTGCCGCCCGGGCTCCTGCACGGCGACGCCCACCTCGGCAATCTCATCGCCACCCCCGACGGCCCGGTGATCTGCGACTTCGACTCCACCGCCACCGGACGCCGCGAATGGGACCTCATCCCCGCAGCCGTGGGCAGCCACCGCTTCGGCTACACCCCCGACGTACACCAGGGCCTGGCCGGCGCCTACGGCCTCGATGTCATGACCTGGCCCGGCTTCGACATCCTCCGACGGCTGCGCGAGTTCCAACTCATCACCAGCGTCCTGCCCGTCCTGGGCGCCAACCCAGCCCTGCGCCCCCAATGGCAACACCGCCTGAACACCTACCGCACCGGCGACACGCACGCCAGATGGACCCCCTACGCCACCACCTGAACGAACCGGAGCGACCCCATGCAGAGCACCTCTGACATCTCCCTGCCTCGACATCGCGCCACAGCGTGGGTGCTTCCTCGGGGCGACGACGGTGGTCGGCCGGGGACCCTGGTACAGGCAGAGGTTCAACTCCCGGCGCTGGGTCGGGAGAGCGTTCTGGTTCGTCCCCCTCCAGCCCGAGTGTCCTGGCTAGCTCGGAGTACTGATCGTCACCACGAGCCCCTCCGTGACGACGCTCGGCGCGGTGTGACGATGCCCGTTGCCGATCAATCCAGAGCCAGTGTGGGCGTTGAGCCTGTCAGAGACATGCTGTCGAGTCGGCTACGCCATGGGGACGGTCACGGTCCTTCTCAGGGGCAGGCCAAAGCACGTCCGGCTTGGCCTGCTGGCTCCTCCGCAAGGACAGCCTGTGCCGGGCGGTGGCGAGACAGCATGGTCGTAGGCCTCGCATGCTAACTTCCGGTAGATCGAGGATGTGTTGGGTCGGGTCATACATGGGTTCGCCTAGCATGTCCACGAGGACCATTCGCAGTGCTGGCTCGTGCAGCGGCCCCGGGCTCTCGCGCATGGGAGGATGGGGTCCCGCATACCGATAGGGAGACGTCACAGGTGTCGGAGTTGATGACTGCGGATGCACTACGCTCCGCCTTCCTCCAGTACTTCGTTGAGCGTGATCACAGGCTCGCGGCCTCGGCGAATCTCATCCCGACGCATCCGGCGGCCCCCCTCTTCACCAATGCGGGCATGGTTGCCTTCCTGCCGTATTTTTTCCGCGAGGAGATCCCTCCTGCGGTTAGGATGACGTCAGCTCAGAAATGTGTGCGAGTCCGCGGGAAGCACGACGATATCGAGAATATTGGCCGGACTACGCGGCACCTCACGTTCTTTGAAATGCTTGGCAACTTCAGCTTCGGAGATTATTTCAAAGAGGGTGCCACGAGGTATGCGTGGAAATTTCTAACCGAGCATCTGCACATTCCTGGCGACCGTCTCTGGGCTACCGTCTTCAAGACTGATGACGAGGCTGTCGATATCTGGCGCAATGTGGTCGGGCTGCCGGCCTCTCGCATACAGCGACTGGACGAAGACAACTTCTGGGAGATGGGTGCGACCGGTCCGTGTGGACCATCCTCGGAGATCTTCTATGACAAGGGCGCCGAACTTGGTCCCGATGGAGGCCCTGCCTTCGGCGGCGAAGAGCGCTTTGTCGAAATCTGGAACCTTGTCTTCATGCAGGACAACCGGCTGGATGACGGTTCTCTGCAGCCGCTGCCCGCCAAAAACGTCGACACCGGTGCCGGCCTCGAACGGATCCTCCCCATTCTCCAGGGCGTGAATTCGGTCTTCGAGACTGATGTGCTGCGTCGTCTGATTGGTGTCTCTGAACAGTTGTGTGGCCAGCCGTATGGCAAAGACCAAGAGCGTGACGTCAGCCTGCGAATCATGGCAGACCATGGTCGGGCGATCACCTTCCTGCTTGCCGACGGGGTGGTGCCTTCGAATGAGGAACGTGGCTATGTCCTGCGACGGCTGATCCGGCGCACGGCTCTGCATGCCCAGCGCGCAGGTGCCTCTCGTGGTGTCCTGCCCGAGTTGGCCGCTGCGGTTGCCGAGGTCATGAGCTCCGGTTACCCGGACCTCACTGACTCCCTCGAAACCGTCCAGGAAATGTTGGAGCGAGAGGAGCGTAAGTTCAGGGAGACCCTTGTCGTCGGGCTAGGGATCCTGGACACCTCCCTAGCGCCCGGCGCTGATGAGATCCCTGGCGACGTGGCGTTTCGGCTGCATGACACGTATGGACTACCCATCGAGTTGACGCGTGAGATCGCTGGTGAGCGGGGCCAGCGGGTTGACGAACAGGGTTTCGAGGCTGCGATGGAGCGTCAGCGTTCCCAGGCCCGGGCCGCCGAGGTCAAGGAAGGGCAAGGACAGGGGGTGGAGCACGCTCGCGAGGTGCTAGCGGCCCATGGCGGCGTCCGGTTCGTCGGTTACGACACGTTGGAGTGCGAGGCGACGCTGATCGGGGTGTACCTCGGAGCAGACGGTCGGTTGGACGTTTACGCTGACAGGACGCCCTTCTACGCCGAGGGTGGCGGTCAGATCGGCGACACGGGCTGGGTGATTGGCAGCTCCGGCCGGGGCAGAATTGTTGATACCACTGCTTTCCTCCCCGGGGCGATCCGTCACGTTGTCGAGTTGGAGGAAGGTACCCTCGCCGCTGATGACGTAGTCCAGCTCGTCGTCGACAATGAACGACGGGCGGCTCTGAGACGAAGCCACACCGGAACCCATCTGCTTCACTGGGCGTTGCGCCAGGTGTTGGGCCCCGGCTCGCGTCAGCAGGGCTCTCTGGTCGCACCCGACTACCTGCGCTTCGATGTAAGCCACCACTCGGCACTGACCGCCGAGCAAATTCGCGAGGTGGAGCGCCTCGTGGCGAAGCAGATCCGCAGCAACGCCTCCGTGGTCGTGACCGAGAGGTCTCAACAGGAGGCCAAAGCGGAGGGTGCCATTGCCTTCTTCGGTGAGAAGTACGGCGAGAGGGTGCGTGTGGTGCGAGCTGGTGATCATTCCGTGGAGTTGTGCGGTGGGACGCATGCGAACGCCTTGGGCGACGTGGGGGAGTTCATCATTCGATCGGAGGGGTCGGTCGGGGCGAACGTACGAAGAATTGAAGCCTTGGTCGGTGCTCTGGCCCATGAGGCGATCGAGACCGAACGCGAGCTTTTGAGGGTGTCATCCCAAGTCCTCAAGGTGAAGCCGGGAGACGTACCTGCTGCCATCGAGCGACTACAGGAGACAAATCGGACCCTGGAACGCCAGAAGCGAGCATTGAAAGCCGAACTGGACGGTCAGTTCGCGCTGGAGCTCTCGCGGGGCGCCGAGGACGGAGTGGTTGTGGCGCGGGCCGACGGTAGGGACCAGGCAGCGCTGAGGGACCTCGCCGCGTCGCTGCTCGGCGCCGGTGGGGTACAAGCTGTCGGCCTAATCGGAACCCCCGATCAGAATTCTGTGGCGATCGCCGTTGCCGTTGCCAGCGGTGTTCCCAACGCTCCCGCCGTCGCCAGGTCCGCCGCGAAGATCGTGGGTGGAGGCGGGGGTGGCAGAGACCCTCGGTTCGCTGTGGCGGGTGGCCGCGACGTCGCGAAGATCGAGGATGGCCTGGTGTCACTTCGGTCTGCTCTCGTGGAGGCAGCCTCGCTCTGATCGGTCGTCGCCACCGTCCCAGCTCGGGATGCCAGCTCTGGTGAGCCGTCCGTTCTGGTCACAGGTCCCGACTTCGTGGCCGTCCCGCGGGTCTCGCCCGATGACAGCCGCCACGGCCCGCTGTCTGGCGGAGTCCTCGGGGTGGTTGCGACCTCCCGCGAGCAGGAGAAGCTGGCCGAACTGGCGGATCGCGGTCCCTCGGGGTGCTGGGACCGGCCGTCCAGGGCCTCGGTGGCTGCCGCCGGCAGCGACCGAGCCCCATTCAGGTCGGTCCCCGTCATCATGCTGGCGGCGGATGCCGTCGGCTTCGACCCGCCTGACGCGTTCGCTCCGGTTCTGGGCCTGGGGGAGATGGGCCGTGGCGCGGTCATTGCGACCGCCTCCGGCCCCGTGACCTGGTCGAAGGCACTGGCAGTGGATCACCTCGGACAAAGATCAACGATTCGCGAGCCGAAGCCACCTCCTGCCGGTCGCTCTGAGCCTGCTTTCGCATGATCCAACCGTTTCGCGGGGAGACAACATGGGCGCGAAAGGTGCAGTATTTTCCGCGCAGGAAGAACAGGGTCTGCCCCCGTGCGGGTGACCTTCACGGGCATTCGGGTGATCACAGTGGTGAGGGGGATCACGCCGTGTTAATGTTCACCAATCCAATGAAGATTGATTCCGTCCGCTGGACAGGACCTTGCGAGGAGTCCGTTTCATGATTTCCCCCCCTCTTCCCGGATACAGAAAGGTCGCTCTGACCGCAGCGTTCGCGGCGGCGGCACTGGGTCTGAGTTCCTGCTCCGGCTCCTCCGGCGGGGACTCCGACCAGATCAACGTCGTGGGCTTCTCCGTGATCAAAACCGCCTACGGAGAGCTGAGCGACGCCTTCACCGCGACAGAAGCGGGCAAGGGCTTCTCCTTCAAGGGCTCGTTCGGCGCCAGCGGCGCACAGGCCCGAGCCGTCGTCGCCGGGCAGAGGGCCGACGTCGTCGCCTTCTCCCTGACCCCCGACATGGAGAAGGTCGTGAAGGCCGGCGTGGTGGACCCCGGCTGGAATGCCGACCCCCGCAAGGGCATCGTCTCGCGGTCCGTGGTCGTCATCACGGTCCGTAAGGGCAATCCCCTGGGAATAAGGGGATGGGACGACCTCGTGAAACCGGGGACGAAAATCATCACTCCCGACCCGGGCACCTCCGGCGCGGCGAAGTGGAACCTCATGGCGGCCTACGCGCAGGCCATGGGACCTTCGAAGGACGAGGCCGCAGGAAAGGCCTATCTGGAGAAATTCGTGAAGAACGTCGTCAGCTGGAACGACAGCGCCAGGACCGCGACGGACGCCTTCGTCCAAGGCACCGGTGACGTGATGATCTCCTACGAGAACGAGGCGATCGCGGCCAGGGCCGCCGGCGTCGAACTGGACTACGTCGTCCCGGCCTCCACCTTCCTCATCGAGAATCCCGCAGCGGTCACGAAAACCGCACCGCCCGCGGCCTCGCAGTTCCTGTCGTTCATCACGAGTCCCGAGGGACAACAGGTCCTGGGAAGCAAAGGTTTCCGGCCTGCTGACGACAGCCTGAAGGTGACCGGGGTCAAGGGCGCCAACGACCCCGACAAGCCCTTCCCCACCGTGGCAGAGCTGTCGACCGTCGAGGACCTGGGAGGCTGGTCCGCCGTCGACGAGGACCTCTTCGACGAGCAGTCCGGTCTCGTAGCCCAACTGCGGAAGTGACAGTGGCAGCCCTCACGCCCCGGAGGAGATTCAGGGGTGCCGGGCACGGGCGTCTGGCTCCGGCCTCCGCCCTCGGTCTGGGAATCGGAGTGCTCTGGCTGTCCCTGCTCGTGGGTCTGCCGGTCGCTGCCGTCGTCGTGACGTCCTTCGAGAACGGGATCGGCGACTTCTGGCAGGAAATCACCACCGCGGATGCCCTGGCCGCCCTGCGCCTGAGCGTGGGCGCAGCCCTGCTCGCGGCCGTCGTCAACGCGGTCCTGGGAACGCTCGTCGCGTGGGTGCTGGTCAGAGACCACTTCCCCGGCAAACGCTGTGTCGAGGTGATCATCGACATCCCGTTCGCGCTTCCGACCATCGTCGCGGGGCTCGTTCTGATCTCCCTGTACGGTCCTCAGAGCCCGTTCGGCCTCGACCTGGTCGGCACCCGCAGGGGCGTCTTTCTGGCCCTGCTGTTCGTGACCCTGCCGTTCGTCGTCAGATCGGTGCAGCCCGTTCTGCTGGACATGGACCGGGACGTCGAGGAGGCCGCGGCCTCCCTGGGCGCCGGCGAGATCACCGTCTTCCGCCGGATCGTCCTGCCCACCATCGCCCCCGCGATCCTCTCGGGCGCGGCCCTGGCCTTCGCCCGGGCCCTGGGGGAGTACGGATCGGTCATCCTCATCTCGGCGAACCTCACCGGCCGGACCGAGGTCTCCGCCTCCTACATGCTCAAACGGATCGAACAGGGGGACACCGCCGGAGCAGCGGCCGTGGCAACGGTGCTGCTGGCGGTCGCGATCCTCGTCCTGGTCCTCCTGGACCTTCTGCAGAGAGTGGTGACCCGCCGTGCCTGACGTCGACACCGCCCGCAGGACGACCGAGCCCGCCGCCGGCCCGGCGTCGGCCGCGGCCCGCACCGCGCGAATCCCGCGCAGGGACAGGAACCGCGGACCGCGTCTGCTGATCCGCTGCCTCGCCCTGGGCTATGTGTTCGCCCTGGTCGCCCTTCCCGTGCTCAGCGTGGTGCAACACACCTTCGCCAACGGCCCGGGACCGGTGCTGGACTCCCTCAACGACCCGGACCTCCTGGCCGCGGCCAGGCTCGGGATCGTCGTCGCAGTGATCTCCGTGGCCGTCAACACCGTGTTCGGGGTGGGGATGGCCGTCCTTCTGGTCCGCTACCGGTTCCCCGGGCGCCGGCTGCTCGGCGCCCTCATCGATCTGCCCCTGTCGATCTCCCCGGTCGTCGTCGGTGTGGCGCTGATCCTCGTGTATGGGCAGCAGGGCTGGATCGGGGAGCACCTGGAGAACCTGGGCATCCGGATCATCTTCTCGACCCCCGGGATCGTGCTGGCCACCATCATCGTCTCCCTGCCCCTGGTGGTGAGGGAGGTCGTCCCGGTGCTCCAGGAAGCCGGGACCGAACAGGACCAAGCTGCCCGGTCCCTGGGCGCCAGGACCTGGCAGCGTTTCAGACGCATCACCCTCCCTACCATCAAGTGGGCTCTGGCCTACGGGGTCGTGCTCAGTCTCGCCCGTTCCCTCGGCGAGTTCGGAGCTGTCCGTGTGGTCAGCGGCAGCGTCGCCGGCGAGTCCCAGACCCCCACCCTGTTCGTCAATGACAGCTACCAGGAGTTCGGACCGGCGGCCGAGCAGTCGGCCTTCACCGCGGCCTTCGCCCTCATGCTCGTCGCGGTTCTGTTCATCGTCCTCATCGCCTGGTTGCGGCCGAAGGAGCACAGCTGATGGGCATCAGCGTCACCGGAATCACCAAGCGTTTCGGCGACTTCGTCGCCCTCGACGCCGTGGATCTCGAAGTCCCCACCGGGCGGCTCACTGCCCTCCTGGGCCCCAGCGGCGGGGGCAAGTCCACCCTGCTGCGGATCATCGCCGGCCTGGAGTACCCCGACGAGGGAACGGTCAGCATCGAGGGGTTGGACGCCACGTGGCTCCCGCCGCAGAAGCGCAGCGTCGGGTTCGTCTTCCAGCACTACGCCGCTTTCAAACACCTGTCCGTTTACCGGAACGTCGCCTTCGGGCTGGAGATCCGCAAACGGCCCAAGGACGAGATCCGCGAGCGGGTGCACAACCTGCTCGAACTCGTCCACCTGGAGAGGTTCGCCGACCGGATGCCCTCCCAGCTGTCCGGTGGACAGCGTCAGAGGATGGCCCTGGCCCGGGCCCTCGCCGTCCAGCCGGAGGTACTGCTGCTCGACGAGCCCTTCGGGGCCCTCGACGCCAAGGTCCGCAAGGAACTGCGGGACTGGCTGCGCAACCTGCACGACGAGGTCAACGTGACCACGATCTTCGTCACCCACGACCAGGAGGAGGAGCTCGAGGTCGCCGACGAGATCGTCGTCATCAACGAGGGCCGGATCGAGCAGGTGGGCACGCCCGACGAGCTGTACGACCGGCCGGCCAACGAGTTCGTCATGGGGTTCTTGGGTCCCGTCACCCGGCTGGGCCCCACCTGGGTCCGCCCGCACGACATCGAGGTGCTGCTCGCGCCCACAGCGGACGCCGTGCCCGCGCAGGTCGTGCGCCTGCAACGGATCGGGTTCGAGGTCCGGGCCGAACTGCGCACGGACACCTGCGAGCCATGGGTGCAGCTGACCCGTTCCCAGGCGGACGCCCTCGACCTGCAACTCGACAGCACCGTGTGGCTCAGCGCGCACCGGACCGCGACGGCCCTCGCCGCCCGGGGCGAGGCGACCCCGCCCCGGGAGATCTCAGTCGACGGGCCGTCCCAGGAGGTCCCGGAAACCGGGAGCGCTTCCTTAAACTAGACTGTTTTAGTCTAAAATATGGCCCGCCGGTGTTTCCCGACGGGAGGGTTCCTGACATGCTTGACGAACCGACGGCGGCTCCTTGCCGGATCTACCTCGTACGTCACGGAACGACCCTGCTCAACCGCAAGAATCGCTACCGAGGACGGATCGACGTCCCCCTGGACGAGGGCGGCTGGCGGGACGCCTGGGCCGTCGCGGGCCGGCTGAACGGGATCCCCCTGGACGCCGTGTACGCCAGTCCACTGCGCCGGGCACGAGACACCGCCCAGGTCATCGCCGACGCCGCGGGGAAGGACACCGTGCAGGACCTGCCCGGCCTGGTGAA
>JAUPKJ010000250.1 GCA_030837505.1 Actinomycetota bacterium
CCTCGGACACCACGGCCGTCGCTCTGGCGGCGGCCCTCGGGGCCGATGCGTGCGAGATCTACACCGACGTCGACGGGGTCTTCACCGCCGATCCGCGTATTGTGCCCAGCGCGCGTCGGATCGAGGTCATTTCCAGCGGGGAGATGCTCGAGATGGCAGCGTCCGGGGCCAAGGTGTTGCACCTGCGCTGTGTGGAGTATGCCCGGCGCTTCGCGGTCAGGGTGCACGTGCGTTCTTCGTTCAGTAATCGTCCCGGGACCTGGGTCACCGATGAGCCGTTGACCACTGCCGAGGGAGCACAGATGGAGGATCCGATCATTTCCGGCGTGGCGCACGACCGGAGCCAGGCCAAGGTCACCGTGGTCGGTGTGCCGGACAAACCCGGCAAGGCGGCTGCGATCTTCGAGGCCGTGGCCCGCGCGGAGATCAACCTCGACATGATCGTTCAGAACGTCTCGGCCGCTGCGACCGGTCTGACCGACGTCTCGTTCACCCTGCCGAAGACGGACGGTCAAACGGCTCTCATGGCCTTGAAACGCGCCCAGTCGGACATCGGTTTCGACTCCCTGCTGTACGACGACCAGATCGGCAAGGTGTCCCTCATCGGCGCGGGGATGCGTTCCCACCCCGGGGTTTCGGCCAGACTTTTCGCTGCGCTGGCCGGCACCGGGGTCAACATCGAGATGATCAGCACCTCGGAGATCCGCGTCTCCGTGGTGACCAGGGCGGACGACGTCGACACCGCCGTGCGAGCAGTTCACACAGCGTTCGGCCTGGACGCCGAACAGGTCGAGGCCGTGGTTTACGGAGGGACTGGACGATGACACGCAAGCCCACCCTGGCGGTGGTCGGAGCCACCGGAGCCGTCGGATCCGTCATGCTCGGGATCCTCTCGACCCGTAAGGACGTCTGGGGAGAGATCCGGCTCATCGCCTCGGCGCGGTCGGCGGGGCGCAGGCTGCGGGTCCGGGGGGAGGAAGTCGAGGTCCAAGCCCTGACGCCGGAGGCCTTCGACGGCGTCGACGTCGCCATGTTCGACGTTCCCGACGAGGTCTCCGCTCACTGGGCTCCGGTCGCGGCCTCCCTCGGTGTCGTCGTCGTGGACAACTCGGGTGCTTTCCGCATGGATCCGCAGGTTCCGCTCGTCGTGCCCGAGGTGAACCCTGCTCAGATCCGCAACCGGCCCCGAGGGATCATCGCCAATCCCAACTGCACCACCCTGACCATGATGGACGCCCTGGGCGCCCTGCACCGGCGTTGGGGCCTGACCGAACTCGTGGTCTCCTCGTACCAGGCGGCCTCCGGGGCGGGGCGACCCGGCGTCGATCGGCTCTTCCAGGAGCTGCGGGTCGTCGCGGCGAACGACTCACTGGGGCAGGCCCCGGGCGACATCCGCCGGGCCATGGCCGAGAGCCTCGGGGACGAGCCCTCCCCCTTCCCCGCACCTCTGGCCCTGAACGTCGTTCCGTGGGCCGGGTCGGGCAAGGACGGCGGTTGGACGAGCGAGGAACTCAAGGTCCGCAACGAGTCCCGCAAGATCCTTCAGATCCCCGATCTGAGGGTCTCCGCGACCTGTGTTCGGGTCCCGGTGGTCACCACTCACTCGCTCTCGGTGCACGCGGTGTTCCAGCACGAGATCACGGTGGACCAGGCCCGTCGGGCCCTGACCGAGGCCCCCAGCGTCGTGGTGGTCGACGACCCCGAGCACGGGGAGTTCCCCACTCCGGCCGACGTCGTGGGATCCGACCCCACGTTCGTGGGACGGATCCGTCAGGCCCTCGACTTCCCCAACACGCTGGAACTCTTCATCTGCGGCGACAACCTGCGCAAGGGCGCTGCCCTGAACACCGCTCAGATCGCCGAACTCGTGGCCGAGGAGTTCCAGGCCGACTGACCCCCAGCCGACTGACCCCTAGCCTGCCGGCACCTCGCTTGCTGACCCCGTGCTTGCCGGCATTTCGTCAGCACGGAGTTGCCGGGAGCACGGAACTTCTGGCAACACGGAACTTCTGGCAGCACGGAGCTTCAGCTCGTGACGACCGGTCAGAGCATCTGAGCAGCCCGGGGCAGCCCCTGTACGGGGACGGCCCCGGGCAGGCTCTGTACCGCCCGTCGGCGTGGGCCGGTCGCTCTCAGGGCGACGGCAGGTACCGGGCCACGAAATCCAGCTCGGCCCGGGTCTGTCGGATCCGTTCCTCGTCCACCAGGGAGCCGTGCCCGGCCTGGTACCGGTAGACCCCGTGGGGCACCCCGTGCTCGTCCAGGGCCCGCAGATAATTCTCGATCTGCCGAATGGGACACCGGGGGTCGTTCTCACCCGCCAGCACGAGAACCGGTACCCGGACGGCCCCGGCATACGTCAGGGGGCTTGCCTCCCGGTACTTGTCGGGCACTTCCTGGGGCGACCCTCCGAACAAGGAACGGTCGAAGGCCTTCAAGCCTTCCATTTCGTCCTCGTAGGCCGCCACGTAGTCGGCCACGGGCACTCCTGCCAGGCCGACCGCCCACCGGTCCGGGTAGGTCCCCAGCCCCAGCAGGGTCAGGTATCCGCCCCAGGAAGCCCCGGCCAGCACGATCCGTTCGCCGTCTGCGACACCGATCTGTACGAGGTGATCGCGAACGGCGACGATGTCTTCCAGCTCCGTGTGCCCGACCCTGTCTTCGAGGGCATCGCGCCACGCCGATCCGTACCCGGTGGATCCGCGGTAGTTGATCTGGACGACCGCGAACCCGTGGTCCACCCAGGCGCTCGCGTACGGGCGGAACGCATCGGTTTCGTGGGCGGTCGGGCCGCCGTGGATCTCCAACACCACGGGGAGCGGGCCTGGCAGCGGCGTGCCGTCCCCGCCGGGAGGACGCCGCAGCAGGGCATGGATCTTGCCTCCGGGACCTTCCACCCACAGGTCCTCCACGGGGACGGACCCCGGAGCCGTCGGGCCGAAAGGAGCCAGCACGATCCCGCCGGACAGGTCCCGGACCGTGGTCGGCTCCGCTGCGGAGGACCACAGGGACCACACGTCGCCCTCCGGGCGGGCCGTGGCCGCTGCCACGCAGCCGTCCTGGGAGCCGAGCGCCGTGAGGTCCTCACCGGTGGGGCTCATCCGGTACAGGACAGTCCGCGCGGCGTGATCGACCGTCAGCAGGACGGCCCTGCCGTCCGGGGTCCACTGAGCGTCGGAGATCTCCCCGGGCAGATCGAGGGCGAGCTCGGTCTCCTGCCCTGTCGAGACGTCCAGGATCAACAGTTCCGAACGGCCCCGGCGCTCGTGCAGTACCAGCAACCGGTTGTCGCCGGGCAGCGGAGCGAACTGCAGAGGGTCCAGTCCTCTGCCCGGGCCGTCGTACAGGTCGATCCGGGGTCGGCCGTCGCAGACCTGCACCACCCTCAGCGCGGGGTGCCGGGAGTCGCCGTGTTCGCTGTGGGCCAGGGCGACCAGGCTGCCGTCGTGGCTCAGGGGACCGACCGAGGCGTCCTCGGTGTGTTCGTACAACAGCCTGGACCCGGCGGGCGTCACGACGTGGACTCGGGTGCCGTACTCGGCGTTCTGGCATCCGACGACGGCCAGGCCGTCGTCCCCGAGGGCGAGCCCGGCCGAGTAGGCGGCGGGCAGACCCGTGGCATGAGCGGCCTCGTGCTCCGGTCCGCTGCCGAAGGGCTGTCGGCGCCAGATCCCGAGTTCGTCGCCGTCGCCGTCGTCGAACCACCAGAGCCACTGTCCGGAGGGGTCGATACCACCGCACGCCGTCCCCTCCCGTCTGCTCGTCGCCCGGGTCAGAGCACCGGTCTGCCTGTCCCAGCTGTGCAGCTCGAGAACCCCGTCGGCGGAGGCGACGACGGCGCAGCGGTCCGGGGCGTTCCTGGCCCAGGAGGGCAGGCCGATCCGGGCGGCCCGGAACCTGCGTTCCCAGGCCGGCAGGTCGACGACCGGCACCGTGGACCCTGCGGCGTCCCCGGGACCGGCATCGTTCTGCTGAGGACGGGACGAGCGCTGCGCCTGCGAGGAGTTCTCTGCCTGCGAGGAGTCCTGTGCCTGCGAGGAGTCCTGTGCCTGCGAGGAGTCCTGTGCCTGCGAGGAGTCCTGTGCCTGCGAGGAGTTCCCTGCCTGCGAGGGGCAACGCGCCTGTGACGAGTGTTGGGAGTGTGGGCTATGCGGGGTCACGGTGCCATTCTGGTCGATCCCGGGCCGCAGCGCTGTGGCCTGTCCCGCACCTGTGGATTATCTGTTCGTACTGCCAGGCTCCTCCCCGGCGGCTCTCAAGCCGCGCAGTGCCCCTGCCGATGGGCAATCCGGGACCGCTTCAGGTCGCCGGAGCCGCGTACCGGGGATCCGACACGGGTCGGGGCTGCCCTGCACAAGGTGTCCGTCGGTTTCAAGGTGTCCGTCGGTGGGTCAGGAGGGGCCGTGCAGTCATCCGAATGGCGCATCCGGCCCGAGGTCTCCACCACGGTCCACGTCGGTCGGCAGCCGATCTACAACGTCGAGGGCCACCTCGTGGGGTACGAACTGCTGTTCCGAGACAGTTCTCAGGCGAAGGAGAGCCGGATCGGTCTGGCCTCCGGGGACCAGGACACCGCGACGACCTCGACCATCCTGGCGGCCTTCACGGGCTTCGGGGCCAAGGACCTGCTGGGCAGCCGGCTGGGTTTCGTCAACCTGACCAGGACCTTCCTTGTCGGTGATCTGCCGGTGCCCTTCGAACCCGGGGTCGCGGCCCTGGAGGTCCTGGAGAGCGTCGTGGTGGACGGGCCCGTGCTGGAGGGGATCCGTCGACTGTCCGGTCAGGGCTACGCGATCGCTCTGGACGATTTCGTCTGGTCCCGGTCCGTCGAGCCCCTGCTCGAGATGGCCGACATCGTCAAGGTCGACGTCCTGGCCCATGACTGGGCCGGCGTGGAGGAACTCGTGGAGCGCTGCGGGCGCCACGGCGTGCGTCTGCTCGCCGAGCGGGTCGAGAACCAGAAGACGCTCGACAAGGCCATCGAGGCCGGGTTCGAACTGTTCCAGGGCTATCACCTGGGCCGCCCGCAGACCCTCTCGGCCGACAGCCTGTCCCCGAGCCGGGCGACGGCTCTGCAGCTGCTCGGCAGGCTCTCGGACCCCGAGACCACGGCCAGGGACGTCGAAACCCTCGTCCGGGTCGATCCGGCCCTCACCTTTCGTCTCCTGCGGATCGCGAACTCCGCGGCCAACAGTCTGCGCCGACCGGTCTCCTCGATCCGGGACGCCGTGGTCCTCGTAGGACTGTCCCGGCTGCGTTCCTGGATGATTCTGATCACACTTTCCGATGCCGCGGGGTCCTCCGAGCGGCTGACGGGAGCGCTGATCCGTGCCCGAACCTGTGAGACTCTTGCCCGGCTGAACACCCGGCACCGGCCGGACATGGCCTTCACCGTGGGCCTGCTCCACTCCATCTCCGAGATGCTGGGAACCTCCCCGGCGAACATGCTGGACGGAATGCCGCCTTTGGCCTCCGACCTGCGTTCTGCCCTGCTCGACAGCGATGGTCCCCTGTGGCCGGTGCTGGACGCGGTGCTGAGTTACGAGAGACAGGATCTGCACCATTTGGGCCAACTGGACATCCCTCAGAGGGACGTCGCTGCCGCCTACCTGTCGGCCCTGGCCTGGACCAGTCGCACTGTCGAGGTCGTGCAGAACTGACCCCTGCGGGATCCGGAACGGCAGGGGCCGTTCGCAACACGTTCCCGGTACCGGGAGAATGTCATTTAGTCTTGCTCGACCTCAGCGGTTCAGAAGATCTCCGGCGGTCACCGATCGTCGAAGCCCTTCTGCGCCGCACCGGATGGCGGTCGGTTCCGTCCGCCATCCATCGGCAGACAGGACGGACGCAGCGCCCGACCTGCAGAATCCTGGTGAGGATGTGGCAGTGACGTGCAAGCGGTGACGGTACTCGTGCTCTGGGACCTCGACCGCACCCTGGCCGATCACGACGGTGTGCAGGCCGAGTGCTACGACGTGGCGTTCGCCCTTCTGACGGGGAAGTCTCCCCAGTCCCCGCCGAGGGTCGAGGGGAGAGCCGATTACACGATCATGGAGAACCTGCTGGTATCGGCGGGTCTGAACCCCTCTTGTTATCCGGTGGAGCGCCGCCTGGAGGCGCTGGCCCAGGCCGGTGAACAACTGCGGGAGGAGTTCGTGCGACGTTCCCGGCTCCGCCCGGGGGCCGCAGCGTGTCTGGAAATCCTGTCCACCAGGCCGGGGCTGGTCCAGTCGGTGATCACAGGCAGCATCGAGGCCAACGCGCGGATCCGCACCCAGTCCCTGGGCCTGGACCGCTGGTTGGACCAGACGGTCGGGGCCTATGGTTCCGAACAGCGGCCCCTGGCCCGGTTGGTCCCGGTGGCGCAGGAGAAGGCTCACCAGACGTTGGGGTTCGATCCCCGACAGGGGGTCACGGTGCTCGTCGGGGACAGTCCGCTACAGGTCCAGACCGGGCTGCGCGGCGGGGCGAGGGTCGTGGCTGTGGCGGGGAGCGGCTCGGGGGCGGAGGAACTGAAGGCCGCAGGGGCCGACCTGGCTCTGCCCGGTTTCGAGGACCCGGAGGACTTCCTCCGGGCAGTCCTGGAGACGGTGCAGATGGGACCCACGGAACCGCGGGTGTGACAGACCGCCTTCCCACGACCGGCAACAGCCGGTTCCGGCTCGCGACGGCGGCCGCACCCCTGTGGACCGGGGTGCGGCCGCCGTCGCGTCGGCGCACCTTCCGAGGAAGGACCTCTTCGGTTGGTCAGTCCGCCTGGCTCGACACCAGGTTGGCGATCTTCTCGGCCCGCTCTGCGACCTTCACAAGACTCGAACTGATCTCGTTCGTGGTCGCGGTCTGCTCTTCGACGGCTCCGGCGATCGAGGACTGGTTGTCCCGGATCCTGTCGACGACATGCGAGATCTCACCGATCGCCGTGATGGCCTGAGTACTCAGGTTCTGGATTCCCTCGATCATCCGGTTGATCTCCTGCGTGGCGGTCCGGGTCTGCTGCGACAGCTCCTTGACCTCGTTGGCCACGACCGCGAAGCCGCGGCCGGCCTCCCCGGCCCTCGCCGACTCGATCGTCGCGTTGAGAGCCAGCAGGTTCGTCTGCTCCGCGACCGCAGTGATGGTCTTGACGATCGTGCTGATCTGCGTGGAGGCGTGGCCCAACTCGGCCATGGTCTTGTTGGCGGCCTTGACGCTGTCCACCGCCGCGCTGACGGTGGCGTTGGCCTCGGTGGAATTGCGGGCGATCTCGGAGATGCTCGACACCATCTCCTCGGTGGCCCCCGCCACGGACTGGACCGCAGCGCTGACCTCTTGAACAGTGCTCAGGTGCGCGGTCAGTTCCAGGACCCGGGCCCGGGCGTGCTGGGCTGCGGAACTGTCCTCCCACGTGATCACATACCCGGCGAGCGTTCCGTCGAGAGCGTGCACCGGGGCGGATCTGACGCTCAGGGACGAGCGGCCGTAAGCTGCCGTGGTCTCCTGCCAGTGTCCGCCAGCAGCGGTCCCGGAGCTGTCCTCCCACGATCCGCGCCCGCCGCGCGCCAACTCCGTCAGGCTCCCGAGGAACGAGCGGCGAGCGTCGTCGGGCAGGAGCTTGAGCGACTCCGTGGCCTGCCCGTTCTGGTAAACGAGTGCGAAGCGGGCGTCCAGCACGAAGACGCTGGCTCCGGCCGCGTCCAGAACCTGCCTGCTGAGGCCACCCAAAAGATCGTCTGATCCCATGGCTGCCGAGGGCCTCTCGGTCATTTCGCCCATGCTGCGCCACCAGGTCACGATCCACTCCTCCGGGGGTTGATACCTGACGTTCTCGTGTTCCCGACTCCGTCTTCGGTCCCGGGCACGGTCACCTTGAGACAGCGGTGCGCCCCCGTCGGCCGCTCCGAGTCGGGCCCAGGTCAGGGAACCGGCAACAGTCCGTGTCGAACGACCACCCGCCACAGCTGTCCCAGGAGGGACAGGGAGTGAGTGGGACTGCCCCAATCGGCCCACCTCAGAGGATCCCGGTGAATCGCGGCGGTTGCCCGACCGATGATCGCGGCGGTCAGGCAGGGGGCGCCGTCGGCGAACTCCCGGTGCACTTGCCGGGCCAGCACGGACATCAGGGATTCCCCGCACAGGGCCTGCAGCTTCTCGAAGGGCAGAGCAAAACCGCGGTGCCAGTGCAGATCGAGTTCGTAGCGGTCCCGGATCTGCGCCAGTTCCTCCTCGACTGCCGTACCCCGGTAGCTCGGGTCGGCCACCAGACGGTCGACGTCCCGCGACAGGAGGATCTCGCCGTGGACCTGGGCGTCCACTCGGACCGGCGAGAGGTCCCCGGAGGGCGGAAGGATCCCGCCGATCCCGCCGGTCCCACCGGTCCCCTGGGCCGACGGAGCCTCTGCGCTGTTCCGGCCCCCTGCCGTCCCGTTCAGCCCTCCGGTGTCCAGGAGCATCCCCAACAGCCTGCGGACATCCTCGCCGGGCAGTCGATCTCCGCCGGGCACACTCTCCCCTCTCGCAGCCTCCAACAGCCCTGCGACCAGGGAATCCATCAGATGCCATGTTCCGGTGTCGCGGGTTCTGTGCCCGTCGGCGAGGCTGAAGGTGCAGCGGGGCAGGACGAGCGGCCGCAGTCGCAGGTGGCAGGGACCGAACTCGGGTGTTGCCCCCTCCGGCGCGCCCACGAAGTCCAACGCTCCGTACTTGGGCCGGTCCCCGGGCCGAACACCGGCCCTCAGATAGGCATCAGCGAACAGTTCCCGCTCCTCGCGGTCCCTGGGGGCAGCGGTCTTCACAGGAATCCCACCGTTCGTGATTCCCGTTTCGAACTGGTTGCGGTACCACCCTTCCTCGGCCAGGGAACACACGACGGTGCCCCCGGCGGGCAGGAACCGATCGGGATGGAAGTGCACGGTGACCCGGGCGCGTTCGCGGACGGCGTCCACGATGTCGGGCAGGGCGAGATCGAGGCCGACCGAGCGCAGGACGTTCGCCGTCCGCAATTGCGCGACCCTCGCGGTGAGGGCTGCGACGTCGCGGGCATGTCCCAGGGCGAGGATCTGCGCAGCGGTCACTGCCTGGACCGCCGCGGGAACGGGGCGCCGGGACGGCAGACCATGGGAGAGCGGGCCATGGGACGGGTCGGGTCCAGGTGGGGGGCTCTGACGAGGACGTCGAGGGCGTACATGATCGCCTCACGGTGTGGACGCGCCGATCCCGCCGAGCCGGGGGAACAGCTCTGCGGCACTGACGGGATGTTCTCACAGGACGGACAAGGGGGAACAGAACATCAGACGGTAGTCGAAGGAAAAGGAACAGAAGACCCTTATAGGGGGACAAGGCGACGTGGCGGGGTGGGCTCCTGAGGGAGTCCCATCACCTTATGTGACAACAGGGCTGCCGGATGTGTTGGGATGTGGTGAGGACGACACCGGCGAGCAGGACCGGGACCATCCGCAGGAAATACCCTGACCCGCATGAGAGCACACGACCTCGTGGAACCCCTGCCCCTGGTCACCCGTACCACGGACGGCGTGGCAGCCGTGAAGATCCTGGCCGGCCGGGCCGCCTCCGGAGTGGTGGTCCAGAACGCGGACGGCGTGGTCGAGGCAGTGGTCTCAGGGGTCGATTTGTTGAGACTGGTGGTACCCCGGTACGTCCTGGACGATCCACGGCTCGCACACGTGTACGACGAGGCCGGGGCCGAGGAACTCGTCTCCCGGCTGCGGGGCCGGACCGTCGGCGACCTTCTGGACGATGAGCGGGTCCACCTGCGGCCGGTCCCGCCGGCCGTCCTGCCCGAGGACACCGTGATGGAGATCGCCGCCCTCATGTGCGCAGAGAGACTGCCGATGGTCCTCGTCAGGGACCGCAGCGGGCGTCTCCACGGGGGGATCACCCTGTCCCGCCTGCTGGGGGCCGTCCTCGATCTCTGCGGGTCCGCACAGTGAGCGCTCACGCCTGGGCTGCTGTCGCCGTCTTCGTCGCGGCCTACGTGCTCATCGCCTCGGAGAGGATCCATCGGGTAGCGGCTGCCCTCGGCGGGGCGGCTGCGATGATCCTCATCGGGGCCACCGATTCCGACGCGGCGTTCTTCTCCCAGGAGAGCGGCGTCGATTGGAATGTCATCTTCCTGCTGCTCGGAATGATGATCATCGTCGGGGTGCTCCGTCAGACCGGTCTGTTCGAGTTCTTGGCCATCTGGGCAGCCAAACGGGGCAAGGGACACCCGTTCCGGGTCATGGCCCTGCTCGTGTTGATTACAGCGGTCGCTTCGGCCGCCCTGGACAACGTGACCACGGTGCTGCTCGTGGCCCCGGTGACCCTGCTGGTCTGCGAGCGCCTGGACACGCCGCCCGTCCCGTTCCTCATCGCCGAGATCATGGCCAGCAACATCGGCGGTACGGCGACCCTCATCGGCGACCCGCCCAACATCATCATCGCGAGCCGGGCCGATCTGACCTTCAACGACTTCCTGGTCCATCTCACGCCGATCGTTGTGCTCCTGACGGGGGTGCTGGTCGTGCTGTGTCGTCTTCTTTTCGGCCGGAAGCTGGCTTACGACCCTGAGCGCGCCCGTCTGGTCATGGCGTTGGAGGAGCGGGAGGCGATCCACGACCCGCAGTTGCTGCGCAGGTCCTTGGCGGTTCTCGTTCTGGTGCTGATCGGTTTTGTCCTGCACTCGTCGATTCATTTGGAGCCGGCTGCTGTTGCCCTGTTGGGGGCGGGGTTGGCGGTCCTGGTCTCGCAGATGAGTCCGGAGCATTACCTGGCGGAGGTCGAGTGGGAGACCCTCGTGTTCTTCATGGGGCTGTTCGTCATGGTCGGCGGTTTGGTGGAGATCGGGGTGATCGAGGAACTCGGGAAGGTGGTCATCGACGGTGTCGGGGATCGGTACCTGGTCGCGGCCACGGTTCTGTTGTTCGGTTCGGCGCTGTTGTCGGGGATCGTGGACAACATTCCCTTCGTGACCACGATGACCCCGCTCGTCGCCGGTCTGGTCGACGCCGGCGGGCCCCAGGCCCACAGCCTGTGGTGGGCCCTGGCCCTGGGGGCCGACCTCGGCGGTAACGCGACTGCGGTCGGTGCGAGCGCCAATGTCGTCGTGCTAGGGATCGCTCGTCGCAGCGGTTATCCGATCAGTTTTTGGGAGTTCACCAAGTACGGGATCGTGGTCACGACCGTGACGGTGTCCCTGTGCTGGCCCTATCTGTGGCTGCGTTACTTTATGTGATCATAGGTTTGGGTTTTGTGAATCCTGTGGGGGTCGGGACCGGCCGGGTTGTCGGGCGACCGGTCGCACTGTTCCGTAGGCTCGGTGCCCAGGCCGCAGAAGGAATGGTGAGCGTATGACCGAGGGACGCACGCTGGGACAGCTGGTGGCTCAGGCCACCCACGACGTGTCGGAGATCGTGCGCGCGGAGATTGCGCTGGCCAAGGCGGAGCTGCGCGCCGATGTCGCGCGGGGGGCCGCTGCCGGCGGTCTGGGCGCGGGCGCCGGTTATCTGTTGGCTCTGGCCACCGTCATGCTGTGCATCGCCGCGGGGTACGGGCTGGGGGAGACAGGGCTGCCCACCTGGG
This sequence comes from Actinomycetota bacterium, assembly GCA_030837505.1. Taxonomy (GTDB): domain Bacteria; phylum Actinomycetota; class Actinomycetes; order Actinomycetales; family Kineosporiaceae; genus JAUPKJ01. The sequence goes on from JAUPKJ010000250.1 coordinate 11,557, forward strand.
CTGCTTTCCTCGTGGTCGCGGGGGCCCTCGTTCTGATCGCCGGGATCCTCGCGTTGTTGGCGGGCCGTTCGGCCCGTGGTATCGGGGCGTCCCGCCGGGCCCGACGGGGGTCGGAGCGACCTGTGGACAGGACCCGGCCCGCTGATGGGGGAAAGTGACGACCGACCTGGCCGATCTGGCGGATCTTCTCATTGACGGGCCTTGGAAACACCGGTTCGTCGCGGCCAACGGCGCTCGTTTTCACGTGGCTGAGATGGGGACGGGGCCCGCAGTGCTGCTGCTGCACGGCTTTCCGCAGTTCTGGTGGGCCTGGCGTGCCCAGATGCTGGCGTTGGCCGGGGCGGGGTTCCACGTCGTGGCCATGGACCTGCGCGGTTTCGGGGCCTCGGACAAGCCTCCGCGGGGGTACGACACCCCGACCCTCGTGGCCGACGTCGCCGGGGTCGTACGTTCCCTGGGACTGCGCCGGGCGGTGATCGTGGGGCACGGCTGGGGCGGGTGGGTGGCCTGGTCCATGCCGGCCCTGGCTCCGCGCGTCACGCGGGCCGTCGCGGTTCTGGGCATGGCCCATCCGCTTCGGATGCGACATGCGACCTTCCACGGCAGGCAGAGGTCGGCCACCCGGCGGCTGTTGCATTTCCAGGTACCGATGGTTCCCGAGCGGTCCCTCGTCCGTGGGGATGGCGTCGAACGGATCCTGCGCACCTGGTCGGGGCCGGGCTATCCGGACGCCTCGACCTTGCAGACGTATCGAACAGCAATGCGGGTGCCCTTCGTGGCCCACACCTCGATGGAGTACTACCGCTGGGCCGTGCGGTCGCTGTGGAGGGTGGACGGGCGGCGCTTCACCGCAGCTCTGAGGGCTCCGATCCAGGTTCCGGTGCTGCAGATCCACGGAGGGCTGGACCCCTGGGTCCTGCCGGAGACCGCGGGGGGCTCCGAGTCGTGGGTGCAAGGACCTTTCCGTTTCGAATCCTTGCCCTCCGTCGGGCATTTCCTGCCCGAGGAAGCCTCGGACGAGGTCACGGCACTGCTGCTGGACTGGCTCGCGGGGCTGGACCCGTCGGGTGAACCGGACCGGCCCGGGGCAGGAGGACAACGCGAGCAGGGGCCCGGTCGGAGGCAGGGATCCGGTCAGCCGACGGCGCACCCGCCGGTGGGGACCTGACGGGTCGCGGCGATGCCCGCCCGGATGGATCCTCTGGACTCGCCGAGGGTCAGGGCGTAACCGGTGTTGGCGTCGTCGAGGGACTTGGCGAAGACGATTCCCACGAGTTTGCCCCGTGGGGAGAGGAGCGGTCCGCCGGAGTTGCCGGGTTCGACGGTCGCGAGCAGGGAGTAGACCTCGCGGACGGCGCCGTTGCGCCCGTAGATGTCCTCACCGCTGGCCCGGATCTTCGCGCGGATCCTGGCGGGGCCGGCCTCGAACGGGCCGTTGTGGGGGAAACCTGCCACCACGGCGTTGTCGCTGTGGCCCAGCTCCCCGCCGAGGGGCAAGGCCTGCGCCGTCAGGCCGGGCACGGCGAGCACGGCGATGTCCCTCAGGGAGTCGAAGAGGACCACGCTGGCCCTGTACTTGCGTCCGACCCCGCTGACCTGGACAAAAGGCTCTTCGACCCCGGCGACGACGTGCGCGTTGGTGACGACCCGCTCCCGGGACACGACGGCGCCGCTGCCCTCCTGGCCGCGTGAGCAGGGGACGGCGTTCCCTGTGATTTTCACGATGCTGAGGCGGGCCTTCGCCAGGACGGGCCGGCTCATGGCGTTCGGATCGGGGAGATCCACAGGGAGGATCTGCTCGGGGCCCACTCCGGCGAACACCCGGGGGAAGGAACTGCCCGCCACCGACTCCCGGAAGCTGTCGGCCAGAGAGGACAACTGTTCCGGGGCGGCCCGATCGACGGCCGACAGGACCCGGGAGGAGGCGATCGCCTTGGCCAGGGCCGGGGAAGGACTCCCACGCAGTGCCCCACCGATGAACCAGACGACCAGGGTCACGGCGAGAACACCCGCGACCGTTCCCAACAGCTGATCGACCAGGCGGACGGGACGCCAGTCCAGGCGATCGCGGACTTTTCCTCCCAGGACGGCTCCCAACAGCTGTCCGGCCCAGGCCAGGACGAGCACTGCTGCGAGCACGGCCAGCGAGCGGGCCAGCCCGGGCTGGAGACTGTCGGCCAGGGGCGGGGCGAAGGCCATGGCCAGCACGGCCCCCCCGACGAAACCGGCCAGACAGGTCGCGCCCACGATCAGACCTTGACGGTAGCCGGAGATCGCGTAGGAAAGAATCACCAGGACCAGCAGCACATCGATCATGAATTGTTCCCCGGTCCGGTGTCCAGAATCAACGCGGGCAGGACTTCTTCGCGCGTGGTGTCCCACTCACGTTCCCACCCGGCCAGCCGCAGCAGGGTACTCAACAAAATGCCGGTGAAGCCCCACACGAACAGCCCTTCCACACGGAAAGCGGGCATTCGGTGACCGTCCGGGACCCTGACCTGGAAACGGCTGATCGGATCGGCGAGATCCCGAATCGGGACCCTGACCACGCGTGCGACCTCTGCCGGGTCGACGGCCCGGACGGGTCCGGGGATCTCCCACCAGGCCAGGACAGGGGTCACGGTGTAGTCGCTGACGGGCAGGTAGAGGTCGGGCAGCCGTCCGGCGACGTGGACCCCGGCGGGGTCGACCCC
>JAUPKJ010000251.1 GCA_030837505.1 Actinomycetota bacterium
AGGCGTCGTGGGCTCCTCCGTGGTCGGAGGCGTCGTGGGCTCCTCCGTGGTCGGAGGCGTGGTGGGGACCGTTCCGTATTCGAGTTCCACCACGGCGCCCTGACACACGTCGGGGGCTGTGGCGGCCAGAGCGATCTTCGGCAGCGGCGCGGGCCAGGCGCCCTGACCGACGGGAACCGTTACGGGGCTGGTCAGGTTGGGGTCGATCACGAGGGCCTCGACCGGGCAGGTCTCCGGGACCACGCTCTTGACCTTCACCGTTGCGCCGACGACGTCAATCGGCCCGGGGTTGGGGTTGTTGTACGTGACGGGGATCTCGACGGCGGGGTTCCCCGGCCACAGGTTCACGATGGGGCCGTTGGACAGCTCGACGGGTTTAGCCGTGGCGACCGTGGTGTTGAGGGACCCACCGGTGGCGTAGGTGGAGAAGGCGTAGGCCACGCCGCCCGCCAGCAACAGGACCGCCGTCGAGGCGACGAGAGTCTTCTTGGAAATACGAGACACGAGAAACACTTCTCCTCAGGATGGGGATTTTCGACAGATCGACATTCCTGCCATGGAGGAATAGTGCGCACAAACATTTGGTCCCGCGCGGGATCGGGGAACGATTTCATCATCCGTCTTCGGCCGAGTGCCCGTCCGCAGGTCCATGAACAACGACCTCGGCCCCTCCAGGCACTGTCGATTCTGCACGAACAGCACCGGGGAACGTGCGGATTCCGGGTCGGTCGTTCGGTGGATTGTGGCCGGGAAAACCCAACGGACCGACACAACGGCCCAGGTCCCGTCACAGTTCGTCCTCTGTGGTGTTTCATCCGGATTTTCTGGACCATGCGGTGCCATACGGGAGGAATGGTGGGAGACCTTTTCCGGCCGACCCGCGATCCGCCGAACACCCGATATCCGTTCGAGCACGATCACACATTTTTCACGGCACAATCGTGCCCGACCCGCCGGGCGGGCCCCTCGATTGACCCCCTTTTCCCGATCGGCCGACGAAAAATTCTGGTCGATCACCTCCGACGAAAGGTCCCATCGTGTTCCGCATCTCCAAGAAGAATGTTGCCGTCTCCACGGCCGTGCTCCTCCTCAGCGGGGGCCTGGCCTGGGCCTGGAACACCAATGCCGGGGGCAGCGGTTCCCTGCTGGCAGGGGAAGCCCATCACGTGACCCTGAGCAACGACCCCATCGTGAACCTGTGGCCGTCGATCGACTTCACCGAGATCCCCGTCACGTACACCAACACCAACCCCGGGCCGGTCGACATCATCGACCCGCAGGTCGAGGTCGCGAAGGTCGTCGACGCCGCGGGCGTGGAGGTGCCGGACTGCACCGACAACTACTTCATCCTCCAGCAGATCCCGGCCGGGACGTACTCCCTTGCAAAGACCGACACCGAGGTCCAGGCCCAGTGGCCCCACGCCAAGCCGTCGATCAGGTTGAGGAGGATCGCCCCCAACGCCTGCCAGGGCACGACCGTCGAACTGCGGTACACGTCCGTGGACAACAATGTGACGCCCCCCGTCACCCCGTGAGTCCTGCGCCCGTGGCGTGAGTCCTGCCGCCCGTGTCCCGACCCGGTGGGGCGGCCGGCCCGAACGTACCGCCCCACCGGGCGGTCCCGTGTCCTGGCAAGCCCTCAGCAAGTCCTGCGACCAGGCCGAAGGTAAAGAAGCAGCGACCAGTCGAGAAGGAGCCCTCCATGAGGCCGGCACTCGGAACCGTTCTGCCTGTGATCGGAACGCGCGGACGGCTGCGTCGTTCCCCGCAACGCGCCCCTCACCGGTACGCACGGCACCGGTTGCCCGGCCGTTGCCGCACCCCAGGCGGCGATCCGGGCACGCTGCGCTCCGCCGCCCTGGTCTGCCTCGTCCTGGCGGGGGTGGGCTCGGTCACCGAGACCGCGTCGGCCCTGTGGTCCACGGGAGCCGTCGGCAGGGGGTGGGCGGGGGTGAGCCCCGCCCCGGGGTCCGGGACGGGTTCTGCGGAGCCGACTCCCTCCCCGCAGACCCCCCTCGTCACGAGCAGCGTGAGTGGACTGCTGGCCCCCGGTTCGCCCGTGCGACTCACGGTCGAGATCCGGGGCCGGGGCTCCTCCGCAATGCGGTTCGGCGAGGTCGGTCTCGAACGGGGTGCCCCGGACGGCTGCACGGCCCGGAACGCCACCGTGAGGACCGTGGGAACGCGACGTGCCGCTGAGGGGGCGGGCGCGATGGTGGAGGCCGACCTGTTCCTCGGAGCGGCTGCGGCCCCGGCCTGCCGGGGCGCCCGGTTCACGGTGGCCGTGACGGACCGGGCGGACGGGCGGACCCCCGGAGCGCAGATCACGGTGGACACCTCGCGGGACCAGCGCAGCTGGCGCGTGAAGACCCTCCGGCCCACGGCCGTGGTCGGGTCCGAGGGCGTGCGACTGCTCTGGTCACCCCCGCAGAAGGCCGACGCAGGCGGGCCGATGTGGGTCGAACAGTTCGACACGAACGGCGTGTGGAAGGTTCTGCCCTCGACCGTCCACTGCACCCGACGGTCCTGCTCTGCGACCGTGCCCCGTGACGCCGCCGGCCACCAGCGCTTCCGGGTGGGCTACCGCCTCGCGACGCCCACCACCCCGCAGCCCGATCCCGGGACAACGACCGAGGACGAGTCCCCGGCCGCCCAGGACGACGGGGCGGACCGGCCCCGACAGGATCCCCGGCCCCAGGCCACCGAGCCCCAGGACCCCGAGTTGCAGGACCCCGAGCCCCAGGACCCGGGCGTCGAGCCCGAGGACGGCACGGACCCCTCCACCGACCAGAACGAAGGGAACAGCGGCGACGCCCCGGACAACCCGGGGAACGTCGCACCGGACCCCTCCGCCCCCGAACCCGGGGACTGCGAACCCGGGAACTCCGACCCCGGGAACTCCGGGGGACAGCTCCCCCGGTGAGCCGTCCCCACCCGGTCGGGGACGCGGGACCGCGCCCCCGAAGGCTCCGCCTGCACCCCACGATCCCGCCCCCACCAGCAGGGCCCCGGACCGGATGGTCCGGGGCCCTGCTGAGTGATGCTCGGTGCTCGGTGCGGGCCCTGCCGTTGCGTGTCCCCGGCGGGGAACGACTCAGTTCGCGGGCCGCCCCACGCGGTCCCCGAGGCGGTGGACCTGCAGGTTGTTGAGGGAACCACTGATCCCGGGAGGCGAGCCGGCCACGATGACCACCTGGTCGCCGGGCACGCCCCGCTTGTTGTTCAGCAGGGCCTCGTCGACCTGGTGGACCATGTCGTCGGTGCTGTCGACGACGGCCACGACGAACGTCTCGACGCCCCAGCTCAGGGCCAGCTGGGAGCGGACCTCCTCGTGGGGCGTGAAGGCCAGCAGCGGGATGCGCGAGCGCAGCCGGGACATGCGGTGGGCCGAGTCGCCGCTGTTGGTGAACGCGCACAGGTAGCGGACGTCCAGCAGGTCGCCCGTGGTCACGGCGGCGTAGGTGATGGCGCCGCCGCGGGTCGAGGGCCGGGTGCTCAGGGGCGGGATCCGCTCCATGCCCTGTTCCTCGGTGTTCTCGATGATGCGGGCCATGGTGCGCACGGCCTCCAGCGGGTACTTCCCCACGCTCGTCTCGCCCGACAGCATGATGGCGTCGGCGCCGTCGAGCACGGCGTTCGCGCAGTCGGAGGCCTCCGCCCTGGTGGGACGGGGCAGCAGCATCATGGAGTCGAGCACCTGGGTGGCGACGATGACCGGCTTGGCCTGGCGCCGGGCCAGCTCGATGGCCTGCTTCTGGACCATGGGGACCTGTTCGAGGGGCAGTTCGACCCCCAGGTCGCCGCGGGCCACCATGAGGCCGTCGAAGGCGTGGGCGATGTCGGCGAGGTTCTCGACGGCCTGCGGCTTCTCGATCTTGGCGATGACGGGGCGGCGGATCCCGACCTCGTCCATGATCTTGTGAACGTCCAGGACGTCGTCGGCGCTGCGCACGAACGACAGCGCGACCATGTCGACGCCGGCGCGCAGGGCCCAGCGCAGGTCGTTCTCGTCCTTCTCCGACAGTGCCGGGACGCTCACGGCGACCCCGGGCAGGTTCAGGCCCTTGTGGTTGGAGACGGTCCCGCCGACCTCCACCTGGGTGACGACGCGCGGGCCGTCGACCGCCGTGACCCGCAGGGCCACCTTGCCGTCGTCGACGAGGATCGTGTCCCCGACACGGGCATCGCCCGGCAGTCCCTTGTAGGTGGTCGAGCACTCCTCGGCGTTCCCGGGGACGTCCTCGACGGTGATGGTGAAGGTGTCGCCGTCGGCGAGGTCGACGGGTCCCGAGGCGAAGTTCCCCAGACGGATCTTGGGGCCCTGGAGGTCTGCCAGGATCCCGACCGCGCGACCGGAGGCCTTGGCGGCCCGGCGCACTTCGAGGTACCGCTCCTCGTGCTCGGCGTAGGTGCCATGGCTGAGGTTCAGCCGGGCGACGTCCATTCCGGCTTCCACGAGCTCTCGCATCCTGCCGCTGACGGCAGGTCCGAGCGTACAAACGATCTTGGCTCGACGCATTGCTCCACAAGGTCCTTCTCGATGAGGTCCACCGGCCGGTTGGTCGCCCGGCGGTGGTGGTTCGGGCGCGGTCCCAGCCGCCCGCGCAGCCGTCACACCATCAACGGCCGTGCCGTCGGTGGAATCGGCGCTGGTAGCACGGTACTCCCGGTCAACCAGCGATCCACCGCGGCCGCGCAGGAACGTCCCTCGGCTATTGCCCAAACAATGAGTGACTGTCCCCGCCCGGCGTCCCCGGCGACGAAGACCCCAGGCACCGTCGACTGGTACGTGTCGTCCCGGACCACCGTACCGCGTGGCCCGAACTCCACTCCCAGCTGCTCGAGCAGACCCTCCCGGCGGGGGCCCGTGAAGCCCATCGCCAGCAGCACCAGCTGGGCCGGCAGCTCCCGTTCCGTGCCGGGAACCGGCTCGAACCGCCCGTCGACGAACCGCACCTCCACCAGGCTCAGCCCGGTGACCCAGCCGTCGGCGTCGGCGAGGAACTCCTGGGTGCTCACGGAGAACAGGCGCTCGCCGCCCTCCTCGTGCGCGCTGGTGACCTTGTAGGTCAGGGGGTAGGTCGGCCAGGGCTGCCCGTCGGGGCGGTCCTGCGGCGGCCGGGGCATGATCTCCAGCTGGGTGACCGACCGGGCGCCCTGGCGCAGGGCCGTGCCCAGGCAGTCCGCGCCGGTGTCCCCACCGCCGATCACGACGACGTCGCGGCCCTCGGCCGTGATCTGCTCGGGCACGCTCTCGCCGAGGGCCACGCGGTTCGCCCAGGGCAGGTACTCCATGGCCTGGAGGATCCCGGCGGCCGACCGGCCCGGCACGGGCAGGTCCCGGCGCTCGGTCGAACCCACGGCCAGGACGACGGCATCGTAGCGTTCCTGGAGGTCCTCGGCCGTGATGTCCCGGCCGATCTCCACGCCGGAGCGGAACCGGGTGCCCTCGGCCTCCATCTGCTCCAGGCGCCGGTCCAGGTGCCGCTTCTCGAGCTTGAACTCCGGGATCCCGTAGCGCAGGAGCCCGCCGGGGCGGTCGTCGCGCTCGTAGACGGCCACGGTGTGCCCGGCCCGGGTGAGCTGCTGGGCCGCGGCCAGGCCCGCCGGGCCCGAGCCGACGACGGCGACGGTCTTGCCGCTGAGGCGCTCGGGCGGGTGCGGGGTCACCCAGCCGTTCTCGTAGGCGACGTCGATCACGGTCGCCTCGATCTGCTTGATGGTCACGGGCGGCTGGTTGATCCCCAGCACGCACGCGGTCTCGCAGGGGGCCGGGCACAGCCGGCCCGTGAGCTCCGGGAAGTTGTTCGTGGCGTGCAGGCGCTCGACGGCGTCGCGCCAGTCCCCGTGCCAGGTGAGGTCGTTCCACTCCGGCACGAGGTTGCCCAGGGGGCAGCCGTTGTGGCAGAAGGGGATGCCGCAGTCCATGCAGCGGCTCGCCTGACGGCGCACCACGGCGGTGTCGGTCGGCTCGTACACCTCGTGCCAGTCCCGGAGCCGGACGGGCACCGGGCGGCGCTCCGGGAGTTCGCGCTCCCGGACGGTGAGGAAGCCCTTCGGGTCAGCCATGTCACGCCTCCTGCATGATCCGTGTCCAGACCTCGTCGCCGTCCAGGTCGAGGCCCTCGGCCTCTGCCCGGCGGCGAATGGCCACCACCCGCGCGTAGTCGCGCGGCATCACCTTCGTGAACCGGGCCAGCGAGGCGTCCCAGTCCTCCAGGAGCCGGCGGGCCACGGCAGAGCCCGTCTCCTCCTGGTGCCGGCGGACCAGCTCTGCCAGCAGCAGGCCGTCGGTCCCGTCGGGTTCCAGCAGATCGACCAGTTCGGTGTTGACCCGCTGACGGCGCAGGTCCAGCACGTAGGCCGTGCCGCCGGACATGCCGGCGGCCAGGTTGCGGCCCGTGCGTCCCAGCACCACGACGGTCCCGCCGGTCATGTACTCGCACGCGTGGTCGCCGACGCCCTCGACGACAGCGGTCGCGCCGGAGTTGCGCACGCAGAACCGCTCCCCCACCTGGCCGCGCAGGAAGACCTCCCCGGCGGTCGCGCCGTAGCAGATCACGTTCCCGGCGATGATGTGGTTCTCGGCCACGAAACCGGCGCTGGTGTCCGGGCGCACGACGATCCGTCCGCCGGACAGGCCCTTGCCGAGGTAGTCGTTGGAGTCGCCCATCAGCCGCAGGACGATCCCGCGGGGCACGAAGGCCCCGAAGGACTGGCCGGCCGACCCGGTGAGGGTGATGTCGATCGTGCCGTCCGGCAGGCCGTCCGCGCCCCACTTCTTGGTCAGTTCGTGGCCGAGCATCGTGCCGACGGTCCGGTTGACGTTGCGCACCGGCACCTCGAACCGCGTCGGCCGGCCGTGTTCGAGGGCCTCGGCCGACAGGTCGATCAGGGTGTGGTCGAGGGCCTTGTCCAGGCCGTGGTCCTGCGTGGTCGTGCAGCGCAGGGCCGAGCCGTCCGCCGAGACGGCCGGGGTGAGGATCGGCGTCAGGTCCAGGCCCGCGGCCTTCCAGTGCTCGACGGCGTCGCGCGTGTCCAGCAGTTCCGTGTGCCCGACGGCCTCGTCGAGGCTGCGCAGGCCCAGGGAGGCCAGGTACTCGCGGACCTCCTGGGCGATGAACCGGAAGTACTGCACGACGTCCTCGGGACGGCCCGCGAACCGTTTGCGCAGGGTCGGGTTCTGCGTGGCCACCCCGACGGGACAGGTGTCCAGGTGACAGGCCCGCATCATGACGCAGCCGGAGACGACCAGCGGTGCCGTGGCGAACCCGTACTCCTCGGCCCCCAGCAGGGCCGCGACCAGCACGTCGCGGCCGGTCTTGAGCTGGCCGTCCGTCTGCACGACGATCCGGTCGCGCAGCCCGTTGAGCACGAGGGTCTGCTGGGTCTCGGCCAGGCCCAGCTCCCACGGCCCGCCCGCGTGCTTGAGGGAGGTCAGGGGGCTGGCGCCCGTGCCGCCGTCGTGCCCGGAGATCAGGACGACGTCCGCGTGGGCCTTGCTGACCCCGGCGGCCACCGTGCCCACCCCGATCTCGGCCACGAGCTTGACGTGGATCCGCGCGGCGGGGTTGGCGTTCTTCAGGTCGTGGATGAGCTGGGCGAGGTCCTCGATGGAGTAGATGTCGTGGTGCGGCGGGGGCGAGATGAGCCCGACGCCGGGGGTCGAGTACCGGGTCCGGGCCACCCACGGGTAGACCTTCGCGCCGGGCAGCTGACCGCCCTCACCGGGCTTGGCCCCCTGGGCCATCTTGATCTGGATGTCGTCGGCGTGGGTGAGGTACAGGCTCGTGACGCCGAACCGCCCCGAGGCCACCTGCTTGATCGCGCTGCGCCGCTCGGGGTCGAACAACCGTTCGGGATCCTCGCCGCCCTCCCCGGTGTTGGACTTGGCCCCCAGCCGGTTCATCGCGATCGCGAGGTTCTCGTGGGCCTCCCGGGAGATCGACCCGTAGGACATGGCCCCGGTCGAGAAGCGGCGCACGATCGACTCGACGGACTCGACCTCGTCGAGGGGGACGGGCGCACGGCCCTCTGTGCGCAGACGGAACAGCCCGCGCAGGGTCATCACCTGGGTGGCCTGCTCGTCGATGAGCCGGGTGTACTCCTTGAAGCCCTCCCAGTCACCGGTTCGGGTGGCCTGCTGCAGACGGAAGACGCTCTCGGGGCCGAAGGCGTGCGGCGGCCCCTCCCGGCGCCACTTGTACTCCCCGCCGGTCTCCAGGCGGCGGTGCGGGTTGCGGATCCCGTCGTCCGGCCAGGCCCGGGCGTGCCGCTTGGCGGTCTCCCGCGCGACGGCGTCGAGGTCGATCCCGCCCAGTTGGCTCGTCGTGCCCGTGAAGTAGCGGTCGACCAGTTCCTGCCCCAGGCCGATGGCCTCGAAGACCTGGGCACCGCGGTAGGAGGCCACGGTCGAGATTCCCATCTTGCTCATGACCTTCAGCACGCCCTTGCCCAGGGACTTCAGCAGCCGGGCGACGGCCTCCTGGGGGTTCTCGGCCTCGAGGACCCCGCGGCGCACGAGGTTCTCGACGGTCTCCATGGCCAGGTACGGGTTGACGGCCGCAGCGCCGTAACCGATGAGCAGCGCGACGTGGTGGACCTCGCGCACGTCCCCGGCCTCCACGATGAGCCCGACGTGGGTGCGCATTTTCTTACGAATCAGATGGTGGTGGACCGCGCCCGTCAGCAGGAGCGAGGGAATGGGCGCCAGGTCGGCCGTTGAGTTGCGGTCCGACAGGACCAGGAAGCGCACGCCCTCCTCGATCGCGACGTCGGCCTCGGCGCAGATCTCGTCGAGCCGGTCGGCCAGGGCCTGCCCGCCGCCGTCGACCCGGTACAGGCCCTCCAGGATCCGGGTGCCGTAGCCGGGCAGGTCGCCGTCGGCGTTGATGTGGACGATCTTGGCGAGTTCGTCGTTGTCGAGCACGGGGAACGGCAGGAGGAGCTGACGGCAGTGCGCCGGGGTCGCGCCCAGCAGGTTGCGCTCCGGGCCGATCGACGTGCCCAGCGAGGTGATGAGTTCCTCGCGGTACGCGTCCAGGGGCGGGTTCGTCACCTGCGCGAACAGCTGGGTGAAGTAGTCGAAGAGCAGGCGCGGGCGGTTCGACAGGGCCGCGATCGGCGAGTCCGAGCCCATCGACCCGATGGGCTCACCCCCGGTGCGGGCCATGGGCGCCAGCAGGATCTTCAGCTCTTCCTCGGTGTACCCGAAGGTGACCTGCCGGCGCGTGACCGAGGCGTGCGTGTGGACAATGTGCTCGCGGGGCGGCAGGTCCTCCAGACGCATGCGACCGGCGTGCAGCCACTCGTCGTAGGGCAGCTGCGCGGCCAGCTCGGACTTGATCTCCTCGTCGTCCACGATCCGCCCGTGGGCCGTGTCGACCAGGAACATGCGGCCCGGCTGCAGGCGGCCCTTGCGCACGATGGTCGCCGGGTCCAGGTCCAGGACCCCGACCTCGCTGGCCAGGACGACCAGGCCGTCGTCGGTCACCCAGTAGCGCGAGGGACGCAGACCGTTGCGGTCCAGGACCCCGCCGATGAGGGTGCCGTCGGTGAAGGTGATGGAGGCCGGACCGTCCCACGGCTCCATGAACATCGAGTGGAACTCGTAGAAGGCCTTGCGGGCCGGGTCCATCTCGCCGTGGTTCTCCCACGCCTCGGGGATCATCATGAGCACGGCGTGGGGCAGGGACCGTCCGCCCAGGTGGAGCAGCTCCAGCACCTCGTCGAACGAGGCCGAGTCGCTGGCGTCCGGGGTGCAGATCGGGAAGATCCGGTTCAGGTCCCCGGGGATGGTCTCGCTGATCAATTGGCTCTCGCGGGCCCGCATCCAGTTGCGGTTGCCCTTGACGGTGTTGATCTCGCCGTTGTGGGCCATGAGCCGGAACGGGTGGGCCAGCGGCCACGACGGGAAGGTGTTGGTCGAGAACCGCGAGTGCACGATCGCCAGTTCTGTCGCGAAACGGCGGTCGGACAGGTCGGGGAAGAAGGGCTCGAGCTGCCCGGTCGTGAGCATCCCCTTGTGGACCAGGGTGCGGCTCGACAGGGAGGGGAAATACACCTGGGCGTCCTGCTCGGCCCGTTTGCGCAGGCAGAACGCCCGGCGGTCCAGGTCGATCCCGGTCAGGAGCTCGCCGTCGGCCTCGGCCGAGAGGAAGAGCTGGCGGAACCGGGGCCGGCAGGAGGCCGCCGTGCGCCCGACCAGCCCGGCCGTGACCGGTACGTCGCGCCAGCCCAGGACCTGCAGGCCCTCCTGGGCCGCGAGGTCCTCGACCGTGTGGACGGCTTCGGCGTCGGCGGCGTCGTCGTCGGGCAGGAAGGCGATGCCCACGGCGTACCGGCCCGCGGGGGGCAGGTCGAAGTCGGTGACCGCGCGCAGGAAAGTGTCGGGGACCTGGGTGAGGATGCCGGCGCCGTCGCCCGTGTCGGTCTCGGCTCCCACGGCGCCCCGGTGGTCGAGGTTGCGCAGGGCTGTCAGGGCCTTCTCGACGATGTCGTGACCTGGCTCGCCCCGCATGGTCGCCACGAAGGCGACCCCACAGGCGTCGTGCTCACGGGACCCGTCGTACAGGCCTGTGGGATCCGGCTGGGCGGAGAACCGCCGGAAGGGCGAGAGCATGCAGTCACCTCGTCGTCGTTCGGCTCGGTCCGAAAGGACGTTTCGCGCGGTGGGCGACCGACGCGAGAACGTCCGTCGAGGCGGAAGTCCCGCTCCCTCACCCCGGTCGCCCCGTCGACGACGCGGTGGGCACCGTCGTCAGGCGGGATAAGACCTGCGCCGGGACGTCGATGGCCCGCGTGATGGTCCTCGGCGGCAGGGGGGAAGCGCTCCTGTCGCCGGGATTGTGTTCACTGTATCCGGTGCGTGCGCCGGCGAGAAACCTCCGGCACGGCCTTGACCTCGCCGGATGTGTCACTTTCGCTCACGGGGACTCGACCCGGTCCGGGTCGTCTCTCCCCTGTGGGGGTTCTTCACCGTGCGGGGCGGTGCCGGGTTCCCCGGCGTGCTCGTCCTCCGGCCGACCGACCGGGCCTTCCCGCGCGACAGGATCTTCCCGCGCGGCCGGCGCAGCGCCCGCGCCATCTTGCACAGCGTTGTCCCCGCTGTCCAGTCCGGGGGCCGGTCCGCCGGGTCCGTCGCTCTCGTCGGTCGAGTCGGGGCCGTCGGCCGAGTCGCTCTCGTCGGTCGAGTCGGGATCGTCGGTCGGGCGGTCGTCCCGCAGGGCGCTGGTCTCGCGCCCGGGGCGCCTGCGCAGTGAGATCACCAGGTAGGCGGCGGATCCCACAAGGACGATGACACTCGTCCAGAGGTTCAGGCGCAACCCCATGATCTTGTTGGCGGGGTCGGACCGGAGGGTCTCGATCCAGAAACGGCCCGTCGTGTACAACATCACGTACAGGGCGAAGAGCCGCCCGTGGCCGATCCTGAACCGGCGGTCCAGCCGTACGAGCACCACGACGACGAAGAGGTTCCAGAGCATCTCGTACAGGAACGTCGGGTGGTACACGCCCTTGACCAGCGGTTCACCGTCCGGACCCCGTTCGGCGTGCCCCGCGCGGAGGTCCCACTCGTAGATCTTCACGCCCCAGGGAACGTCGGTGGCCCTGCCGTACACCTCGTTGTTGAACCAGTTCCCCAGCCGGCCGATCGCCTGGGCCAGCAGGACTCCGGGGGCCACGGCGTCGGCGAAGGGCGGCAGGAGGATCCCGGCCCGGCGACAGCCGATCCAGGCCCCGACCCCGCCGAGGGCCACGGCGCCCCAGATCCCCAGACCGCCCTGCCAGACGTAGAGGGCCTCCACGGGTTCGCCGTTCTCACCGAAGTACGGCTGCCAGCTGGTCAGGACGTGGTAGATGCGCCCACCGAGGATCCCGAAGGGCACGGCCCAGACCGCGACGTCCAGGACGACGCCCGCAGGCGCGCCCCGGGCCACGAGCCGCCGATCGCCCCACAGGACGGCGAGGACGATCCCGACCAGGATGCACAGCCCGTACGCGCGGACGGGAAACGGACCGAGCTCCCACACGGACTGTGTGGGGCTCGGGATCGACGCGGGAGCCAGGGCTGCGACTCCCCGGTCGCACAACGGTCCGATCACCGGTCTCCCCCTCGGTTCACTGCTCGACGCCGCGGCGTACGCCCAGGGCGAGTTCCTCGGCGAGGGCCCGCACGGCCAGCAGCCCTGCGGCCAGGTCCGGCCCGGAACTCAGGGCCTTGACGAACGCCGACCCGACGATGACGCCGTCGGCGTAACCCGCCACCTGGGCGGCCTGTTCACCCGTGGAGACCCCCAGGCCGACACAGACGGGAAGGTCGCACACCTTGCGGGTGCGTTCGACGAGCTCGTGGGCCCGGGGGCCCACGGACGCGCGGGCCCCGGTCACGCCCATGGTCGAGGCAGCGTAGACGAAGCCCGTGCACGCGGCGGTCGTGGAGCGCAACCGTTCGTCGGTCGAGCTCGGCGCCACGAGGAAGACCCGGTCCAGGCCGTGCCGCTGCGCCGCCTCGATCCAGTCGGCGCCCTCGTCGGGGATCAGGTCGGGGGTGATCAGCCCGGCGCCGCCCGCAGCAGCCAGATCCTGGGCGAACCGATCGACCCCGTAGCGGTCCACGATGTTCCAGTAGGTCATGACCAGGGCCGGGGCGCCGGCCTCGCGCACGGCGCGCACAGCGGTCAGGACATCGGCGGTCCTGGTCCCGCCGCGCAGGGCCACCTCGGCCGCGTGCTGGATCACCGGACCGTCCATGAGGGGGTCCGAGTAGGGGATGCCGATCTCCACGAGGTCGACTCCCCCGGCCACCAGGGCCTTCATGGCCTCGATCGAGGCCGGGACGTCCGGGAACCCGACCGGCAGATAGCCGATGAGGGCTGCCCGGCCCTCCTCGGCGGCCCGGCGCAGAACGTCCTCGACACCTTCGGGTCCGGGACGATCGCTGGGGTTCACGCTTCCTCCTGGTGATCGCTCCCGGCGACCGGCTCCCGCGGACCGCGGTCCGCGGAGTTCTCCTCGCCCGGCATCAGCCCGAACCAGCGGGCCGCTGTGTCGACGTCCTTGTCTCCGCGCCCCGAAAGATTCACGAGAATCACGCCGTCGGGTCCCAGTTCGCGCCCCACCCGCAGTGCCCCGGCGAGGGCATGGGAGCTCTCGATCGCCGGGATGATCCCCTCGGTGCGGCACAGCAGGCGGAAGGCGTCCATGGCCTGGGCGTCGTCCACGGCCTCGTACCGGGCCCGGCCGATCTCGTGCAGCCAGGAGTGCTGGGGGCCGACCCCCGGGTAGTCCAGGCCCGCTGACACCGAGTGGCTCTCGATGGTCTGGCCGTCGGAGTCCTGCAGGATGAACGTGCGGTTGCCGTGCAGCACCCCGGGCAGCCCGCCGTTGATCGAGGCAGCGTGCCGCCCGGTGTCGACGCCGTCACCGCCGGCCTCGAAACCGATCAGGTCGACCCCGGGGTCGTCGAGGAAGGCGTGGAAGATGCCCAGGGCGTTGGAGCCGCCCCCCACGCAGGCGCAGATGGCGTCCGGCAGTCGCCCCACGCGTTCCAGGATCTGGGCGCGGGCCTCCTGGCCGATCACCCGTTGGAAGTCGCGGACGATGGTCGGGAACGGGTGGGGACCCGCGACCGTACCGATCAGGTAGTGGGTGGTCTCGACGTTGGTCACCCAGTCGCGCATCGCCTCGTTCATGGCGTCCTTGAGGGTGCGCGACCCCGCCGTGACCGACACGACGTCGGCGCCGAGCAGGCGCATCCTCGCGACGTTGAGGGCCTGCCGCCGCGTGTCCTCCTCGCCCATGAAGACCAGGCACTCCAGCCCCATGAGAGCTGCGGCCGTGGCCGTGGCGACCCCGTGCTGGCCCGCCCCGGTCTCTGCGATGACCCGGCGCTTGCCCATGCGGACGGCGAGCAGGGCCTGCCCCAGCACATTGTTGATCTTGTGGGAGCCCGTGTGGTTGAGGTCCTCGCGCTTGAGCAGGACCCGTGCTCCCCCGGCGTGCTCGGCGAACCGGGGCACCTCCGTGAGGATGCTGGGGCGGCCGGAGTACTCGCGGTGCAGTCGTTCCAGTTCGCCCGTGAACTGCGGGTCGATCCGGGCCTGCGCGTAGGTGCGCTCGAGTTCCTCGAGGGCCGCGACGAGCGCCTCCGGGACGAACCTGCCGCCGAAACGGCCGAAATAGGGCCCGTCCACTGCTGCCAGGGGCCCGGTGTGCGCCAGGGGCCCGGTGCGGCCCTCCACGACGCGCGTCATGGCCGCGACGCCCGCAGCGCGGGGTGGGCACCGGCCGCGACCAGATCGGCGACGGCGGCCCGGGGGTTCCCGCCGGTCACGAGGCTCTCGCCCACGAGGACGGCCTGGGCCCCCGCCCGCGCGTACTCCAGGACGTCGTGCGGACCGCGCACCCCGGACTCGGCGACCCGGACGATCCCCTCGGGGATCATGGGGACGACGCGGGCGATCGTCGAACGCTCTACCTGCAGGGTCTTCAGGTCCCGGCAGTTCACCCCGATCACCCTGGCCCCGGCGTCGACCGCCCGCAGGACCTCGGACTCGTCGTGGACCTCCACCAGGGCCGCCATCCCCAGGGAGTGGACCCGCTCCACGAGGGAGATCAGGGCCTCCTGCTCCAGGGCCGCCACGATCAGCAGCACCAGGTCGGCGCCGGTCGCCCGGGCCTCCCAGACCTGGTAGCTCGTGACCACGAAATCCTTGCGCAGCACCGGTACGTCCACGGCGGCCCGGACGGCCGCGAGGTCCGCCAGACTGCCGCCGAACCGGTGCCGCTCGGTCAGGACGCTGATGACGCTCGCGCCCCCGGCCTCGTAGTCCTGGGCGAGGGCAGCGGGGTCCGCGATGGCGGCGAGGGCGCCCTTGCTCGGGCTGGAACGTTTCACCTCGGCTATCACGCGGACGGCCTCGCCGTCCCTCAGCATCGACTCCGCGGACAGGGCGGAGGGACGCCGCCGCGCCTGTTCCTGGAGTTCCTCCAGCGGCGTGGTCGTCTGACGCTCGACGAGGTCCTTCCGGACCCCGTCGACTATGTCGTCCAGGACGGTCACGGGTAACCCCCTGTCGCCGACGGTCGAATTCCTGTGATGGTAGCGACAGACGGAGGGTCCCCCGGACACCGGGGCGGGCGGGGAAGCTACGGCGCCAAAAAACTGCAGGCTGACAGGTTCCGTAGTACCCCGAATCCGACGGTAAGAACCCCCACCAGGACAAGCCATCGAACCGGAATCTCCCCCCGGGGCGGACGGCCGACGGTCCGATCCCGAGCCCAGCGCGCAAACGCCAGGAGCGCCACGGGCGCGAGCAGAACCACCAGGGCGTTCTGGCCCAGGGCCGCCATCGGTCTGCCGTGCAACAGCTCGTGCCCGGCCCGCAGACCACCGCAACCCGGGCAGTACCACCCCGTGACCCTCAGCACGAGACACACGGGATAGTGGCCCGGCCGGGAAGGATCGACCAGGGCCAGGTGCACCGCGCCCAGGACCCCCGCGACCGCGACGGCCACCGGCAGGGCGGCCGGCGCTCGCAGCAAGGCGGGACGCACTCGCAGCAGGGCGGGACGCACTCGCAGCAAGGCGGGACGCACTCGCAGCAGGGCGGCCGGCGCTCGCAGCAGGGCGGCCGTCCGGCCTTCCGGCCGTGTCCCGGGGCACGGGCCCGCGGGTCGGCAGGGCCGGTGGTCGGGCGGACGGCGGGGCGGGTGGTCGAGTGGGTGGTCGGGCGTCTCAGATCCCGTCACCGGACACCTCCGTACACCTCAAATGCTGATCACGACCGTCCCCGCAGCTTGATCGTGCCATCCCTGGTTGCGGCGGGTGCTGTCGAAGAAGGGGGACAGGAACACGACCAGTCCCCCGAAACCACAGGTCATGAAGAAGGCCAGGATCGGGACGATCCACCGCACCGCCGCGGGCCCCCATCCCGGCAGGGACCCGTCCCGGGAACGCACGACCCGGATGCCCACGAACAGTTTGCCCAGGGTCCCGCCGCGCAGTGCCAGCATCGAGACCTCGTAGCACATGGCGATCACCGTCATGCTCAAGGACGTGACCAGGAAGATCCTGACGTAGCTCCCGCCCTGTGAGATGGAGCCGTTGTCGTCGATGGTCACATCGGACATCCCCCTGGCGAGGTAAGACATGATCAGGAGGAAGAGCATGCAGAACAGGGTGTAGTCGATCGCCTTGGCGATCAGGCGCCTGCCCATGCTGCTCAGGATCGAGCCGGGGTGCCCGTGGGGGATGGCGTAACCGGCGTAGAAGCCGTATCCCGCAGGGTAGCCACCGCTCCTGTCGTCGCCGACCGGTTGGGGGGCGACGACAGGGGGAGCATCGGGGGTCGTCCGAAACACCGGATCGGGCCCCACCATCGGTGCTTGTCCCGGTGCTTGTCCCGGCGCTTGTCCCGGCGCTTGTCCCGGCGCTGGTCCCTGTCCTGGGGTGGTGCCCCATGGGACTGGGCCCCACGGGACAGGGCCCTGCGGGACCGGGCCGGGGGCCGTTCCGGGGTGGGCCCGCCCCGGCCCCGTCCAGCCGGTTCCTGAGGGACTTCCCGGACCGGTGCGGTAGGGGGCTCCCGCAGGGTTACCGGGGGGTGCAGGGCTACCCGGAGGCGCGGGCTGGACCGGGCCGGGGTGGTACGCGTAGCCCGGGCGAGATCCTGTTCCAGGGCTCTGTCCGGGGGCGGCGGGGTAGCCGGGGACGGACGGCTGCCGGGGTGCGTCGGCATTTCCGGTGTTCCGGGCCGCAGGATGGTGCGGAGGGGCCGGGGGGAGTCCTGGGGACCGATGGCCGGTCGGGGGCATCGCCGGAGGTCCGCCGGGGCCGGGGTAAGCCCCCGGAGGACCGCCTGGGCCGGGTGGCGCACCGGGGGCCGGGTACGGGGTGGGATACGCACCGGGCCAGGGACTGGTCGGAGCACCGGGCTGTGCACCGGACTGAGGGCCGGGCTGTGCACCGGGCTGAGGAGCGGAGCCGGGGGGCCCTCCGTGCGGGGATCCGGCCGGTCCTCGGGCCACCGACCTCCCCGAGGAGTCGATGATCTCCTGGACCACGCGGCAGAAGGCGTTCAGCCCTCTCAGCATGTGTTCCTGGCCGGGGATCCTGCCCGGCAGCGGGCGGATGGGGTCCGCCCACCCCCCGCCGGCGGGGGGGCGGCCGGGCCAGGCCGGAGAGAGGTAGGGCACACCTCAGTACTCCAGTCACCC
>JAUPKJ010000252.1 GCA_030837505.1 Actinomycetota bacterium
CGTCGGGCCGCGCACAGGGCGAAAGCCGCCGACGCCGCTCCCGCCGCTCCCGCCGACCTCGATGTCCCCGAGGAGGAAGCCCCCTCGCCCTCCCGGGCCACCCGGGTGGCGAAGGGCTCCGGGACGACGCGGCCGACTGCGAGCACCCGGCCGCGGAAGTCCTCCGGATCGCGGACCGGTCGCACCTCGGCCTCGGTGAGTGCCCCTCCCCCCGAGGACAAGGGCTCCGGAACGGCCCGGGCACCTCGGACCGGCCCCGGCTCCACCGCCCGGACCGGGAAGGTCTCGACCCGGACCGTGAGGACCGCCAGAACCACGAAGACCGGGAAGGAGAAACCGAGCCGGAGTTCGGTTCCCACCGTGCCAGAACCCGGTAAGGAAGAACCGGACGGCAAGGACACGGCCGGTCAGGGCTGAGGGGCCCGCCGACAGGTCGCCCCGGTCCGGCCGGCGGCGGTCCGGAGCGACCTGACGGCGGCCGACAAGGCTGCTGGTGGGCGGCGTTCTGTTTCGCAACGTTTGAGGCGATGACAACGCGGCCGGCCGCCGGGCCGGGAGCAAGCGCCGCAGGTCTCCTTCGGGCCGTCCCGGTCGATTCCGGACTCTGGGGCGCGCAGGTACTTCTCAGTGTCCGTACCCTGGGGTCATGCTGTTGGGATCGCCCGGTATCGCCGCCATGCAATCGTTGGTGCTTCTGGCCCTGGGACTTCTCTCTCTGGGGATACAGGTGTACGCGTTGGTCGATGGTCTGCGGGCCAAACCCGGGGGGTTCGTCGCCGCGGGTAAACAGACCAAACAGATCTGGGTCGCCATCCTGTGTGTAGCCGTGGCGCTCGGGTTCGTTTCGATCAACGCCCCGCTGAACATTTTCAACCTTCTCGCCGTCGTTGCTGCGGCGGTGTACCTGGTGGACGTGCGTCCCGCGGTTCGGGGCACCGGCGGAGGCGGTGGCGGAGGTGGCCCGTACGGCCCGTGGTGAGGCGACGGGACACCACTGAATCCTATTGCGTAGTTATATGACTACTCAGGGTGCTCGTAGGGGGTAGGCTGCGCACAGGAAGACCCACGGGCGTCCCACGTCGAGGGACCGACGCCGTCGCTCGTGGCCCCGGACACCGAACAGCACCCGATGACTTCCCTGGCACCGGGTGAGTCAGGAGTGACCATGACGGAGTACGTGCCCGGCGGGCGCCGCCGGATCGACCGCGTGCTCGCCCCGGCCTTCCTGGAGGGCCTCGCCGGACTGGATCTTCAGCAGATCCGGGACCGGCGCACCGACGCCGACCAGGAAGAGGCCGATCTCTCCTACGCCCGCCGTCTCCTGCAGGGCCGGATCGACCTGTTGCGCGCCGAGGGTGCCGCCCGCCGGGGCGACGGTCCTCTGGCGCGCTCACCCCGCAGCGACACGGAGATCGTGGAAGCCCTCGCTCGGATCCTGACCGACGGGCCACGTCGCGACCGGGGACTGGGACGGCACCTGTCCTGTTCGCCGAGCAGGGTCGGGGAACACCGGCGCGAGGCAGAGAGAGCCGTCGCCGACGTCGGAGCCACCGACACCTCGCTGCCCGACGAGGAAATCGGAGCAGCGATCGAACGCCTGACCGACATCGAACAGCGGGTCAGCAAATCCCGCCGATCGGTACAGATGGTCGTGGACACCCTCACCGAGGAGATCGCCCGGCGCTACCGGGCCGGCGAGGTACCGGCCCTCAGCACCCTCTGATCCCCCTCAGCACCCTCTGATCCCCCTCAGGACCGGGTCGTCGCGACGTCGAGGACGCCTGTTGCCGCATCGCCCTATGCTCTGGCAAGTGATTTCGAACACAGCGAGAACCGGGGTCCGGTCCGACTCCGGGGAGAACCCGTGAGAGCCGTGGTCCAGCGGGTCGCCCGGGCCGGGGTCACCGTCGACGGCCGGACCGTTGCCCGCCTCGACGAGCCCGGGCTGCTGGTCCTGCTGGGGGTGACCCACGGGGACGACGAGGCCGGCGCCGAGGCCCTGGCCCGCAAAGTCACGGACCTGCGGATCCTGCGGGAGGAACGCAGCGCCGCCCAGACCGGTGCCCCCTTGCTCGTCGTCAGCCAGTTCACCCTCTACGCGGACACGTCCCGAGGACGCCGTCCCTCCTGGAGCGCCGCCGCCCCCGGGAATGTCGCCGAGCCCCTCGTCGATCGTTTCGTCGAGACAGTTCGACAGAGGGGGCTGCCCGTGTCCACCGGGATCTTCGGTGCCGACATGGCGGTCGACCTGGTCAACGACGGCCCGGTGACCCTGATCGTCGAGGTCTGACATGCCTGCGCCGCACCGCCCCCGGCACCCGGCGGACGACGATGCCCGCCATCTGCTCGCCGCGATCGACCTGTCCCGTTTCTGCCCGCCGTCGCCCTCGGCCTTCAGCGTCGGGGCCCTCGTGGTCGCCTCCGACGGACGGATCCTGGCCACGGGACACTCCCGCGAGACCGGCCCCACCGCGCATGCCGAACAAGTTGCCCTGGAACGCCTGTCCCGTCTGTCCGGCTTCGCGCCCGGCCCGCACCGGACAGACAGTCCGGAAACCGCCGGTCTCACGCTGTACTCCTCGCTCGAACCCTGCAGCACCCGCTCCTCCTTCCCCCAAAGCTGCACCGAACTGATCATCGAAGCTGGGATACCCCGCGTGGTCTTCGCCTGGCGCGAGCCCACGACCTTCGTCACCTGCGAGGGGGCCCGGATCCTCGGGGAAGCCGGAATCGAGGTCCTGGAACTGGACCGGTACGCCCACGAGGTCCGTGAGGTGAACGCCCATCTGTTCGGACCCACCTGACATCTCCGCGCCGGACTGACAGGCTCACTGAAAGCACGACCGACAGGCTCACCGCGAAGGACGGCCCGCGGGCACGGGACGCCCGCGACCGGACCACCCGGACAGGGAACGGGCCATGGCCGGGCGTGGACAGCACCGGACGAATGAGGGAGGCACGGCATGGACATCGAACTCGTCGTCGGGGACATCACCCAGCAAGTGGTGGATGCCGTGGTCAATGCGGCCAACTCGACCCTGACCGGGGGCGGGGGAGTGGACGGCGCCATCCACGAGGCCGCCGGACCTTCCCTCCTGGCCGAATGCAGACAAGTGCGCCGCAGAACCCACCGCGACGGGCTGCCGTGCGGACAAGCGGTCTTCACCGGCGCAGGAGACCTGCCCGCGCGCTGGGTCATCCACACGGTCGGCCCGAACCGGCACCGGGGACAGAACGACCCCGACCTGCTCGCATCGTGCTTCACCAACTCGCTGCTCGTGGCCGCGCACCTCGGCGCCCGATCCGTGGCCTTCCCCGCGATCAGCGCAGGGGCCTACGGCTGGGACGTGCGCGATGTAGCCAGGGTGGCCGTTCGGACCGTCCGCGCCGAGGCCGACTCGGCCGCGGAGTTCCCCGCCCTGACCCACCCGGTGCGGCTGGTCCGGTTCGTAGTACTCGGCCAACGGGCCGCCGAAGCGTTCGCCACGGAGTTGGGAATGCCTGTTCCCGACGGCCCGGGCCTGCGAAAACTCCGGAATCACGGCTGTCCCAGCGTCACCGGCGACCCCGACTCCGCCGGATGATGAACCCGCCCGATCGGCCCCCACCTCCGTCGGACTCTGTTCCGAACGAACCGCGCCCTCCTTCCGAAGGACCCACCCGGTCCGATCGGGCACAGCCGGGTTTCCCCGAGGATCTCGTCACCGATCTGGTCGCCCTGGCCGGGCTCAAGGTCGGCAGCCGGGTCCTGGAGATCGGCTGCGGAACCGGGCGCCTCAGCCTTCCCCTGGTACGACACGGAGTCCACCTGCTCGCGCTCGAACTGAGCCCCGGAGCCGCCGCCGTGGCCCGCCGTCGCCTGGCGGCCTTCCCCGACGCCGAAGTGGCCGTGACCGCGTTCGAACGATGGCGCTCCACGGAGTCCTTCGATGCCATCGTGTGCACCTCAACCTTCGCAACCCTGAACCCCGCGACACGCCTGGACCTGTGTGCGAACCGGCTGCGCCTGCCGGGAGCGGGACGCACCGGCGGAGCGCTTGCCGTCGTCGAGACCCGTCCCGTGTCGGGCCAGGACGAAGAGATCCTGCGGGAGCTGCGCGAGTGTTTCGGACGCTGGGCACTCTCCGCGAGGTGCGGGCCGATCCCGCCTCCGATCGACGAACTCCCGGCTGCGCATCCGGAACTTTCTGCTGCGAGGCGTTTCAGCAGACACCTTCGTTCCCGCCGCTACGTGTGGGAGCACAGCGTCGCCGCCGCCGAGCACCTCGATCATCTTCGCCTGAGCGCAGGAGCGGCTGCCCCGGCGGGCCCGGTGCCCCCCTGGCTCCGGGCCTGCTTCGAGACCATCGTGGCCCACAGGGACACGGGCAAGATCACCCAGCGGTACGCGACCGACCTCCAGGTGACGACCAGAGCCCGCTGACCAGGGCCGGACGTTCTTTGCTCCCGATCGGCAGGTCAGGAGTGCCGAAGCACGGCCCCGGTGGCCGAGGCCGCCTGCGATCGCCCACCTCGTGGGCACCAGCCCGCCACCGGGAACCCCGTGCTCATCACGGTGACGCCGCGGGGGGTGAGTTCGTGCGGGAGCTGGGACAGGGCGAAACTCTGCACCGGGTCCGGGAGCTCAAGGCCGACACCGACACCGACACCGGGCGTGGCACCCGGATCGCGCTGTGCCGTTTCAGCTCCTTCCGGCCACTGGCCTTCCAACGCTGGAACACCGCGCGGCGCTATGGAGCGGGATCGCCGAGGAGACCATGCCCGGGGGCGACTGGTCAGGTCCCTGTAGATCTTCGGGTGACCGGCAACAGGGTGGGGTCTCCTCCCTCTCCGGTGCGGTTCATCCGCCCCTGGGTGCGACGGCGTGCCAGGGAAGGGTCAGTTCGCCGAGCCTCCAGCGGGAGGGCTCGGGCAGGACCGGGAAACCGCGTTCCCGCAGGGAATGCACGCCGGCCACCCAGCGCTGGCGGGCGCCGAAGGTCGCAAGGCCGGCGTTGCGCTCCCAGGCCGCCTCCAACTCCTGCAGGACGGCATGGATCGGTTCGCCGGGGACATTGCGGTGAATCAGGATCTTCGGCAGGCGTTCCGCGATCCGGGAGGGGTGGCCCAGATCGGCCAGACGCACCGACAGGGTCACGGAACGGGGTCCCTGCCCGGTCACCGCGATCCAGGCGGACAAGCGTCCCAACTCGTCGCAGGTACCGTCGATGAACAGACCGTCGGGGGCCAGCCGGGACCGGACGGCCTCCCACGCCCCGAACACCTCCTGCACCGGGTACTGGCGCAGGACATTGAACGCCCGTACGAGGACAGGTCTGCGACCTGCGGGCAGCGGCAGTTCGAAACCTCCGTACCGAAAAGTCAGCCCCTCCCGTTCGAGGGGCTGGGCCGCGGCGACCCGGGACCGGTCGATCTCTATGCCCACCACCTGGACATCGGGCCGGACGGCGCGCAACCGGTTCCACAACTCCACCGTGGTGACGGGGTGGGCGCCGTAACCCAGGTCCACCACGAGGGGATCCCGGGCGCATCTCAACCTCCGGCCCTGCGGACCCACCAGCCACCGGTCCGATCGCCGCAGTCGATTGGGGCCCGTGGTGCCTCTGGTCACCGTTCCCAACGGCTTGCCCCGCGAGACACGAGTCAGCGACCCCTGGGAGACAACTCCCAAGGCCCCCGTTCCCGACGCCCCCGATGCCACCGGACGATTCTGCCCGGAGCAGCCCGAGAGGTCCTTCCTGGGTCCTCCGGCAGGAGTCCCAAGGCGTCTATCATCGGCGTGTGGCGATGACATCAGGTGGGTGCGATCCCGACTGCTCGGCAGATCTGTCCCAGGCCGCTGCACTTTTCCGCAGCTTGGGCGATGTCACCCGTTTGGCAATCGTGCACGAACTGGCTCGGGGGGAGCGGCGGGTGGTCGACCTGACCCGCGTCCTGGGGCTGGCGCAGTCGACGGTGTCGGCGCACGTGGCCTGTTTGCGAGGCTGTGGGTTGGTCGAGGGCCGGGCAGTGGGCCGGCAGATGCTCTACTGGTTGGCCCGACCGCAGTTGTTGACCCTGCTGGGCTCGGCCGAGGAGTTGCTGGTCGCCACGGGCAACGCGGTCGAACTGTGTCCGGTCCGCGAGCGCGGCGTGCGGGAGACCGAGCAGGAGCACTCGGCATGAGCAGCGGCCACGGTCACGAGCAGGCCGTGCCAGGGGCTGGGCACCGTCGGCCGTTGGCGATCGTGCTCGGCATCACGACGACGATCCTGGTGGTCGAGGTCCTCGGGGCTGTCCTCTCCGGGTCGCTGGCGCTGCTGGCCGACGCCGGACACATGCTCACCGACGTCGCCGGTCTGGCCCTGGCACTGGTCGCCGCCGTGCTCGCCGGTCGTCCGGCCACCGAAACACGGACCTGGGGATACCGTCGTGCGGAGACCCTGGCCGCCGCGGCACAGGCCATCCTGCTGCTGGTGGTCGGCGGTTTCGTCCTGTTCGAGGGGGTCAAACGGCTGATCGAGCCGCCGGAGGTGGCCTCCGGCGCGATGCTCGTTTTCGGTGTGGTCGGCCTGTTCGGCAATGTCGTGGCGATCATGCTGCTGTCGCGGATCTCGTCAGGGAACCTCAATACCCGCGCTGCGATGTTGGAGGTCGTCAACGATGCCCTGGGCTCGGTCGCCGTCCTGGTGGCCGCCGCGGTGATCGCCCTGACCGGCTGGTACCGCGCCGACGCAGTCGTGTCGCTGCTGATCGGCGCGATGATCATGCCTCGGGCGGGGAAGTTGCTGTGCGAGACCGTCGACGTGCTGATGGAAGCCACCCCCGAGCACGTCGATCTGGCCGACGTGCGTGCCCACCTGCTCCGCGTCCCACACGTGCGGGACGTGCACGACCTGCACGCCAGTTCCATCGCCTCCGACCTGCCCGTGCTGACTGCGCATGTGGTGGTGGAAGACTCCTGCTTCCACGACGGGCACCTGCCCCGGCTGCTGGACCGGATGCAGCAGTGCCTCGCCGGGCACTTCGACGTCGAGCACTCCACCATCCAGTTCGAGCCGGCCGGCCACGCCGGCCACGAACACCACACCACCCACGTATGTCCCCTGCGGCGCCGGTCTCTCAAAGCCTGAGGGACCGAACAAGAGCGAGCATCACCGTGATCGCGAAGTCGGACAGGTGCCCGGAACAAAACCAGCCACGCGATGGGTTGTGCCGTTCGGGACGCGCAGAAGCGCCCGACGCGGTTCACACCGTCACCGCGGGCGCCCGGCGCGTTCGACCCGCGCCGAGGGGGCGACAGACGAACGCGTGGGATTCGACAGGGAGAAGACATACTGTGACAGACGCCACGTGGCCGACACGTGTCGCCATGCTCTCCGTTCACACCTCACCACTCGAACAACCCGGCACGGGGGACGCCGGGGGCCTCAACGTCTATGTCGTGGAGGTCTCCCGCCGCCTCGCCGCCCGGGGGATCGCGGTTGAGATCTTCACCCGCCGCACTCGTGAGGACCAGCCGGACCAGACCGAACTTTTTCCCGGAGTCACCGTTCGGCACATCGACGCCGGGCCGTTCTCCGGCTTTTCCAAACAGGACCTTCCCGGACAGCTGTGTGCCTTCGTCGCCGGGTTGATCCAGGCGGAGGCTTCCCGGGAACCGGGGTGGTACGACCTGGTCCACTCCCACTACTGGCTCGCGGGCCACGCCGGATGGCTCGCGGCCGAGCGCTGGCGAGTGCCCCTCGTCCACACGATGCACACCCTCGCCAAGGTGAAGAATGCTTCCCTCGCCGCGGGGGACACGCCCGAACCCGCGAGCCGCATCATCGGGGAGGAACAGATCGTCAGCGCGGCCGACCGCCTCGTGGCCAACACGCAGGACGAGAGAAGAGCGCTGGTCGGCCTCTACGGAGCCTGCCCGGACCGGATCTCCGTCGTGCCCCCCGGAGTCGATCTGGAGACTTTCGCCCCGGGTGGCCCGGACGCCCGCCGGGCAGCCCGCCGACGCCTGGGCCTGGACCCCCGGATGGATCTTCTGCTCTTCGTGGGGAGGATCCAACCGCTCAAGGCGCCCGACGTCCTCGTGCGGGCCGTGCCCCATCTGTTCCATGAGCGTTCTGAACACGCGGAGAATCTGCGGGTGGTCCTCCTCGGGGGACCCAGTGGCAACGGCCTGCAACAACAGGACGAACTCGACAAGACGGTCGCGGAACTCGGACTGGGAACCACTGTCCGCTTCCTTCCCCCTGCGCGACGCGCCGTCCTGGCCGACTGGTACCGGGCGGCCGACCTGGTCGTCGTCCCGTCCCACAGCGAGACCTTCGGTCTGGTGGCCCTCGAGGCCCAGGCGTGCGGAACCCCTGTGGTCGCGGCCGCCGTCGGAGGGCTGCGCACCGCCGTGAGGGACGGCGTCAGCGGGGTGCTCGTCCAGGGCCACAACCCCCACCGGTGGGGGAGAGCCCTGGCGGGTCTCCTCGACGACCCAGGACGCAGACAGGCCATGAGCCGAGGCGCGCTGGCCCAGGCCTCCCGCTTCAGCTGGGAGATGACGGTCGACGGAATCCTCGACACCTACGCCCGTGCCGGGGAGGACCATCGGCGACGGGGGGCCTGCTGCCGGGACCTGTGCGGATGCGGATCCGGCGCTGCCACCACCCTGACCGGCAGCTGACCGGTAGCCGGCCGGTAGCCGGCCGGCAGCCGGCCGGCAGCTGGCCGGCTCCGGGCAACCCCGCCGGGGGTGACCTGCACGACGTCGACCTGCGCAGGATCGTTTCGCACAGCCGGATAGCCTGTGGCCATGACCTACACGCTGGTCCTGCTCCGCCACGGCGAGAGCGAATGGAATGCCAAGAACCTGTTCACCGGGTGGGTCGACGTCCCGCTGTCGGAGAAGGGCCGGGCCGAGGCCGAGAGGGGCGGGCACCTGCTCGTCGAGGCCGGGGTGCTGCCGGACGTCGTCCACACGTCGCTGCAGCGCCGGGCCATCACCACGGCGAACCTGGCCCTCGACGCCGCGGAACGCCTGTGGATCCCGGTCAAGCGCTCCTGGCGTCTGAACGAGCGGCACTACGGTGCGCTCCAGGGAAAGAACAAGAAGGAGACGCTGGCACAGTTCGGCGAGGAGCAGTTCATGCTCTGGCGCCGTTCCTACGACGTCCCCCCGCCGCCCATCGAGGACGACAACGAGTTCTCGCAGGCCGCCGACCCCCGGTACGCCGACCTCGGCGCCCAGAGGCCGCAGACCGAATGCCTCAAGGACGTCGTCGCCCGGATGCTGCCCTACTGGCACTCCGAGGTGGTCCCGGACCTGAAGGCCGGCAAGGTCGTCCTGCTGGCGGCCCACGGCAACTCGTTGCGCTCGCTGGTCAAGCACCTCGACAAGATCAGTGACACCGACATCGCCGGTCTGAACATCCCCACGGGGATCCCGCTGGTCTACCGCCTGGACGACGACCTCGCCCCGGTCGTCCCCGGTGGGGAGTACCTCGACCCGCAGGCGGCGGCCGCCGCCGCGGCGGCCGTGGCCAACCAGGGGCGCTGACGGCCCCACACCACATCACGCTGAAACACATCGCTGAAACACCTCGCGCCACGCTGGAACGTCCGCCGCCGACCGGAAGGCCCCGGCCGGCGGCGGTTCGCGTCTCGGACAGGTCCCTCAAGTTCGCACAGTGCCGGAACAGGGCGCCGGAAACCCGGGAACCCGGCGCCGGAACAGGTCTCAGACCTGCAGGGTCGGATCGTGGTCCGGCCGACTCCGCTCCCCGGTCACCAGGAAGATCACCCGGTGGGCGACCGAAACGGCGTGGTCGGCGAACCGTTCGTAGTACCGCCCACAGAGCGTGACGTCGACGGCGGTCTCCACGCTGCCCTGCCAGGACCGGTCGAGCAGGGCTGCGAACACGTCCCGGTGCAGGGCATCCATGTCGTCGTCGTCGGTCTCCAGCTCGGTGGCCAGACGCAGGTCCCGCGTGGCGATGACGCTGCCGGTCTTGGCGACCATCCCCTCCGCGATCTGACCCATTCGAAGGATCATGGGTCTCAGTTCGAGCGGGACGGCCGGGTTCGGGTAACGCATTCGTGCGAGTTTGGCCACGTGCCGGGCCAGGTCGCCCATGCGTTCCAGATCCGTGCCCATCCGGAGGCTCGTCACGATCGTGCGCAGATCCGTCGACAGCGGACGCTGCTGCGACAACATGATCAGGGCTTGTTCTTCCAGTTCCAGGTGGAGAGCGTCGATTTGTTCGTCGGCCGCGATCACGGTCTGGGACAGATCCAGGTCGGCTTCGAGCAAGGCCGTCGTCGCCCGTGCGATGGCAGAACCGACCAATCTGGTCATTTCGACCATTTGAGCCGACAAGCCGTACTGCTCACCGTGGAGATGCGCTCGCATCGGGTTTCGCTCCGTCCTGGTCAGAGGTTTCACCGTCCCGTGCCGCGCCTGGCCGAGCCGCGCGGGCCCGGTCCGGTAAGAACCGCGGTCACCGTACGGCGTTCGGGCGAACCGTGCATCGGATCCACCGTTCGTGTTCGATTCAACCCTGCATCCCCTCCTGCGTGGGCACCGGCTCCTGCGGTGGCACTGCCTTCCGTGTCCGGTGGCACCGCCTTCTGCATCGGCAGTGGTGCTCCTCCTGGGGCTTGTGCATGGTCCGTGCCGGACCAGTCTCCCTCCCGCCCATGGTGGCCCTTCGTCTGTGAACGGTTGCCGCACATGAAGTGAACAGAGTGGGAAGGGGCTGGGACGGTCCCTCTCCGGTGGGTGATTCTGACCACGGGCCCGCCTACCCTGAGGGCGTGAACCCCTCCTCGACCGCTGCCCTGGCTGCCCTGGTCGGCCTGCTGGTCGGAGCTCTGGGGGTCCTGGCGTTCCGGGTCAGTGAACGTGATCAGCTCGGCCTGAGCCCCGACCGTGAGGAGCCGGGGTTGCCCCACGGTGTCACAGAGGTCCTTGCCGTCCTGAGATCGGCCGCAGTGGTGCTCGACAGCGCGGGAGAGGTGGTCAAGGCCAGTCCGGCGGCCTACGCCTTCGGTCTGGTCCGGGGCCACGATCTGGTTCACGACGAGCTGCGGGAACTGGCCGCGACGTCCAGGCGATTCGGTCTGGTCCGGGAACGTGAGCTGGAACTGGCCCGCGGGCCTCTCGGTCGGGCTCGGTTGTTCGTGCACGCCAGGGTCGCGCCCCTGGGGGCCGAGTACATCCTCGTGCTCGTGGACGACCGTACGGAGGCTCGGAGGGTCGAGGAGATCCGCAGGGACTTCGTCGCCAACGTCAGCCATGAGCTCAAGACCCCGGTGGGGGCGCTGCGCCTGTTGTCCGAGGCGGTCAACGATGCTGCGGAGGACCCGCAGTCCGTGCGGCATTTCGCCGAGCGTATGGAGCGGGAGTCCAAACGCCTGTCCGCTTTGGTCCAGGAGATCATCGACCTTTCCCGGCTGCAGGTGGCGGACGCCCTGCATCCGCCCGAACCCGTGGACGTCGACGAGATGGTCTCGGAGGCCGTCGATCGGTGTCGGCTGTCTGCGCAGTCCAAACGGATCGAGGTGCAGGTCGCGGGGGACGTCGGCGCCGTCGTCTTCGGTGATCACAACCTGCTGGTCACTGCGGTGAGGAACCTCGTGGACAATGCGATCTCCTATTCGCCCGAGGCCACGAGGGTGGGGGTGGGGGTCCGCCGGGGCGAGGGACTCGTGGAGATCGCCGTGAGTGATCAAGGAATCGGGATCCCCTTGGCCGACCAGGACAGGATCTTCGAACGTTTCTACCGGATCGATCCGGCTCGTTCGCGCGCGACGGGGGGAACCGGGCTCGGACTGAGCATCGTCAAACACGTGGCGGCCAATCACGGCGGCGAGGTCAAACTGTGGAGCGTCCTGGGGCAGGGTTCCACTTTCACCTTGCGTCTGCCGGAGACGGGCAGCGCCTCAGCTGTCGCGACGTCGGAGAACACCGTGGATTCTGGTCGAGCCGAGTCCGGATTAGTGTCGGTGCAGGGCGAGGACCCTTCCGGGACGGTTCCCGGCAGGAGCCTTCGGGACTTTCCCGGAGGTCAGCAAACATTCGAGTCGAGGGGAGCCACACCGTGACCCGCATTCTGGTGGTGGAGGACGAGGAATCGTTCAGCGATCCGTTGTCCTACCTGCTGCGCAGGGAGGGCTACGAAGTGTCGGTCGCGGACGACGGGCCGGCGGCCCTGGAGGATTTCGACCGGAACGGGGCCGACCTCGTCCTGCTGGACCTCATGTTGCCCGGCCTGCCGGGGACGGAGGTCTGTCGTCAACTCCGTTCGCGCAGCAATGTTCCTGTGATCATGCTGACGGCGAAGGACAGCGAGATCGACAAAGTGGTCGGTCTGGAGCTGGGGGCGGACGACTACGTGACCAAGCCCTACTCCTCGCGGGAACTCGTGGCGAGGGTCAGGGCCGTCCTGCGCCGGGGCGGGGAGCCCGAGTCCCTGACGCCGACGGCGGTCGAGGCCGGTCCTGTGCGCATGGACATCGAGCGGCACGTGGTGACGGTGAAGGGGGCGCCGGTGGCCATGCCGCTCAAGGAGTTCGAACTGCTGGAGATCCTTCTGCGCAACGCCGGTCGGGTGCTCACCAGGATGCAGCTGATCGACAGGGTCTGGGGATCGGACTATGTGGGGGACACCAAGACCCTCGACGTCCATGTCAAGCGGCTCCGGGGGAAGATCGAACCAGACCCTGCGGTCCCTCGTTACCTTGTCACGGTGCGTGGTCTGGGGTACAAGTTCGAACCGTGACCGAAGCCTGGTCGTGAGCGAACAGAAGGTTTCGATACTTTTACTGTGCTCGTGACCGGAACGTTATTTTTTTCTGGAATGATCGGCCATTCGGCCTGAAGTGGTCACCGGGGGCTACGGAGGGTGGACGCAGGGCGCCCGTCGCGTTGCGCCAGGCCGGTGAACCAGCCCCTGACCTGGGCGAACGAGGGTGTCCGCGCTGACTGTGAGTGTTCCTCGTGCTAGCATAGTGGTCAGGAAAGGGGATAAGACCACATGGCTTTCACGGTCGGCGACACGGTTGTGTACCCCCATCATGGGGCGGCACTCATCGAGGAGATCAAGACCAGGGTCATCAAAGGAGAGGAACGACAGTATTTCGTCCTCAAGGTCGCCCAGGGGGATCTGACCATCGAGGTCCCGGCCAAGAACGTTGATCTCGTGGGCGTCCGGGACGTTGTCGGTCAGGAGGGCCTCGACAAGGTCTTCCAGGTGCTGCGCGCACCCTACGCCGAGGAACCGACGAACTG
The DNA here is from genome assembly GCA_030837505.1 of Actinomycetota bacterium. Classification (GTDB taxonomy): domain Bacteria; phylum Actinomycetota; class Actinomycetes; order Actinomycetales; family Kineosporiaceae; genus JAUPKJ01. The sequence goes on from JAUPKJ010000252.1 coordinate 13,259, forward strand.
GTCTCGTCGGTACAAGGCGAACCTGGAGAAACTCGCGTCCGGTGATGTGATCAAGGTCGCGGAGGTCGTGCGTGACCTCTGGCGCCGGGATCAGGACCGAGGTCTGTCCGCTGGGGAGAAGCGGATGCTTGCCAAGGCCCGGCAGATACTGGTCTCGGAACTGGCTCTGGCAGAGCACACCAACGAGGACAAGGCAGAAACCCTGTTGGACGAGGTCCTGGCTTCCTGACACGTTCGCTCCCTGCACAAGTTGTGGAGGACACCCATTGTGCTGGGCGTGCTCATGAGAGCGTCCGTTGACTTGATCGCCTTCGGCGGTACTTCGTACCCCGCACCGGGGACGGCTCTGAACGGTCGTGCTGCGCGCAAGCGGAGCAGACCTGTCAGTGCTCTCCGGGTCCGGGTCTGTCAGGGAAGGGCAGGCCGGGGAAGGTGGTGGCGGACGCTCTCGCCACGACCTGTGGCAGAAGGTAGAACAGCGATGTCATCAGGCGTTGCTGGGAGTCCTCGTTCGAATGAGGGAACGGCGTGGGGCTGAATCTTCCGTGGTCCCCCGGTGAGACACACCGCTCACCAGTGATCGCCGTCGTTCCGGTTCACCAGGACGATCCCGGCGCCCCGTACAGTTGTGCGGCACTGCGTCTGTTGGGCGGAACGCCCTTGATCGTTTTGGCCCTGCGCACCCTGCACAACTCGGGCGCGGTGGACCGCATCACGGTGACCTGCCCGGCGGATCTGGAACAGCCGATCGCCCAGGTGCTCAAGACGCTCCCCGTGGACCTGCCGGTGACAGGGCCTCTGGTCACCTGCTGCCCCGACCGTCTCCTGACCTCGGACACCCCGGACTGTGTCGGACAGCTGGACTGCCCGATCCAGTCGGACCGGCCCGACTGCCAGGACCTTCTCCACGAGCCCGAGCGACTTTCCGCCGGTGCCGGAAGATGTCCGATGAATCGGCTCGAACAGCCCTGGGACACCGCGGCCGTCCTGGTCGTGCATGATCCTCTGAGGGCTTTCGTCCCAGCCGAAACGGTCAAGACCGTCGTGGAGACGCTGCAGCAGGCCCCTCCCGGGTGCTTGGCCGCCGTTCCCGTCGGGCCCGTCACCGACACCGTCAAGAGGATCTCCCGGGACAGCTCCGTGTTGTCCACCGAGGACAGAGACCGTTTCCGCAGCGTCTCCAGCCCTGTGGCCTACCGGATCCCGGGAACGGGCCCCTTCGGGGAATGGGCCGTCCTGCGCAGCCTGCTCGACGCCGGATCCCCACCGCCCCCGCTGCCGGGGAGGGCCGACCGGGCACCGGACCCCCGGTGGTCCGACCTCAGGACCGGTCTCATCGGGACCCTCGACGACCTGCGCCCACCGCAGCCCCCCCCGGGAACGCACGGGAGTGCCGAACTGTGCGGGGTCGCCGTGAGCGCCCAGCACGAGATGCGCATCGCCTCCCAGGACGATCTCGACCTGGCCGAGGCACTCCTGGCCGTCGGCCGCCTGCACTAAGCGCTTGAGAGTGACCGGCCTGAGGTGGCTTCGGCTCGCGACGATGCTGACGGCGCGGACTCCCCCCGGCCGCGTTCAGATCATCGGTCGCGTTCAGAACAGTTCGTGATCGATCGTGCTCAACAGGTGCTCCGCGACCTGCAGGTCGTGGGGGAAGGTGACCTTCAGGTTCCGGCGGCTGCCAGGGATCACACGGACCTGCAGCTGCGAGAACTCCTCGACCGTCGAGGCCGTGTCCGTGCCCTGGTAACCCACGTCCCTGGCCTTCCGGTAGGCCGCCAGGAGCGGGCGGGCCCGGAAGGCCTGAGGGGTCTGAACCCTCACGAGCTGCTGAGGAGGGGCGCCGATCTCCTCGTAGGTGCACAAGCGGCCGCCGGGGTCGATCGACAGCACCTCCCCGGCCGGCAGGGCCGGCACGGCTCCGCCCACCTGCGCCGCCGTGTTCAGCGCCAGGCGGAACAGCGAGGGTCCCGCCAGCGGTCTGGCGCCGTCGTGGAGAGCGACGACATCGATCTGGCCGGCGTCGATCCGGTCCGCCAGATGGTCCAGGGCGGCCTGCTCGGACCCGTGCCGCGTGAGACCGCCCACGATCACCTCGACGGCCAGATCCGGTACCTCCTCGGCCAGGACCTGACGGGCGAGTTCCTCGTCCTGGGGACGGACCACCAACAGGTGGCTGGTGACATTGCCGACCATCCGGGCCCATGTGAAGGACCAGGAGATGACACGGCGCCCGGCCAACGGCAGATAGACCTTGTTGATCCCGGCTCCCACCCTGGTACCGCTACCCCCCGCGAGGACGATAACGGCCGCCGATGTCAACTCAGGGTCCACCGTCTTGTGCACGCGGTGACTGTACGACGTCCGCCTGTGGATCGGTCACCTGGTCCTGACCACAGTGTCAGTCCGCCCCATCACAGGGACCCGATCGCGGCCGAAGCGCCCATCCCTTACCGTTCTCCTCGGCACCGGACGGATCCGGGCCGGGAAGCTACCGCGCCCCTGCCGCCTCGGAACCGTTTCCCCGAGCCCGAACCGTTCCCTTGAGGAGGACAAGAGTGACCACAGGCTGCGCTGCCCTGCCGAGGACAGGAATCGGAGTGGACGTGCACGCGTTCGCCCCGGCCGGGACCGACCGTCCCATGCGACTGGCCTGCCTGGACTGGCCGGGGCAGATCGGCCTCGTGGGGCACTCCGACGCCGACGTGGCAGCTCACGCGGCCTGTGACGCGCTGCTGTCCGCCTCCGGCCTGGGCGACCTGGGCGCGGCCTTCGGAACCAACGACCCTCGCTGGGCCGGGGCCTCGGGGACGGAACTGCTTTCGGAGACAGCCCGCCGCGTGAGGGAAGCCGGGTTCACGATCGGCAATGTGGTCGTCCAGGTCATCGGGAACCGCCCTCGCCTCGGGCCCCGCCGTCTGGAGGCTCAGCAGGCCATGTCAGAGGCCTGCGGCGCGGAGATCGCACTGTCCGCCACCACGACCGACGGCCTGGGGCTGACCGGACGGGACGAGGGACTGGCCGCCATTGCCACGGCTCTCATCGTTCGCAATACCTGTCCCGAGGTCGTCCACAGCGGTGACGTCCCCACCGGTGACGACCGGCCGGCGCCGGTAGCCTGAACCGGTGACCCTGAGACTGCATGATTCCGCCACCCACGAGATCCGGGAGTTCGTTCCCCTCGTCCCGGGGAAGGCCGGCGTCTACGTCTGCGGTGCCACTCCCCAGTCAGGCCCTCACCTGGGCCACCTGCGTGCGCAGGTTGCCTTCGACGTCCTGCGCCGATGGTTGCGGCGCAGCGGGTACGAGGTCACCTTCATCCGCAACCTCACCGACATCGACGACAAGATCCTCGACAAATCGGCTCAGGCCGGTCGTCCGTGGTGGGCCCACGGTTTCCTGTTCGAACAGGAGTTCATGGCTGCCTACGACGCCGTGAACGTGCTGCGCCCGACCTACGAGCCGCGGGCCACGGGCCACGCCACCGAGATGGTCGACCTCGTGCAGCGTCTCATCGACGCCGGACACGCCTACGCAGCCCAGGACGGCAGCGGCGACGTCTACTTCGACGTCGCCTCCTGGCCCTCCTACGGCGAACTGACCCACCAGTCCCCCGAGAACATGGAGCCCTCGGAGGACGGCGCCGCTCGCGGCAAAAGGAACACGTTGGACTTCGCGCTGTGGAAAGGCGCGAAAAAGGGCGAACCGCCGACCGCCTCCTGGCCGGCCCCCTGGGGGCGGGGGCGGCCCGGCTGGCACCTGGAGTGCTCGGCCATGGCCACCCGCTACCTGGGGTCCGAGTTCGACATCCACGGCGGCGGGCTGGACCTGCGCTTCCCCCACCACGAGAACGAACTGGCCCAGTCCAGAGCCGTGGGCGACCCCTTCGCCCGCTATTGGCTGCACAATGCCTGGGTCGTGCAGTCCGGCGAGAAGATGAGCAAGTCCCTGGGCAATACCCTGAGCGTCGATTCGCTCCTGCGCCGTGTCAGCGGCGAAGTGATCCGCTACCTGCTCGTCGCACCGCACTACCGGTCCAACATCGAGATCTCCGAGCGTTCGCTGTCCGAGGCGGCCACGGCCTACGAGCGGATCCGCGGCTTCGTCACCCGCGCCGCAGGCCCCTGCGGCGACGTCGTGACGGGAACCGACCCGGCCTCGGTTCCCCTGCCCGCGGCCTTCCTCGCCGCCATGGACGACGACCTCGGCACGCCGGCGGCCCTCGCCGTCGTCCACGACACGGTCCGGGCCGGGAACGCCGCACTGGCGGCCGGGGCCAAAGAACTGGCCTCGGAATCGGCCCTCGCCGTGCGTGCGATGACCGACAGCCTCGGTCTCGATCCCCTCGACCCCGCCTGGCGCGGCACCGCGGGAAGGTGCGGACAGGAAGGTGGCTCCGCAGGCCACCAGAGGGCCTTGGAAGCCCTCGTCGGACTGGAGCTGAAGGCTCGGGCTCAGGCCCGTCACGCGAAGGACTGGGCGGCCGCAGACGCCGCCCGGGACAGACTGTCCGCTGCGGGGATCACCGTGACCGACGCCCCGGACGGACCACACTGGACTCTGGAAGGCGAGAACTGATGCCGGGCAACTCCGCACGCCGGGGCGCTGTGCGCCGTGGCGGCACCAAGAAGGGCGCCGTCGTCGGCTCCGGCGGGAAGCGGGCTCGGGGCCTGCGCGGCAAGGGCCCCACGCCCAAGGCCACCGAGCGCACGGGACACCCCGCGGCCGAACGGGCCCGGGGCAGCAGACCCACGCCCACGGGCCACCCCCGGCGCAAGTCGTCCGGGGGCAGCGAGCTGGTCGCCGGCCGCAACTCCGTCCTGGAGGCTCTCCGGGCGCAGATCCCCGCCAGAGCCCTGCTCGTGGCAGGGAGGATCGACTCGGACGAGCGCTTGCGCGAATCCCTGAAGATCGCGACCGACAGGGGGCTGCCGGTCCTGGAGGCCACGCGCACCGACCTGGACCGTCTCAGCAACGACGCCGTCCACCAGGGGATCGCCCTCCAACTCCCGCCCTACGACTACGCGCACCCCCACGATCTCCTCGCTGCGGCCCAGGAGGTCGGCCAGGCCCCGCTGCTGGTGGCCCTCGACGGGGTCACAGACCCTCGGAACCTCGGCGCGGTCCTGCGGTCCGTGGCGGCCTTCGGCGGCCATGGGGCGATCGTTCCCGAACGCCGGGCCGCGGGGATGACCGCCTCGGCCTGGAAGGTGTCGGCAGGGGCCGCCGGCCGCGTCCGGGTGGCCAGGGCCACGAACCTCACCCGGGCCCTCGAAGACCTCAAGAAGGCCGGGTGTTTCGTGGTCGGCCTGGACGCCGAGGCGCCGGAGACCGTGAGGCAGTTCACGATGGCCCGCGATCCGCTGGTCCTCGTGATCGGGTCGGAGGGCAAGGGACTCTCCCGGCTGGTCCGTGAGACCTGCGACGTCGTGGTGTCGATCCCGATGGCCGGTCCCATGGAGTCCTTGAACGCCGGGGTGGCAGCCGGAATCGCCCTGTACGAGGTGGCGCGTCACCGCGA
>JAUPKJ010000253.1 GCA_030837505.1 Actinomycetota bacterium
GCCAGGAGCTGCTGCGTTCGGGACCCCAGCGTTCGAAACTCCCGCGTTCGGAGCCACGGTGCCAGGAGCTGCTGCGTTCGGGACCCCAGCGTTCGAAACTCCCGCGTTCGGAGCCACGGTGCCAGGAGCTGCTGCGTTCGGGACCCCAGCGTTCGGAGCCCCCGCGTTCGGAGCCCCCGCGTTCGGAACTCCCGCGTTCGGAACCACGGTGCCAGGAGCTGCTGCATTCGGGACCGCCGCATTCGGAACCCCAGCGTTAGCGTTCGGAACCCCAGCGTTCGGAACCCCCGCGCCCGTTCCCGGAGGAACAGTCGAGCCCGGTTCAGCCGGCACGGAAATCAACGCTGTCGAACTGGCCGGTGAGGAGTTCGTCGCGGGGGCGGACGGCGAGGTGTTCGAGGTGTCCGTCGAGGGGACGGGGGCCCCCGTTTCGTCGAGTTCGGTGAACCGGTCGGTGCTCGGCCCGGGATCGGCGGGCCGTGCAGGCGCGTTCGACGTCTCCCCCACCGCAGCGGAAGCCCCGGCCCCGGCCCTGGCATCCCCGTGGGGACTGTCCTCATGCGTCCCGGAGAAAGCGAAGTCACCGTTCAGAACACCGGTTCCCGTGGTTGTTCCCACGACATGACCGTCAGAGGTCCGATGCAGCGTGAGGCCGGTGTCTCCCATGAAGGTACCGTCGAAGGCCAGTGAGCCGACGAAGGTCCCCCGGGTCACCGACCCGTCGGGAGCGGTGAAGGTACCGTCCAGAACAGTGGTACCCACAAAGGTGCGCGCATTGGGGAACCACCCGTTGATGGTGATGTCGCCGCTGAATTTCCCCGGCCCGACGAAACGGTTCGGCCCGCTCTCGAAATTCACCGTCGAGGACGTTGAATCCACCGAGGGAATGTTGATGTCCCCGATCGAGGGTCCTTTCGCCGTGATCCCGCCCACGGCACCGCCGGCTTTCTTCTTGCCGGCGAACCAGTCGACCACACCTTCGGTGGCGCCCGCGGTGGCGGACCAGATGGCCGGGGCCTCGTGGAAACCGGTGAGGATCAGGTCCGCCCCTGCTTCGGCACCCCACTCGTGCGCGGCGTTGGTGAGCACATGAGCAGGGAGGGACTCCATGGCCTTCTGGCCGAGCAACTTGCTCCCCACATTGTGCAGAGCAGTCCCGAGCGCTGCCCCCACGGCGGCGGAGACCGCTGCCCCCGCAGTGCGCCGGAAGTCCCAATCCTGTCGGGTGCCCTTGATGAACTGCGAGACCTGGATGGCGACGTCGAGACCGACCTGCAGCGCCAGTCCGATGGCCAGCGAGTTCAACAGCTGGAGCAGCAGTCTGGTCACGGCCGTCCGCGCCGCTACGATCATGCTGCTCACCCAGGCCGCTGCGGCCGCCGCTGCTGTGGGGACGGCGAACCAGGGCGTGGCCCAGGCGATCTGTGCGGCCAGGATCGCCAGTTGCCCGATGATGGAGGCCTTCGTGTACTCGATGTCAGTGGAGGTCTGGCGGGCGTAACGCCCCAGCTCACGCGCGCCTTCGATGAGCTGGGCGATCCCATCGCTGTTGAGCAGCTTGTTCGAGGTCTCACTGAATTTCTTGGCCGCGTCCCCTTCCCACCCCTGGAGGACAGTGGACGACGAGGCACGGATCTCTTCCTCGATCCCGTCCAGGGCCGTGGTGAAGTTCTCCCAGACCCCCGCCAGGTCACGCAGCAGTTCCTCATCGGCCTGCGGCCACTGCTCCCCCACAACGATCAGGAAGAGAGTACTCAGTTCCTCGGGAGGCTCCACGAACATCGGTCGTCACCCACGTTCAGGTTCCGGCATTGGCCGTGTTGGCATCTTCAAGGTTGTCGAACATCTTGGCGTTCCCCTGGCTGAGGGCCTCCAGTCCCCGGACGGACTCGCCCAGGGCAGCAAGCCCTTCCAAGATCTTGTCGCGACCGGGTTGATACGAGGCGGCGAACTGTTTCGCCGTGGCGTCGTCCTTGCCCCAGCACTCACCCAATCGGTCCAGATCGGCTTTCAGGTTCGCCAAGGTCGTCTCGATCTTGTGCGCTGTGGCGTTGAACCCTCCCTTCGCCGAGCGCATCCCATCGCTGTCGACTGTCAGCCGCGTGGCCACGTGTTCCCCTCCTGCCTGTTCCGTGCGGTATCGAAGCTTCCGGGCGGTGCGAAGTCGGGAAGCAGGCTCGCCCAGTCGGCACTGCCGTCCACCACGTCCGCGACACGCACGTCGCCGATCCCGACGTCCGGCAGGCACTGGGACAGCTGACGCAAGGCGCTGGAACGCGCGGTTCGGACCGTTTCGAGCACGGTGTGGGCGAGTTCCGCGGGGGCCATCCTGCGGTAGCCCTGGGAGTTGAAGACCAGCGAGGTGATCTCGCCCTGGGACCCGACGGTGACGGTGACCAGGGCGTTGCGAGAAGTGGCCGTAGCCGTGACGGCCTCCATGGCCTCACGGGCAGCCAGAGCCTCGGTCCGGTACTGCTCGTACTGTGCGCACAGGTCTTCCAGCGCGGCGCGGTCGTCGAGGGACATAGCTCGTCACGCTCCTGTCGTGCGGTAACGCGGGCCGGCCTGCTCGCGGGTCGGGGCGTGGGCAGGCCCGGGAACCGGCTTGCGAGGCGTGTTCGGAACGACGGGGACGACCTGAGCGATCTGGGTCGGGTCCAGGCCCTGGACGACGGCGGGGGCCGCATCGTCCTGCTGACCCCAGACCTCGGCGTCCTCCGACAGCCAGGTGGAGCGCTCGCGCTCCTCCTTCTGGCTGTTTCCTCCGGCCATGGGGGCCATGGGCATGTACGGCATGCCGCTGCCCATCCCCATACCGTTCGACGGACTGCCCCCGGCGACGGCGGAGCGGCCGGAGGTTCCGAACGGACCGTCGGAGACAGGCTGACCGGAGTTGCCTGACCCCGCGGTGGGCAGGCCAGGCGCCGAGGACATCGAGGCGGTCTCGGCCGGGCCCCCCGACTGGGGAAAAGAACCGGACAGGGACGGGGACGAATCGGGCCCCGGGACGCCGCCGGCAGTGGCGGCGGACCCCGCGGGGAAACCGCTCCCCAGGCCCCCGCCTCCCGGAACCCCTCCAGGGTCCTGCCCAGGAAAGACCCATGACCCCGGGACACCGCGGTGCTCCTGTGAGGAGTGGGACCCCATCCCATCGAACAGGCCGGTCCCGGGCACTCCGGCAGAAGGCGTGGGACTGTGCGGCGGGAGGAAACTGGGGACGATCGGATGCGTCCCGGGACGGCTCGGGTCGGCGACCGCCGGACCCGGGACGGGGGGCGCGACACCGTTGTGGTCCGAGGACGTCGAGGGGCTGCCGGGGGGAGCCGGCGACGGAGTCGGGACGGGGAAGACGGGGGGCCGGGTGGTCTCGCCGGCTCCGGCGTTCCCGGTCCCCGCTCCCCGGTCGGGCGAGGAAACCGCGGGCGAGGAAGCCGGGACCGGGAAGACGGGAGACACCGGCGGCCCGACAGGGTTCCCCGGACTCCCCGGACTCGAGGGGAAGACGGGAGACACCGGCGGCCCGACAGGATTCCCCGGACTTCCCGGACTCGCAGGACTCGAGGGGATGACGGGAGACACCGGCGGCGCGACAGGACTGACCGGACTCCCCGGGCTCGGGGAGCCCGGAGGACCGGCAGGGTTCCCGGGGTTGACGGGCAGCGCCGGAGAGACCGGCGGTCCGGCCGGGTTCCCCGGGTTCAC